>JASMJM010000065.1 GCA_030749725.1 Pseudomonadales bacterium | reverse complement strand
CTAGTGTACTGTCCCGCAATCAAGTGGTCATTATTCGGTCGGCATATTTTGTTCCTGGCAAGGCGCGAGGACGCCGTGGGTTGGGCCCCCATAAGGACGAGCAACGAAGTCCAGGGATAAAATAGGCCAGCGAATAAGGCCACTTAATTGTGGGACAGTACACTACCTGGCTGTGCCCGCGGCGGGGGAATTAGCAGCAACATGGCCGCTGACAGAAGATTCGAGGCGGCAACCGCCAGCAGGATGCCATCGTAGTTTCCGATTATGTCGAAGTAGTAGGAGGCCGCAAGTGGGGCGCCTGCAGATATGAGAAATGAGAACGGCAGTGCAGCGCTGCGTACCGCGCCTAAGTAGCGTCGTCCGAAAAAGGAAGCCCAGATCACTTCCTGCAGTGGGATCATTCCTCCCCAACCACAGCCGAGCAGAAAGAAACCACTGTACACCCAGATATCGGCCCTGACCTGAACGCTGAATACGATGATGAACATGGCGACGCCTGTGATGGCCGCTCCCGCTGCGGCAAGCGGCTTGGCGTTGAGCCTGTCGATGAGAATTCCCCAGATTGGTTTGGAAAGAAAGGCCGGGATGGAAGCAACCGTGATCATCAATGCGGCAATGGGACGGGAATAACCTGCATCCGTCATATACGGAATAGTCTGCAGTAGCATCACGCTGATGGTAACCAGGAATAGCCCGAATGCCAGCACCAGCAAATAGAATGACATGGTTCTGAGGGCCTGCTGACGGGTTAGTGATTTGGCGAAATCGGTCATCGCCTGCTGGGCATCCCCGGCGGCGACCTGGGTATCGGACTTGCCGTCTGGGTGGAGCCCATAGTCTTCGGGCGCACGCCTCATTAGCGTAGAGACTGGCACGATCAACACGGCTGCGCCGATCGCCAGCACCTGCCAGGCGGCACGCCAGCCCCACGCGTCGATGATCAAGGTCATCACGGGAGTGAGCACAACACCGGCAAAGGAAACCCCCATAGCGGAAAATGCGATGGCCCGGCCGCGGAATTCAACAAACCACTTGGCCAACGTCACGTTCACCACCAGGTTGCCGATCATTGCGGCGCCGATGGTCAGCACCAACCCGTTGAGTAGCACCCATTGGAGCAAGTTTTCGACACCGCTTAAAGCCAGCAGGGATGCGCATAGGACAACGATTCCAGCCAGCATGAACGGTCGGCCGCCGTAGCGGTCGACTTAAGTTCCGATGATAAAACCGGTGAAGGCCATCACGAACTGACCTGCTGTTCTTGGCAGAGAGTACTCGGTCCTGCTCCAGCCGAACTCCTCGATCATCGGTGTCATGAATGCACCGAAGACATAGTTTTGCACGCCCACTGACACGAACTGAGCCACAAAGGCCGCGCCGATCAGCCAATAGCCGAAAGACAGGGGGGAACGGTTTGCATGCTGCAGCATGGTGCTCTGATTTGTTCTAAGTTATTGATATTTAAAGAATATGGCACATATTCCCGTGGTTGGAAACAATATTTGTGCAAATATCCCCTTAATGTGTGAGGTAGGTGGCTGGCGAGGGCAGAGGCGACCACAGAATTCACAACGAATCTGCTGATCCATTTTCAGAGATTACCAAGAAGCGCTGGATGGGTGACAAGCCGACTATTCCGGGAGCCTGCACCCTGTCCGCCTGCTTGCATCGAGCTCAGGCTTTGATTGCCTCGATGGTCAGGTCGTGATGGGTGTCCTGCTGGGTCGAGTCGACTATCCATCGCAACAGGTCGAATCCGGCAACGTCCACCTCGCGGACGATCTCCTGAGGATTGCCCAGGTAACGGATGGCGATATCCGATGAGTCGAGCAGAACGCATTTGCTTTTGTCGTCGAAATGCTTGTCGGTGGCAGCCAACTCCTGCTGCAGTTTTTCCAGGTCGACGGGTGCAGACATGGTATCCACCAGAAAGTAACCGCCAGGCTTCAGCACTCGGTGAACGCTGCTCAACATGCGGCCGCGATCTTCGTGGATAATGCAGTGCAGGCAGTGTCCATCAAAGATGAAGTCGAAGTAATCATCGGGATACTCAGCCAGATCCGTCACGTTGCCGACGCAGAATTTACCCGCGAGCTTCATTTCCCGAGCATTCTCTTCTGCCCACTCGATGGCGGTGGGCGAAATATCCACACCGGACACCTCATAACCTTTGTTAGCGAACCACAGCGTCATATTCCCCGCCCCGCAGCCCAACTCGAGCAATCTGCCCGATGTGGGCGCAATGCCGTGGGCGAGGATCTTCTCAATGTGGGTTTTGAAATTCGCGTATTCGGAATCCCATCCCGGTTGACCTTGTGCCTTGAATCCCTGGTACAAGCGGTCGTGATCTTCGTAATGTGTCTTCATAGTTCCCTTTTACTGTCGAGAAACCATCACTTGTGGTCGGGATTCTACAGATATGGTAGGGATTCTACAGATATTGGGGAGCCATTCGAAGCGGGGCTAAGGAAGAAATAGATCTATGGTTATCCTGTTTCTGATATATTGACGGCTCGGCACACTACAGCGGAGAGAAGCGATGGCGAATTTTGAAACGGTTGTTCCGGCCGCCGCCAAGGGATCCTACGACCAATTTCATTTTTCCGAGGGTGTTATTGCCAACGGGATGCTGTTTGCGTCGGGCATCATCGGAACGGATGCATCGGGAAATGTACCGACAGAGGACAAAGAGGAGTTTCGGCTGGCGTGGCAGGGAATCACCACACTGCTGGAGGAAGCTGGTAGCGGACTTGATCGGATCGTGGAGTACACCAGTTTCCATGTTGACATGATGTCACATTTGGGCCACTTCATGTCGGTACGGGATGAGTATCTCAAGGAGCCCTGGCCTGCCTGGACCGCGATCGGGGTATCTTCACTGGCCAGGCCGGGAGCCAGGGTTGAGATCAAGGTCACTGCTGTTCTGGATCGGTCGTGACAGCCCGTCCGCGCCGCCACTATGGTCTGGGTTTGAGATAGATCCAGGCAGAACCCATTCAACCAGGGAGATTCTTTATGGCAACTGTAAATACTGTGCTCGGCACGCTCGATACTGCTGAGTTGGGCTTCACCCTGATGCATGAGCACGTCATGGTGGCTGCCAGCGGCATATACTCGGACTATCCGGCACTCATCGGCGCAGATGCGGTAGCGCGTGGGGTCAGCCGATTGAAGCAGGCAAAAGACGGGGGTGTGGATACGCTGGTAGACGCTACTACCCATGATTTGGGTCGAAACGCCCCGTTGTTGGCCACGGTCGCGCAGCAGGCAGAGGTCAATGTCATCGTCTGTACCGGCTGGTGGCTGGATGTGCCCCGCTTTATGCGTGGCGTTTCCGCCGATCAGATGGCGCGGCTGTTTATTCGTGACGTAGAGGAAGGATTTGGCGATACCGGGATCAAGGCCGGAATTCTGAAATCCGCCGCTGACAGTGATGGAGTAACGCCGGAATTGGAAGTGATGGCACGCGCAGCAGCCAGGGCGCAACTGCAAACAGGGCTGCCCCTAATGATACATTCATTCCCAACAGGTCAAGTAGGCCGCAGACAGATTGCCATCCTGAAGGAGGAGGGGGTCGATCTCAGCAGGGTGAAGATCGACCACTCCAACGACACCACCGATGTCGAGTATCTGAGCTGGATTCTCGATCAGGGCTGCTATCTGGGCCTGGATCGCTATCCGGGAGGGTACGTCAGTTCCACGGCTCGAACAAATACGCTGAAAGCGCTCATGGATGCAGGCTATACGGATCGGTTGTGTCCTTCACACGACGCTATTGCTCTGCATGTCATCCCGGAGAAGCCGGACGGAACCATGCCAACCGAAGAGGAACTGACGCGGAGGAATCCCCATGGTTTTCTCTACATGAAGAATGTGGTGTTCCCACAACTTCGGGATATGGGTGTTTCCGATGAAACCTTGGACGTCCTATTTGTAGATAATCCACGCAGATTCTTTGAGGGTGGTTGAAACCCAGGTTTTCTACTATTGCGACTGATCGACCAAATAGAGACAGACTGAAAGCAGGGAGAGACATATGGATCTTGAGCTAGCGGGAAAGTCGGTAATCGTCACTGGCGGTGCATCCAATATAGGCAGAGCCATTACACTGGGATTTGCCCGGGAGGGAGCCAACATCACGCTGGCGGATCTGGATGCTGAACAGGCGGACAAGGTCGCAGTGGAGGCCCGACAACTCGGTGCCGCAGCCATTCAGGTAGTGCCGACTGACGTCACTGATATCGAGCAGGTGCAAAGGATGGTGACGACGGCGCAGAGCAGCTATGGGGACGTCGACGTGCTGATCAACAATGTTGGCTGGGACCAGTTGATGTTCTTTATGCAGACATCGCCCGACTTCTGGCGCAAGGTGGTGGAGATCAATTTTATCGGTATGTTGAATTGCACCCATACCGTGCTGGAACGCATGGTGAAAACCGGCGGCGCCATCGTGTCCATCAGTTCCGATGCCAGCCGTCAGGGTGAACCGAAGGAAGCTGTTTATGGTGCCATGAAAGCAGGCATCAACAGTTTCATGAAGACCATCGCCAGGGAGAATGGCCGTTACGGTGTTCGCTGCAACGTCGTATGTCCCGGCGTGACCATTCCGGAAGGGGACGATGAGATCGGCGTCAACAGCATGTGGGTGGACAAGGACAATATGTTTACAGAGGAGCAACTGACTAGAATTGCTGGTGGTCTGCCGCTGAAGAAACTGGGTCGCCCCCGCGATGTGACCGGTGCTGTCCTATTCCTGTCGTCCCAGGCCGCAGCCGGTTACATCACCGGCCAGGTGCTCAGCGTGAGCGGCGGCTACAGCATGATTGGTTAGTGCTACTTGGCGGCGTGGGCAGGGCCGCGAAATACGGCGTTGAGAAACAGCAGGTTCAATCCGTCCAGGTACCCTCTCTTGTTGGGAGACGAGGTAAAACCGATAACCCACCCTTTCTTGTGTTGTTGCGCCAGCAGGAAGGGCTTGTAGGCAATCTGCTTTCGATTCTCTTTCCACAGATATCCACTTGCCAGTAGTTGGTCCGCTTCCTTATATCTCACCACGTTCCTGCCCTTGTTGAGCGTGATCGGTGTATAGATACGCTGCCCTGAGAAGAGCACATTGACCGTGTCCGGGAGACCCGCACCCAGCCAATGATCACGATCTACTTCAGCACGAAGAATCACCCCCGGAACCGTATCAGGCGCTTGCTGAGGGGATCGGATGGCGTCTTGATAGTCATCCGCACTATCCAGAATGGTTCCCTTGGCTTTGCCGGTTTTGCCGTCGTCCTTTGCGTCGGTCTTCTTGCCGGACGTCTTTGCGTCCTTCGACCCCGGATCCTTCGCCGCGTCCTTGTCCCGGGCGAGATACTCCTCCTTGACGTCAAGCAGGTCGCTGCCGAGATGGGAAACGGCATTATCCAAGGCTATAAGTGTGCCACCTTGTTCCACCCACTGCTTTAGTTTGTCTGACGGTAACTTACGCAGCCCGTAACTTCCTGACGGAATTACAATGCTATCAAACAGGCTCAAGTCGGCTGTTGGCAGAATACGAGCTGGGATTGGCGTGACCGGGTAATTGAACTGTCTCTCCAACACAAATCGAGTTTCTCCTGCCGAGTAGGCTGAGGTGGGCGTATCCCACAGCAGTCCTATCCTCGCGGCCTTGATTGGCACGACCTGGTCGCTGCCGAAGTTAATGCCCTTCTCAACCCAGGATGTATCGGTAACGACGACATTAGCACCGGTTGTCCCGGCGATTTCAGTCAGAACCACCGCAAGATTGTCAGGATTGTCCTTCACCTTGAAGATCAAAGAACCACTGGGGAATTCAGTGCCGCCAATCGTAAAAGGTTTGTCGCTACTCCTTACCTTGAGCCCGGCTCGCAGTGAGGCGGTCAGGAGTCTGCCCGCTGAATTCTCTCCCCAGGCAACCAGGTAAGCTATCTTGGCATCGTCGTTCCCGTTGCCATTGACAATACTACCCTTGACGTCAAATTGGGTAACTCTCTCAAGGTCAGCAGTTATCTTTCTGCCGCAGGGAATGGCCTGCAGATTAAACATCAGTGGTAGAGACCAAGCAGTGACATCGTACATCTCATGGTCGAGATTCTTGGTACGGCGACGCTCCTGCTCACTGATAAACTCATCCTCCATATCGATGTTCACATCCAGCAGCACTTTGATCAACCGTTGTGTAGGCTGTGCTAACGGAACGACATAGGTTCCCTTGCCATGCTGACCACAAGCTTGAAACGGGCGCGTTGACTGAAATACTTCGATGCCCTGAGATGCAAGCAATCCGGCCAGCTTGCGCACCGAAGAGTGATCCCCTTGAAGGGGCAGAACATAGTTGCGCGTACCTTCCTGACCGTTAGCGATCGCGGAGTGACGGTAGGCGACAAAGTCTCCATACAGTTTCTGCCGGTGAAGAGATGCCGTTTCGATGGTAGCGAGCGAGGTGATAAAGTGATGCTGTACGCCGTCACCGAAAGTGAGCAGACTGCCATCACGACGTCTCACCAATAATCCCCGTGCGGATGCCTGTTCATAGGTCATGCCGATGCCACCGTAATAGCCGGGCCAGCTATCCCCATAGCCAGGATAGAAATAGTCAAATACTTCCCGTGTGAAATAATCGAGGCCGTATCGATCGAACCACCGGGCATTGTTCATACCGAATAGACTGAAATTGTCCTGCTGTGTCTTGGTCAGATAGGGATTGGTGGGTGGTGCCGTAGGCGGAAAGAAATAACTGCTGTCTGCACCCATCTCGTGAAAATCCACATAGACCAGCGGGTACCACTGTTGCAGTACTTTGACGCGGGCTCGAGTTTCAGGTTGGGTCTGTGCGAAGAAGTCCCGGTTCATGTCAAAGAAATAGTGATTGGTGCGTCCACCTGGCCAGGTCTGCATGTGTTCCGCAGCCTGAGGGTAGTCGTCAGCGACTAGACCCACATGGGTTCTGAAGTGATGCACAAAACGATCGTGACCGTCCGGATTCTGCAGCGGATCGATAAAGATTATCGTGCTATCGAGCATCTGAGCGACCAGTTCATCCTGATCCGCAGCCAACAGGTGATAGGCTGTCAGCATCGCTGCATTGGAGGAGGATATCTCGTCGCCGTGTATACCATAGGCCAACCAGACAGTGGCCGGGAGTTCATCAGCGTATTGCTCGATAAGTTCGCTCGACTGCCTGGAGCTGGCCAAGGCTATAATCATCTGTTGGTATTGAGACAACTTCTCCATGTTGTCGGGCGAACTGATCACGGCGTAGACCAGTTTCTTGCCCTCCCAGGTTTCGCCATATTCCACCAATTTCGCCCTGTCCGGCCGGGAGTCGACCAGTGCGCTCATATACCTGATTATTTCATCGTGTGACGATATCACTTCAGTGGCGGAGTAACCGAGTACGCCAGTCATGTTGGGAACGGTTGAGTTATATTCCTGATCCGCCAACACGGGCGATTCATCTCCAGCCCGAGCCACCTGCAAAGAAAACACCGCTATCGCTAACAGCGCGCTAGTCATCATCTGTTTTAGAGTTCGCATCACCTAACACTTGTGCCATGGTTTGCTGCATTCTCTCATAGACCGAAGGGGCAAGGCGAGAGGGGATCGGTTACTCGTTATTGTTCGTATCTGCGGGTCCCTGAGACATGGGATGGGGGTGTTGCCTACGCTACTTGCCTTGTGCCATCCATGGCACAAGACACCTGGATCACGGTTCCGCCATCCATGGCTCCACCGCGCTCCGAAGGCGCTCCGCCAACACCCCCATCCCATATCTCAACCAACTGCACGCTGGGTGATTACTTGAAGATTGGCGTGCCATGTACGTCCGTCTATTGATAGCTGAATTACAGGGACAGTCTACTTAATTGCGTGAGCACAGCACGCCGGGAATCCACACAGAATTAAGTAAGCTATCCCCATAATTACACATCCCATATCTCAACCAACTGCACGCTGCGGGAATTACAGGGACAGTCTACTTAATTGCGTGAGCACAGTGGAATTACAGGGACAGTCTACTTAATTGCGTGAGCACAGCACGCCGGGAATCCAGACAGAATTAAGTAAGCTGTCCCCATAATTACACATGGCTCCACCGCGCTCCGCCAACACCCCCATCCCATATCTCAACCAACTCCACGCTGAGTGATTACTTGGAGGAATTATGGGTACAGCGGAATTCTGCTAAGTGGTTCTGATTCGGAATTACAGGGACAGTCTACTTAATTGCGTGAGCACAGCACGCCGGGAATCCAGACAGAATTAAGTAAGCTGTCCCCATAATTATGCCCATAATTACGCCGGGCCGCGTTCGGACAGCGTCGAGGGCGCGGAGGGAGGGGTACCGCCGGCGGGCCCACAGGGGCTCCTGACCAACTGAGGGTAGCTGAGAGCCGCGCGCCGCGGAGAAAAGGAGGGGTGCCGCCGACGGACCCCAACCCCTTCTGCGAACATCCTTGATCAGAACTAAAGCACGTGGTATGTGAGCCTTGACGGAAGCGAGCGAGAGATCTCCGCTATGCTGCACCCTTGGTCTGCAGCATGACGAATTGTCGGTAGGCACCATTGTCAATCGTCATCAATTCTTCATGAGTACCGCGTTCCAGAATCTTACCATCGTCGAGGAACAGGATTTGATCAGCCGCGCGAATGGTGGAGAGGCGGTGAGCGACGACGATTACGAGTTTGCTCTGGCTGGCTCTGTGTAACGTCTGCACCAGGTTGTTCTCGGTTTCCGGATCCAGGGCGGAGGTCGGTTCGTCGAGGATGAGGATCGGTGCATTGCGCACCAGTCCTCTGGCGATGGAGATTCGCTGTTTTTGTCCCACGGAAAGCTTGTCGCCCTTGGTTCCGAGGTGCGATTTGTAACCGTGAGGCAATGCCTTGATAAACTCGTCAGCGCCGGCGACAGAGGCTGCCGTTCTGATTTCCAGGTCTGTGGCGTCGGGCTTGGCGATTCTTATGTTTTCTTCGACGGTGCCGTCGAACAGGGTGGTTTCCTGAAAGACGAATGCGATCTGGGAGCGTAGCGACTGAAGCGAGACGCCGGCTATGTCCTGATCGTCGAGATACACTTCGCCGGAGGAGGGATTGTGGAATCGGGGGATCATGTAGGCCAGTGAAGTCTTGCCGGCACCGGTGCTGCCCACGAGGGCAATCATCTGTCCCATGCCGGCCTCCAGACTGATGTCTCTTAGGGCCTCGGTTCCATCCGGATAGCTGAACGAGACATTGCGGAATCTCAATCCCCGGGTGATGGCGGCAAGGTCCAGCGGCGCTTCAACGTCCTCTTCCAGCGGCAGATTCATCAGCAGGTAGACCCGTCTCATCCCGGCGATGGGGAACTGGAGATCGAGCCACAGGCCCCCGATTCTTCTGGCGGAGGTGAAGATGTTTCTGTAAAACACATAGATGACCACCAGATCACCGGGGCTCAGGATTCCTTCGATAATGAGATCGGTCATGATGGTCAGTGCGTACATCACCACCGCACCGAATATGAAGATGCCGGTGATCGACACCAGCATCATCAGGCCGTATCCCAGCAGATAGCCACGAAACGATGCCTGACTGGTCTGGGCGAAACGGGTAAGTTCCCGCTTCTGACCGCCAAGGCTCTGTACGGCCAGCATATTGCCAAGGCTTTCTTCCATCGAGGCGGTCGTCGTTGCGCCCTGGTCGCGGCTGATCTCCCACTGTTTGCGCAGTCTTCTCGTGTAGAGCATGAAGACTACGAAAAACAGGGGTAGCGCGGAAAGGGCAATCCAGAATAGCTCGGGAGCATCGTTAAAGGACATCTGCAGCATCATGAGGATGATGAATATCTGGGCAACGCCCTGCACCGGCACCACGATGGCTTTGTCACAAAGATCAGTGATGGCCGGCGTATCGTACATGACGCGGTATACCGCATCGCCAATGCGTTCATCCTCCAGGGTGGACATGGGCAGGCTTTGCAATCGCTGATAGACCTCTGCCCTTAGTCTGTAGTTGAGCAGATGGGTGATGCGAATTGTCCACAGAAACTCCAGGTACCCCATGATGCCGCCGATTGAACTCTGCGCCTTGTTTGCCTCGTTTTCAGTACGGGTGGCTACGTCGGTGCCGTCAGCAAGATCGGAGTTAACCCCATCCCTCTGCGTGGAGGTGGTGCCGGATTCGCCGAACGCTCCCATCAGGACAATCGTGATAAAGCCGAATATCACGATGTAGATCATAATGACCAGGGGAGATTCGCCCACCAGGATGTCGATAAAAGGTTGGATAAATGATGGGTAGGCGGCGCCGGACTGTTCGATGGGATTGCCCAGGATGACGTTATCGATGATGATTTTGAATGGCCACACCAGAATCAGCGGGGGAAATATCGCGACAACAGCCAGGCAGAGTTTCACCAGATAGCGATAGCGGATACCCCAGGCATAGGCCAGCGTACGCCGCACGATCTGCAGAGATTCCAGTCCGCTCAAGACCGTGGTTGATTCAAATTGCTGGCTCATGACAGAAGGGCTTTTTCAGTTGATGTGGTATTCATCAAGGATTCCTCCAGAGCAACGAAATTCCGGTAGGCGCCCTCGGGGACTGCAACCAACTCTTCGTGAGATCCCACCTCTGCGATGCGGCCGTCCTTCAGATAGATGATCTGGTCAGCCTGACGGATCGTCGATATGCGATGGGTAATGAGGAAGATAACGCGTCCGCTGCCCCACTCGTTTAGATTCTGCATGACTCTGCTTTCAGTCTGCGCATCCAGTGCCGCTGTTGGTTCGTCCAGTATCAGAATCGACGGATCCTTGAGAATGGCTCTGGCAATGGAGATTCGTTGTCTCTGGCCGGTGCTGAGTTTAGCTCCTCGCTCACCGAGTTCCGTGTCATATCCATAGGACTGCGCCCGGGCGAATGAGTCCGCCTCCGCGATCCGTGCGGCTGCCTGGACCTGATCGTTGCTGGCGCCCGGATCCGCATAGCGAATGTTCTCACGGATGGATGTGCTGAACAGGATGTTTTCCTGCAGGGCGATAGCAACCTGTTTGCGCAGGCTGTCCACCGTGTATTCCCTGACATCCCGGCCACCGACTCGAATGACGCCCGAATCGGAATTGAACAGGCGCAGCAGCAGCGACATCAAGGTGCTCTTGCCGGATCCGGTGGGACCGACGATGGCAGTCACGCTGCCTGGTTCGGCGGTGAAACTGATGTCGGTGAGGGTCGGCTTGGTCTTCTCATAACTGAAGTGGATCTGCTCAAAACTCACGCGGGGATCGGTATCTTCCATCTCGATTGCATCCGCAGCATCGGTGACTTCAGGTTCCTGATCCAGAATCTCGAAGGCGCGGTCGAGTCCCACGGTCATTTCCTGGAATGCGCCCCAGCGCAGTATCAGCGCCTGGATTCCTGAATCCCCCATGCGACCCACCGCGAATCGGAATGCACCCAGATTCCAGAGGGTGAAACCAACCGATACCGTAAACACGGTCGCGGTAGAGTAGGTGGCAGCACCGAGACCGGAGAGCAGCGCCATATAGGACTCACCTACCAGCAGGCCAAAGGCAAATATGGTGAAGTTGTAGATACCGAAACGGGACCATCTGGCACGGGCATCATAGGCCGCTGAAAAGGCCCGCCGCTGCTCCTGCTGAAAGCGCAGCAACTCATCATGTTCTGCACCGTTCGCCTTGACGACCTTGGTTCCAGCCACGGAGATCTGGATGCGCGATGTTAGACGACTGTTGGTTTCGCGCGCTGTCCTGAATCCCAGCCGCATCGGTGAACTCATCAGTCTGCAGAGAAATCCCAGACAAATGGTGATCATCAACAACATACCGGCCAGCTGCGGTGCAAAGAGGTACAAGGTAAGCAGGGCAACGCCGAACCTGAATAGATCCCTGGCGGAATCCAGCAATAGCTGAATGATATTGGTCACCATGGCGCTGTCTTGGTATACCCGATACATGGCGTCGCCGGACTGGGTGTTGGCGTGGAAACGCAGTGACAGGCTCTGCACCTGATGCATCATCTTCACGCGCAGATTCTGGTTGATGCGTTGCCTGATCCACATGTAATAAAAGAAGGCGCCGTATATGGCGGGAATTCCGAACACACCGACCTTGCAGGCAAACCAGAACATCTCCACTCTGACCTCCCGCCTCGACTCTGCTGACAGTTCTGCTACGTCCAGATAGTGGCTTCCGTGCAGATTCAATAGCGTTGACAGTCGATCCGTAAGCGGATCGCCATTGATCAGATGATTGTAGAATATATCGGAGAGCAGGGCGGCCATGACGACGCCCAACAGAATCAACAGCAGGAAGAGCACCGCCAGTATCGACAGGTGTTTTATCTCGGGCCGTATGTATGGCCAGGTTCGAGCCGCGATATTGAGCAGGCTGAGGGAGTTGAGGCTATCCCGACTCTCCCCCTCGATCAGGGGTGAGTCCTTGTAGGCATCAACACGGAAGTCCTTTGTATAGGAGAAATCGCTCAAGTCGAATCCAACCACATTTATTTTATGGATAAGCCAGCGTAATTAATCTTGACAGTCGGCGCAAGCTCGAAAACCGCGGCGACCAAAGCCGTGGGAAGCTATGCATAGGGTGAAGAGATGCACATAACAGGGTACCATTTAGCCGGCTTCCCAAAGGAGAATGAGAGATGAAGGCTGCAGTTTTCCACGGCCCGCGCGACGTCAGATTCGAGGAGGTGCCAACGCCGACCCTGCAGGACGGCGAAGCGCTCATCAAGGTTCATGCATGTGGTATCTGCGGATCGGATCTGCATACCTATCGGCACGGTTTGTTTCTCGGTCTGGGTCTGCCGACGGAGACTGGCCGCATCCTCGGGCATGAATTCAGCGGCGAGATCGTCGAGACCAAAGGAGATGTGCAGACCGTCAAGGTGGGTGATCGGGTCACGACCGTGGGCATGGGTGCCAACGCGGAGTATTTCAAGGTAGCCCCGCGGATGGTGCCATCCATATCCCAGTTGCCCGACCACATCAGCTTTGCCGAGGCAGCGACCAGCGAACCGTTGGCGACTTCTCTGCACGCAGTGAATCTGGCAGCTCCTTCTGACGAGCAAACACTGGTGGTCATGGGAATGGGTATCATCGGGCTCGGCGTGGTGCAGGCGATCAGAGCGCTCTGCAGGGCGAGGATCATCGCCGTGGACCTGTCGGACAAGCGTCTGGAAATGGCAACCCAACTGGGAGCCGACGTGACCTTCAACGCCGGACGTGAAGATGCCGTGAGCAAGATCTCCGAGTTGACCGGTTCCGGGCAACTGAGCCTGGTGGAAGCACCGGTCAGTCGGGTGGATACCGTGTTCGATTGTGCCGGTGCCCCCCGTGACTTCAGCGGCACCAGTGTGCTGGAACAGGCCCTCAGTCTGGTAACACAGAACGGTAAGGTGGTGGTAGTGGCGGTCTTCGAGAAAGCGTTGGAGATCGATCACAATGTCATCGTGCGCAAGGGAATCCAACTGCTCGGCTCCTGGGCCTGGTCGCCGCAAGAGTTCGCCCAATCGCTTGAGATGATCACCAGCGGCAAGGTGGACCGTAAACCCCTGATCACGCACGAATTCTCATTGGAGGATGCCAGTGAAGCCTATGAGACTCAACTGAACGCAGAGGCAGCAATCAAGGTTATGCTCAGACCATAAGACGATAACCAGCCCTAACCTTAAGTAACGCAAAAACTGCGAACAGGAGATATGGGCAAGCTAAGGCAACTGAGATTGAAAACTGACTATGTGCCACCGGTGCGAAATTGGAAACACACTCACCCCCAACAACCCATTCAACCCGCACAGCGTCACACGTTCCAGGACTGATCTCACCCTTGGGTAGGTTGTTGGGGACTTTGCGCGATTATGGGCTTAGCGTGGACCGACCGGCACCATTAAGTGTGCGTATGGTGTGCCTTTCCACATGACATAGGGACCACCATTTTGCGGGTCCGTCGGAAACGTATCCAGCAGCCCACCAGGTGCAAGAATCATCAGGTGCGCACCCTCATCGATCCACTCGTTGTCGTCGGTCGGACCCTCTGCGTAGGGGTCTATATTGCTGGCTCCCTCGTCGCCCGCCATCATGTAAGAGATTCCGAGTGACTCGGGTGCATATGGCTTCTTGTTCTGCCAGGCATCGGCCCACTTCATCCACTCGCTGTCCATACACATCGGTGTGGCTCCTGCCATATCTGGCGGCGTCGGTAAGCAGGTAAACCCATTTGAGCCTTCCCTCAGCACCTTACCCTCCCAGTCAACTACTCTTACGTTTTCCTTCATACCAGGCCACGCCGCGCTCAACGCATCTGCCAAGGCATCTGCGTCGTCCTGTGCAGACCCTGCACACGAAGCAATCGATAACGTAATGGCCAAACTTACTGCGCCAACATTGAATCTGCTGCATATTCTTTTTGCCATTTCAGACTCCCTTCTCTGGACGGATTAGTGGTTGTTTTGCATCCAGATAGCCTAAGCTTACCCCGTCTGGTCGGATAGTACACTCCCACCCACCAAGGGAGAACAACCATGACCAATTCACGAGAACTCCCATTGGGCTGACAAGGCGTGGCGCGCGTCTCGAATATCGGAATGGGGTGAGCGGGAAACGAGGCTAATTTGCCATTGAAATCAATGGTGGGTATTCTGACGCTCTGAGGAATAAAAAGAAGAATCGCTATGACCAGCGACGTCGATTCTGAATCCCCACGAACCTTCAAGCTCTATTCTATGCGCGGGATAGTGGTGGCCACGTTTATCGGGTCCTGGCTTGCCGGTGCCGTGTTGATCTCTAGCAACTACTCCAAGGTCGGCGACAGCCGCGCCGCGTTCATTTCCATCGCTCTCGGTCTGCTCGGCTATGTACTCCTATGGATCACCAGTTTCTACATTTCGCGAGTAGAGGAGAACGAATATTATCTGCAAATCTATCTGCGAGGTTCCAGGATGGTGCTGCAGTTAGGTGTTGTAGCCGTCATCGCCCAACTTCTTCAAGGGAAGGATTTATCCCGCCACAAGCAGGAGGGCGGGGAGTTCTACGGGTGGGGGCGCGTATTTGGCATCTCGTTCTTGATACTCCTCGTAGTTCTTGTTAGCACATTCTCGGTTGCTTTCTTGAGGGCGTGACTTCGCCTCCGGAGATATAGAAGCCCGGATTGCATCACCGCGCAAGGTGTGAGAGTAAGAGAATCTTTAGAGATCCAGACGAAAAAGTTGCACTATCGGCTGAACCGAGAGTATGATTCCCACATCACCGCAATGGTGAAAGCGGACCCGGCCGGTGCTTAGAACACCAACCGGGGCCTAACCAAGACCAACTCTAAGGGAGTCAGTTATGGCTAAATCAAATGATACCACCCCAACCCCGTCCGTCTGCAGTTTCACGAACTTCTTTGAAGCGTTAGGCGATCTCTCACCGCACCAGCATGCTGGTCCCTTTCACCTGGTGGAAGGCGACACTGACGTGATGGAGGACATGCACTCGTTTCTGAGCCACCGGCTATCGGCCATCCCCGATCAGATGGCGGTTGTCTCGAAGATCGTGATCGAGTGCATGGAGTCTTGTGACGGGTCGCTAAGCGAGGACCTGGAGCCGGAACACGTCCCGCCTGAGAGGAGCGACCTGAAACAGGTGTTCAGTCTGTTCGAGGATCTCAGCGAGCTGCTGTCCGCTTGCCATAACTACCGGTACGTGCTTGAGGCAAGTCGGGAGATCACGGAGTCCAAGCAGCTCAGACTGGCGAGGGAAGCCAGGACGGGAACGTCGTGAGACGGGATACGGGGTGCGCCTTCGGGCGTGCCCCTGCTGCTTAAGGATTCACCAGAAGCCAGCCGAGGACGATAAATAACACGACCATAACGACCCGGGTGACAATTACGCGAATCTTGCTGTATCTCTCTGCAAGATCAGCCATTCGGTCCCAGTGCATTCTCCTCAGTATCCTAATCCGAAGGCGCGTAAGGTTTTCTGCAAACAGAAACACTAATGCGACTAAAATCATCGCGGTGACGTACAGAGCTTTCTCGATCATCGCTGCTCTTTCTCCCGTTTCTCTGCCACACCCATTACGAATGCCTTTGGCTTCCAATTGGTTCTTCCCTGAGCAATCTCCGTGATCTTCCCACCTCTGCGCAGGAACACCTTCGTGTCAGCTTCAAGCTGTTCGCGAGCCTCGTTCTTTGTCGGTGGTTGGTCCGGCATGGGGCGACTCATGAAGAGTCTAGATCGGAATGGGATTTTACCACCTTGAATCTGGTTGCAGTAGCATATACCGTGCAAGTGCTAGAATGCTGCACCCATGGTGCACCCACAGGGAAATACAGCTGATAACCCTCACCGAAAACAGCCTTAAGGTACTGATTTAACTGGTTAATATTCCATGCGCGAAACTGCGCTATAGGTTATGCTCAAACCGTTCTGACAAGTGCCCATCGTCGGCACTCTGAATAATCGTGGTATCATTATCGAAGCGAATCAAAGACGTCCAACATGAAAGAAGAGCGCAGGAACAGAAGGGATCAGCGGATTGCCGAGCGAAGATGGATGAATCGACGTCAGGGCGTGAGACCGTACCATCAGGATCGAAGAACCGATGCCAGACGCCAATGCACTCGACGCGTTTCATAGCTGCGTGATCGGCCGCAGCGACGGCCACTGGCTTGTCTTCCGAGTTGGGTTTTCAAACGGTCATCAGATAGTCTGAACGCAGCCCGGCTGATCGCAGCCCGACTGATCTCAACCGTTTACTGAATTATGGTCATCGACGGCATCTTCCATGCGTCTGTGTACAAGTCCTTAAAGGTGCGAGCCAATCCCTGACCTGCCAAGATCTGCATTTCAGTCATATTTTTCGAGACCCGGTCACGATACGAATCCCTGCCATCGCTACCAGCAACCAGATTATAGGTATCGTAGAATGCCCAGGCACTGGCGAGATCAATGTCCACGCCGATACCATATTCATAGATGTGGCCAAGGCATCGTAGTGCGGGCTTGTGTTTCTTTTGTGCCAGCTTTTCAAATGCCCGTTCTATATCCGGGCTGAACAGTCGTAGTCTGTCCAGCTTCGCGAGCTGTTCCCTTGCATATCTCGGCAAATCCGGTTGATATGCCTTGAATCGCTCCACAAGCCGTGCGCGGCGCACGGGTAACTCCTCGTCGCGGAACTTGATCGACATTGAGCCATCGGCGCGCTCACGAATATACAGGTTTATTGCTCGAACATATTCACTTTCAATTTGAGTGTGATATCTAGGGAGATCAATTGCCCGTTGATATCTCTCTCCGAGCATGACGTGGCACCAATCCGCAGCTACGGGGATGGCTGTCATCAGTGTCGTTACTCCGATCAGGATTTTAGACCGCATGAGTCTGCCCAACATGGAACCCACCGACATCGAGCTTGGATTGCCAAGACAGGACGCCCTTAACAGTAATTTGACGCTTCGAGTAGCTAGAGGTTCCGTGTGCACCTAAGCTACATCTGCGCATACCACCACGGAATGGAAATCAAATGGTGGCTGCTTTGACAGCATGAGAAAAGTGTGATTAATTCGTCCAGCTCTGCTGGATCTACAACCGAAAAGGCTGATCTTAGATGACGGAAACATCAGATGTAGCATCGATTCATTATGTCGGATTCTGGGCTCGATTCCTGGCTTTCATAATCGATTCGGTGGCTGTTTCCATCCTTATCACTCCGGTCGTTGTCATGGTCCTGGGAGAGATCCAGATGGCAGACTATGATCTGCAGGATGCTGCCGATCTGCAGCGACTGCTGCTGGTGTTGACTTATCAATTGTCCTTCGATGCGACACTGATGGCAGTGATCGTCATCCTCTTCTGGCTGTTCAAGTCCGCTACCCCAGGCAAGATGCTGATTTCCGCGACAATCGTCGATGCCAAGACCGGCGCCAAGCCCAGTACCGGGCAATTCCTCATCCGTTACCTGGGGTATTATGTGGGCCTCTTTCCAATGGGACTGGGCTTTCTCTGGGTCGGTTTCGACCCAATGAAACAGGGCTGGCATGACAAGATGGCAGGCACTGTGGTCGTGAAGACAAGCAAACGGGACCGGCGTCAGGT
>JASMJM010000064.1 GCA_030749725.1 Pseudomonadales bacterium | reverse complement strand
AAGGAGAATCAATGCGCAAAACCAAGAAAACTGTTGACTGAAGATGAACGGTCGCGGTAAAACGCGACAGGTTTGATGCGTTGGAGAATTACGCGTTCACAATCGATAGGAATCGCTGTTCAACTTCGCAGGAATATGCAGTGGTGACGTCCTGTGAAGCTTGCAGTTTCAGAAGGGAATGCAGCTCATTTACTATCGATGTTGCGATCTCTCTCTGTACCCCCAGAACGTCGCGTAAATCCCCGTCATACGTATTGGACCATAGTTGAACCCCTGTAATGGCATCGTTCACTTGCGCAGTGATTCTGACCCTTCTATCAGATTTGCGGACACTTCCCTCAAGAATGTGGGTTACATTCAAGGCGCTGCCAATCTGCATAAGGTCCAAGTTGCTGCCTTTGAATTGAAACGAAGAAGTACGCGCAATGACTGGCATACGATTGGTTTGCACGAGGGCATTCAGAATCTCTTCGGATATACCGTCACTGAAGTATGTGTTCTCCTTGTCGCTACTCATGTTGACGAAGGGCAGAACGGCAATGCTAAGCTCTCTCTCCAACTTGTACGGGAAAGCCTTGGCGGCGTAAAACGCTATGTCGAGTGCTGCCTGGATCATCCACGTTCTGGTCCTTTCTACGGCAAAGAGCGTAACGCCAATTGCGACCACCCCGACTGTTATGAGCACAGCTACTTTACGGCGAGTTGGCCTCATCGGCGTATCGCTTATTCCCAGATCCTTTGCCTGGTTGCTGGCGTCATCCGAGTAAATGGTGTGGGTTGGCTTCATCCCCTCGGACGTCAACTCGTAGGCCCATGCGAGGAACAACGCGATGGGGAACCCCAGCACGAGGAGGCCCGCGACTAACCGAACAGTCCAGTAAGGTAGGTTCAACGCAGGGAAGAATACGTCTGCAATCTGCAGCACGATCCACGCGATCACCACATAACCAATGCCCACACGAAACACATGGCGACGTTTGAGTTCGGCGATGATTCCCGGATGAGAGCCAGTCATGATGGGTTTGGCTGAACTGCTGGTTGCTGTTGCAGGTGTCAGCACCTGCTCTAGATGACTCGATACACCCGAGACTAGCTTGTCTCCATACTGCTGCTCGGTTAGCTCGTATTTCAAGATGGCTTGGATATCGCTAAGCGTAAGTTCCATACCTGAGGGAAGAGCTGTCTGCGTCAGGTGAACAGCAATAAAAGGTTTCTCATGCTCAACAGCAAAATTGACCTCTTTCTGGCAGTTTTTCGATCCAATTGATTGGGGTGTAATAAAGTACAAAAAGAGATGAGATCCATCTATAGAATCAGCCAGCTCATTCCGCCAACTGGCACCTGGACTGATCCCTTCGTCGTACCATATATTGAAACCTTGATCATGCAGCCACTGGATCTCAGGATAGACGGTCTCGTCATCGTCATGGGCGTAGCACACGAAGATGTAGGGATCATCGCCTCTATAGGCTGGGAAGGGCTTGTCCACGCCTTCTTCCTTATTATTCTTGGCCGGTTCATATTAACGTAGCGATAGATGTATTCAAAGCACGCCGGTCCAGGGGTGTTAAACTCAGATACAAGAGAAACGGCTGCTCGTGGCACACAGCGGAGATCGGCCTGATTAGTCAAGATAACAGTTGTTTAATAGCAAATTTGAGCCGAAGCGGACATTTCAAAACCACCAAAACTGGAGATTCCAGCGACCATTGGCCGAAAGAGCAACGTGGTATCGCGTCCCAGTTCAGCGCCGCTTTGGCGGGTGGTGCGGACGCAAATGCAGACTAAAACGAACCTTCTTGTGCCGGTTCTTTCGGCCATAAGCCGACCTTGATAATCCGGGTAAATGCACAGGTGTTTCCGGAATTCAGAGGCACTGAACCATGTATATGCTGGAATTGCACCATGACATCACATAACCTACTGAAGAATGTGTGTATGTTCCGCCACTCTTTTTCACGACACTGGAAATAAGTGCAATCCAGATACATGGCGCTGATACATTGATTTGTGATGTTGATTGGAATAGTGTTTCTAACATATTGATGTTGAAAGGATTCCAATCAATTGGTTGCTTCCTTTACAGAAATAGGAGGCAATTGGATATATGTCACAGTTAAACAGAATTAGTAGTTAAGCATCAAGGAGAGATAATGGATCTGCCGGAAAAACCAAAATACATTAAGCATGCAGTGATTTTAATTGCCTTTTCACTTTTTGTGGGTCCATTCAAAATTGCATTAGATTATGACTTCCTATTATCGCTTGGGCCAATTCAAAACACAGTAATAACAATTGCATTCACCTTTGGCATCACGCTTTTCTTAGCATACAAAATATGGGTGGGTCGTAACTGGGCACGCATTACATTTGCAATTATGGCCATAATTGGCCTATATCCAGCGATTCTTCTAATGCCAGCTGAAGCAGAGAGAAGTATTATGGTGCTAATCGGTAGCGCTCTTCAGGCACTGTCGCAAGTAGCTTCGCTTATATTAATGTTCTTGCCAGTCTCAAATGGTTGGTTTACGTCAATCAAGGCTGCAAAAAATGCTTAACAAAGGCAGACATGCTCGCCCTGCGGGCCGGACCTTCGGCGCTACGCGCCTCGGCCGAGGACGCAGCAAGCTGCGTCGCTGATTTAGGTGTTTGCAGCTTCTGGCTATCTGAGGTCCGCTGTGGGTCGTAACCGGCGAAATTGGTCATGTGAATCCCCTTGGCTCCCATGTCGGGTACCGAGGGGTAAGCGGCGTTTTGATGGTTCAGCAACTCCATGAAATGGCCTCTGATCAAATCTTCGAGGCAGATTGGCTAAGTCTGCACTCTGCGAAGCTGATCAATCGAGAGAGTCTGGTTCCGGTGTTTTCGAGCATGGAAGCATCAACATGGCCGGCACCGACCAGATTACTCACCATGTCACGTGCTTATTACTCAATTTCGTCTCGTCTCAGCACCGAAAATAGTTGTGCGTCATGATGTTGACGTAGGTGTCAGGGTCATGGGGTCAAGATCTCTTCCCAGCAAACGTGCGCATCATCTGATCCCACATCCGCTCCGGTTTCTGCCTACCCCACTGCTCTCGGAAGTGCAGCATCTTCACCAGATCCCGTTCGCTGTTCCGGTCCAAGGGAGACGGATGCAATACGGGGACTGAAGGTGGGAGCGTGACGTTGAGCCCGTTGAAATTCCGCGGCGAGTCCGGGAATTGCGGGAAGATGACCGGTTCAATCACCTCGTTGTGCCGGTCGTAAAAGACTACCTTGCCATTCTCGTGCACCCGGATGGAATAGTGTCCGTCATGCAGCAGCGCGTGATGCCGATTGCACAGCATAAGGATGTTGTCAGCGTTGGTCTCCCCACCATCGATCCAGTGCCTGATGTGGTGGGCTGCCAAGTGTCTGGCATAACCGCAGCCGGGAAAACGGCAGGATTTGTCTCTGCGTTTCAGCGCCTTCAGCAGGAGCGGTGGCACGATTCTGTGCTTGCGGCCGAGTTTCAGGAGCATCCCCTGGTCATCTTCGATGTGTTCGCTGACATCCGCATCACAGGCGATTCGGCGACCGGTCTCTTGCGTGATCGCGGTATCCCGCTCAAGGTAATATCGCGGGGAGGGAGCAGCCGATGCCAGCTCGTTGCGATCGATATGCAGCACCACCTCGTAGCGTTGATGGTTAGCTCGCCTCTTAGCACCTTTGTCGGCGGTTGCCAGCCAGTGTTCTACGATATCACACAAGCCGTCCGCCAATAACTGCCTGGGTTCCGACATACCGGTGAGCAGAAGGCGCAATGTTTCAGCGGAAACATTTTCCTCTAACCGTGATTCCCTGGACACGCATGGAGTATCCGGATCTGAAGGCTCAAGTGCCGGTTCCTCTTGATGATCAGGCCCCTCATTTGCTGACGTAAGCTCTGCTGAACTGTCTATCCGGACGTGTTCTGATTGGCATCCTGCTGAATCAACCCGGGATACCTCGTTTGAACCGATAGGTTCTGAGCAAGCAGCGGAACCCGCTTCTGAATCCGACTCACCGCTCAACGACGAGAAGTAGATATGCTCAAAGTACTCGTCCCTCTCCTCCTGTCTGAT
This sequence comes from Pseudomonadales bacterium, assembly GCA_030749725.1. Lineage (GTDB taxonomy): Bacteria > Pseudomonadota > Gammaproteobacteria > Pseudomonadales > Azotimanducaceae > JASMJM01. The sequence goes on along the minus strand of JASMJM010000064.1, from coordinate 17,473 downwards.
ATCCACTGCCTTATCCAGCGCTTTCACCACCACAGCCCCTAGATCGGCCGGTAGCCTGGCGGTAAGGACCAGCATACCCTCTTCATCGTAATACCACTCCAGAAAGCGCTTCTCCGTGTCATCATTTCTGTCACCACGGTTGACACCCGTTTTTTCATAGGTGCGAACCAGGCTTTCCAACTCTCTGGCACTGCAGTGGCAAGCCATCTTTAGCAGCGTTCTCTCGGTCTGCGGGGTTGCCGCGCGGGTGATGGCTCTGACCTTGGAGTAGCTGATCTGTCCCGTTTCGAAGGCGTGATCGATCCGCTTCAGGTCGCGCAGTTTTCTCGCCACGCGGATTCGTTCCCTGGCTGCACCCGCCCCCATACCGCAACGATGGTCCAACCAGTTGACGAGACTGCTGTAGCCGCCGTCGCGCCAGACACCCCGCTGATCGAATTCACCGAGCAGGTCGATAAAGTGCCAGTTGACCGCGTTGAGAAAGGCTGCGGATCGGGTCATTTCATGGATCAGATCCTGGTTGCTAAGGGGCATACAGCGGGCTTGATGAGCGGTGCATAGCATGGTGTTATGGCCTTCTTGAATACTGGATGTAAGTACAGTATTATACCTGTAATGCGTTGATAATTAAACATTAAAGATCTGTTAAAACGGTTGGGATACTTGTCAACACTCGCATCTACATCGAGTTTGCCGGAAGTCCTGGAGAAGTGAGTTGATTCCAGGAACGAATCAACGCTTGCTCATCGGATAGTGCTCGAGTACTTCTTCAAACGCCGAAGCGATAGCTGTCCTTGCCTTTTCCATTTGCATCCGTTCGCCTGGAACCACGTCATGTATTCGGCCTATGCTGCCAGACCAGATTAACTTGTTAGTTGCAGAATCATACATTTCGATCAACATGTCTGCCTGAAAGCGCAGATTATCTCCCGGCGCAAGATGTGTGGAAAATTGATCCTTGACGACGGGCTTATTTAGATTCGTCTGCATTGCCTTCAACTCAACGATCAGGTCGCGACGAGCTTCATCTCGATGCATTCCCTTCTTCCCGAACGCGATGGTGAACTCCTCCTCCATCGTGGTCTTCAGGAACTCTGGTAGGTCCATGAGTGTCAGGCTGAAGCTGGTATAAGGTTCGTTGTCCGAACAGCAATTCAATACCGCAGAACCAACACCGAAGTTTCTGTGGGCGCAACCATCGGTGACAACGGAAACCACGATGATCGCGACAATCAGCGCTGCTTTTCCGATTTTCATAGCACTCTCCTTGTGTCAACTCACGCGCAAATCACACCGGACACACTTTGCCTGATGCGTCCGGTGCAGTTTCTGCCATCTGCCTCACGCTCGGCATGTGGGTGTGCATAAGTTACTTTACACCCACCGCTTACGCTCCTCCATGATGGACATCACATGCGCGTTCCATATCAAGTATGTCGAGGCAACATATCTGCTATGGCTCAGGAGACCGACCGATCGGTGGAGTGATGTCGTATAGGCAATCAGACCAGCGGTTCCAGTCGCAGGATGCCAAAGCGGTCAGCACCGAGACTGGAGCCGGTGAAGACGTAAGGTTGTTGACAGCTGGATGCGGCGTACGTTTCGGCGATCTGCTGCACTTGACTACCGGCATTGGCGGCGCCGAGGATGGCGACTGTTCCGCCGGATCCGCCGCCGGTGAAAAAGGCCGTGACCGGTCGCTGCCAAGTGCTCAACGCTGGCTGACAACTCGACTTCGGTGGTCTTGAAGACAAAGTTGGTGGCGTAGATCTGGCAGTGGGGGTGCGGGTTCGGTACCCCAACGACGTCACCGTTGTTCTCAAATATCAGGACGTGTGCGACTTCGGAACGTGCGCTGAGTTCACGGTATTGCGCCTGCCACGTGCGAAGCAGCATGGCGATGCTCTCCACTGACAGGCGACTGAGGCGCAGATTGTGCTCTGGTCCGTAGCAGACGACGCGGGCCAGACCTTGGGCCGGGGCATTACGGTACACGCCGGGTGCCTCGAGAATGTCGAGTGGAGCCATGGGCCCCACACAGGGATGATCGTTGTCGAATACGTAAACGCCGTCATAATCTTCGTTAACGGCACCACTGATGCGATCATTGTGCGGACACAGATAGCAGCTTTCGAGGTAGGTTGGCAGTTCAGCGTCTTCACGGGGTAACGTCTCACCGATCCAGGGCCGGTCCTGACGATGGCCGGCGATAACGACCCACTCCTGACGCAGGGGATGCCAGCGCTGTTCCCACTTGGCGGTCATGGATGGATTGTCGCGCGAATTACCAAATGCAACAAGGCTCAGACATTTCAGCTTGGGAGGACCGCATACTGTCAGATCATCCAGTTTCGAAATTGTGTAAGCTTAAATGGCAATTCGCCATAGAGTGTGTTCGTTTAGAATCCCTACAGCCCTGCCGGGCTTGGTGGTAACCCTCGTATCCGATGGACAGGATCTGATTCCCGTTTCTCGCGGACTACAGACCACATCTGATCCCGTCTGGGACTATTTCATCAGTCCCGGAAGATCCTGGCAAGGGGAGGACGGCCCGGTGGCAAGCCTACCCCTGACACTGATCTTTCGCGCAACAGGTTGTAGCCATAACGGATTGATTCGTATGCAATACAACGCCAAGGAAGTCACGGACACTCGAATACTTGTCGGACAGGAAACCTGCCACTTTCTACGCGCTGACATTTGGGGTCGAGGCAAATCAGTGTACCAACCTGTCAAAGTGCCAGGGTCGGATGAGATTCGAGCCGCGTGGCGGAATGAAAAGCAAAACCGTATACCGATCTTGTCGTTGAGTGACTTTGTAAGGGATCATCCAACAGCGGATGTCGAGTTGTTCAGGACAGGCCTGCCTACCGATCATGACCTGTCTACATTCGGCTTCTACTACATGGGTAGACACTACAATGCCGGCTGCATGACGCGCCACGGTCCCTATCCCTATTGCGATCAGATGCTGATGACTTCCTTTTCGACGGCCAAGTCGGCGTACGCTGCGATCGCGTTGATGGCGATGGCGCAAGAATTCGGTGAGGAGGTCTACGATGAGACGATCGCGTCCCTGCTGCCCGAGGCAGAAGAGGCAAAGGGAAAGTGGGATGATGTGACCCTGAATCACATCGGTGATATGGCAAGCGGAAATTTCAGCAACAGTGCGCCCATGGCAGATCCCGGACCGGGACTGTTCTATGCGGGCTTGGATCGTGATGGGAAGCTGGCAGCAGCTTTCCTTTGGCCCAATGCGAAACCTGCCGGCGAGTTTTTCGTTTACCAGACGGCGGACACGTTTATCCAAGTCAATGCAATGGATGCATATCTGCGAAAACGCCGCGCAGACATCACGGACTCCTTTGATTACCTGATTGCCCGTGTGCTGAAGCCACTCAATGTACAACCTGAAGTGTGGTTCAGCCGTCGGACTCGGGACCATGACACCGCCAATAGTGGTACGGCGTTTGGCGGTATGGGCATGTGGTGGACCACCGATGCGATCGTCAAAGTGGCTCGTCACCCAGCCATCGCCTAGCCAGGCACAAATGCTTGTTCTCTGGTTTCTTGCAGCGATATGGCCTCTTCCGGACAGACTACTGCGCACAATCCGCAGCCCATGCACTTCTCTGCAGAGATTGTCGTGCTGTCTCGCATGGCGATGGCATCGAAATGACATCGATCGAAGCACAATTCACAGTCGTTACAGGTGTCGGAGTCCAGCATCGCGGTAAAACGGCTGGGAGCCGCAAAATTGACACCGGATGTTCTGGGGCCGGGCCAGGCGATGCAGCAATCATCACAGCAATTGCAGATGATGTGACCCAGTCCGCGGCTGTTGCCGACCATGTGTACCAATCCCTCCTCCTCGCAGTGCTTGAGGATGGCGATCGCCTCTGCCTTGCTGATGCCTTTGCCGGTGCCTCGGTCCAAGGTGTAGTCCGCAGCCTTGTCGACCTGGATACAGACTTCAAGCGGTTTTTCACAGGGAACTCCCTCGACAAGCCGGCATGGGCATCTGACCACCGCCAGGTTGCGCGCCTCTGCCACGATGTGCTTGACGTCTTCAAAGGGCGCGATGCTGGTGTCCGGTTCAAGGGTGACGTTGACGGGAACGACCCGCATGGAAGACCGCTGCAGGTTTGACTCGAGCCGTCTATGGTATGCGGGGTATTCCTTCGCCTGGTATTCCCGCCACAGGTTCATAAAATCCTGATCGACATCCGGCGCCAGTACGCTGGAGTCGTGAAACTGGAGTAAAGCCCTGACCCGGTAGTATCGGGTGCTGCCGTTTGCATCTGTTTTCGAGGACTTGTACAGCAATCCCTTTCTGAAAAGTGGATCCATCATCTTGTTAACGTCTTTGGCCGGCAGCCCTGTTTTCTCGGCAAGCTCACCAGCAGAAGCCGGCGGAGATGCCGCCAGAATGACCTCAGCTTCATTTTCATCAGCGAGCATCTGGAAGAGTCTCGGTATAGTCGGGGATTCCGCTGCACCGATCGCTTCTGCCAGTTTTGTATAGACGGATTCTTGCACCATGTTCATCTCCTGGGGTCAAGTCTCAATCAGGATGCACCAAATGTAACGCAAATGGGAGGAATTGTCCCAGAAAGCCCGTGCTAAATGTGTGGCCATCTAGGCCCTGCGGCTTGTGGCTGGTGACTTGAGTCCTTCGAGCGCGTCAGCTCATCTCTTCTACCAACTGCCACGCCCTTTGGGAGCAGTGGGCGACTCTGTCACGCTGGCTGTCTATCTCAAGCTCCGAACTTGCGATGCCGTCGAGCGCGCGTTTATAGACTCCCTGGACAATGCCGGCAAGACGGAACAGGTTGTAGGCTACGTAGAAGTTCCAGTTCTCGATGTCGCCGCGGCCGGTCAGTTGGCAGTAGCGTTGCCGCCACTCGTCCTCGGTCGGGATGCCGCGTTCGGGCAACTCGTCGATGATCGGCTGGAACTCTGTTTGATGGGCGTAGGCCGGGTGGTAGGAAAGGTCTCCCAGTGGATGGCCGAGGGTCGACAACTCCCAGTCGAGAATCGCCGCGATGCGCGGTTCCGATGGATGGATGAGCGTGTTGCCGATACGGTAGTCGCCGTGGATCACCGCTGTCTCGTCCCCTGCCGGGATGTGCTCGGGCATCCAGTCGATCAGACGATCCATCTCGGCGAGGTCGTCGGTCTGAGATGCACGATATTGCTTGGACCAGCGGTCGATCTGGCGGGCGAAGTAGTTGCCCGGCCGTCCGTGCCGCTCGAGACCCACCTCGATGTGGTCGACCTGGTGCAGCGCGGCGAGTATGCGTATGAAGTCGTCGTAGATAGCGCGGCGCTCGTCCGGGCTGAACGTTGTCATTTCCGAGGTGGTGGTACGTCCCTCGATCATCTCCATGACGTAAAACTCCTGACCGATGATGGAGGGGTCGTCGCAATGGTGGTGCATTTTGGGTACCGGCACATCGCTGTCGCGCAGGGCGTGCATGACGCGATGTTCCCTTTCCACCTGGTGGGCGGAAGGTAACAGATGGCCGGGTGGCCGTTTCCGGAGCACCCAGCGGTCGTCGTTGGATGTGAGTCGAAACGTGGGGTTGGACGTGCCGCCCACGTATTGCTGAACGTTGAGGTCACCGCGGAATCCGGGCAGCTTTCGCTGCAGGTACTTGGACAGGGCCGCTTCATCGAAACGGTGTGCCTTCAGCACAGGGATCAATACGGGCTGGTCTTCTTCCATTACGTGTTCCTTAGGGTTTCTTGTTGCCACGGTGTCGACGCCGACTTTGCTACTCTACAATGATAACGCCGATCTTGGTTTGAATGTGTCAGGTTGACCATTCTACCTTTAATACATGAGCGTATCTCCTGCGCGTATATATCGTCTGTGCCGGCGAGAAAAGCTACGCTGCAAACGAGGACCTCAGATCCTGTTCAGGTGATGGACCTTTACGGTACTGTAGCCCGCCAGCGACGCTTTGTGCCGTTGCTCGGAGAAGAGCGAATAGACTATAGTACGGGAGAAGAGGAGGTGAGCCATACTGCCATTGTTAGCTGATGGCAGTGGCTACAATTCATAGCTGTTCAAGCCAACGAAGGTGCCACAGTTCCTTCTACTTAGCGTGCGCATAAGAACGGAGAAGTTAATTCCGGTCCTCCGGTCTCGTACGCGATAATCGAATTGGACGGGAAATCCCACTGTGTGTATGCGCACCATGCAGTTTCCGTCCTCATCCTTCTTGTTGATCCTATCCACGACATCGACCACTCGCTGTATGGATCGGCCACTGTATTCATCGCCAAATACATAGAGACTGATCTTCTTGTCGGGTGAGTAATAGGTCGCGATTGCTGTTCGTATACCTTCCACCGGACTGCTGTTACTGAGTACGTTCCAGGTCTCCAGCATCCTGATGATCGCCTGTCGTCTGCTGGGCGTATCTTGAATCCATTTTCCAGTGTATTGGGGAAACATATACCTGCCCATATCGCTCAGTACCTGGATGCCTTTGAGTCTGGGGTAGACATCCAGCACTTCCTGCAGTTTTTGGACCACCAACGGCCAGGCATTTCCGAACATGCTGCCGGATGTGTCGATGATGAAAATCACGTATTCACTGTCGACGGGAATGCCGCCGACGGTGTTGTCCTCCTGGTTTTTCTTGTATTCAGCCAACAGCCGCTTCATCTCTTCCGTCAGCGACTGTTTGGCCGTGGCGAGTTTCTTTTCGATCTCATTCTCCAGAAACGTGGTATCCACCGTCGTCGTGTGTCGTTGCTCGAGTTTTGCCAGATTGCCCTGAAGTTCCTGCAGAGCGTGTATGTCATCTTCCAGGGTGTCTTCCTTTCTTATCATCTCGCGGCTTAGCGTGCGTGACTCGCCGCGAATCTCAACCAGGGTCAGTTGTAGTTCGGCCAGGTAGGAGGTGAGTTGCTCAATGGTCTCTTCGATAAGCACCGGTTCGAACACTTTGGTAAGCACCAGCATCAGGATGAGGGCCCCGAATCCACAGCTGATGACGTCCAGGAAAGAAAGACTGATCCCTTCTATATCTCGTCGTTTACGCATCTAATCTCTCGTCCTGCGGTGGATCTTACGGCCAGTCATCGGAGGGACTCAGAAATGAGCCCGCGGTGATCTGGGCAAGATACCAGAAGTTGGGCGCTGCCAGTGGATCCCCGTCCATCGGCAACAGAATCACGTTTACCGGGACACCCCCGGGCAACAGTTCAAGACTGTCTTCGAAATACCGCTCCCTCTGTTTACCCGCCACGGTGGTTCCCTTGGGGGGAGAATCTCCCTGGGTTGGTAAGCTATCCGTGATCAGGTAGACATTGTCCGGTTGCGGAGACAACTCATTGATGACTGCGAAAGCGCTGTGCAGGCTGGTTCCGCCCGCAGGAACGACCTCTTGCAGATTTTCCACTGCCACATTCAGCTTGCTGCCCTTTACCAGGTCCAGCCACTCGCCACTCGTGTCAGGAATGGTTGGGGTCGCTTCCGTATTGAATGTGTAGAGCTGAAAAGAACCAGTGTGGGGAATGTTGGCGGTAAGCCATTGAACGGTGCGAATCGCTCTTTGCCATTTATCGGCGAGGACCTTCTCCTCGTCGGGTAGATTCCGCCTGCGAATTACGTTTACGATGGTCTCATCCAACATGCTGGCCGATGCATCCAGTAGTATCAGTATATACTCACCGCCGATTTTGATGCCGGTGAGGTATTGGCGATCTCCCTCACCGGTGAAGGTCTGCACGCTGCGACCGGCAAGCTCGTTAGCTTCCAGGCTGCCCTTCAGTTTTCCTGTTTCCTGTTCCAGTTTCTTCAGGTCGTCCTTCAGCTTCTGGATGTTCGAGTCATTGTCGGTTTCCTCGCTCTCAAGTTCAGCGATTTGCACCTGGATTTCTTTGATGGTTTTGATCAGTTGTGCTATCTGAATCTCGGTCACCTCGATCTGATCGTCAGTTTCCTTGACTGTGCTGCGTAGCTCAACTACTTTCTCCTGGTCGCTCTCGACTTCCAGTTCTATTTTCCTTACCTGCGCCATCAACTCCACGCTCAGCTCCTGCGATGTAACTTCGGTCGAGTGGTGGATAATGATGAAGATAAGAATTACTGCACCGAATCCACAGGACATTATGTCCAGGAAGGACAGGCTATAGACCGTGAATTCTCTCTTACGAGCCATGGCTGTTTTCGACTGAGATGAGGATTAGTTTCTCTGTACCCAGTTGTATTTCATCGCCAGGTTTCAGTTCTGTTTGTACCTTAACCGCCTCACCGTTGATAAGCGTGCCTGCGCTGCTGTGGTTGTCCAGGAATACCGCCCGGTCTCTCCGGTAGATTGTACATTGCGGTTCGTCCACATCTACTCCGTCCGAAAAGTGGCTATCGAGTTTAAGTGCGTCATCGATTGGTAGAGCTCGATTGCCATGCAGTATATGGGTCGCATACATTGTCTCGGTCGCAGCAGCCGGCACTACGGACAGAGGACGCGACAGAGTCCGTTCATCGGAGGGGAGCGTGGTTATGTGGGTCAGTGAATCTCCCTCGGAACGAATATCCGTCAAGTGTTTCAGAATACCTTTGGACACTGCGTGCTGTTCGAGCAACACGATATCGCAGTTGTCAAGTAGAGCCAGTGAATCGAGCAAACCCGGGAAGCCTCGAAACCGATGGGAAATACACAGTTGTACTCGTTCTTCTCCAGCTGTCCTGGTTCGAAGCTGCTGGACGATTTGAGGGTAGATCTCGGTACAGGCTTTCAGCAGTTGGTCGCCGGAGATGGATACGGAGTGGGTTATATCCCCCAACGGTAATTCAAACGTGTTTGATGAATTCGCATTGCAGTTTTCTATCCACTTAGCTAAATGATCAAAAAGAACTTGCTCGCTTTCCGCCTGGTGCATGGGATCAAATCGGTTAGTGTGAATGAACTGCTGGGCGATGGTATGAGCCCACCTGTCCATCAACGTGTATAGGCCAATTTCTGTTACGGTAGTATTCTCTATGCGGCGCAGTTGTATGCCCCTTTCCAGTTCCGTCAGCACAATGCGATGCAGTTGGACATCCAGGTGCAGGACGCATCGGTAGGGTTGCTGCTCGCTGACTGCGGCAGTGGCAGCGTCCACCACTCCTCTGACCGGGATGCCACACTCCTTGGTCATCCCTAGGAGTAGCCCCAACTTCTGCTTATCGTAGCTGCCGGGAACAGACAGGATCACTTCATCTACCTGATTCTTGACGTCGTGCCAGAGTTCGTCGAGATGAGCGAATGCCAGGTCGGCGTGATGCCGGATCCTCTCTGAACCGTTGGCTAAAGGATCCAGGTTCAGCTGGTCCCAGAAACGGTTGTTGGTCCAGCGGGGAAGCAGTCTGGCGTTTCTGATTGCCTCGTCACCGAGCAGCAGATTATCGCCGTCCAATACTGCATATCCGGGACTTAAGATGACCGGATTATCTCCGACTGACACCTGTATGCCGGTGTCGCTGATATCAAATATTCCAAGTGACAAATCAGATCTCCTCGTGTCTTCGCTTGACTAGCTGGTGGCCGTCCGGCTTCAGGTCCGCGCCGCTGGTGGCTGTCTCAAGTTGTTGATTTTGCTGATAACATCTTTGCATTGTTTATCCTGTTACGCCTGCTGGCTAGCTTTGCAGATTGCGTACCAATCTCGCGTCGCAGTAGTTCTCGGAATCCAGAACCAGCCGCTCCTGGGCAAGTTGAAGCTGATGCATGAGGAACATCACCAGTATGCTGATGAGCAGCGCCACAAATGTTGAATTGAAAGCGATTCCCAGGCTTTGCGTGACTCCGGCAATGTCTCCTTGTACGGCTTTGTGTGCCTGGCCCAAAGCCTGTCCAATGCCTCTTACGGTACCCAGAAAACCGATCGATGGAATTGCCCAGGCGATGTACCGAACCATTGAGAGTTCGGAATCGAGCCGCTCCGATTCCGAATTGCATACTGCACGCAGGGCATTGGATACGTCCTGGATGTTGCGGGTGGAGCGAAACCTGTGTAGTGCAGTTAAGAGGGCGCGCGGTAACAGATAGGTCTGGTCGATGTCCGGCAGTGCCTGAATGGGCCTGGAGTACTCCCGGGCGTCTTCCGGCAGAATGCTGGTGCCCTGGTCGACGGAGATCAGGTCCATCTGCAACATCTTGCGTTCCTGGACGGCGATATATGCCTTGTGGGCCATCAGAGCGATCGCCCAGAGCATCAGGATAAAGCAGGACTCCTGCTCGAAATCACGAATGACCACATAGACCGATCGTTCCGGGACATATTCCGGGTTGGTGTTGATCTGAATGGCCTGTTCCTCCAGTACGGCGTTGGCATTGGGCCTGATCACCGATACGTAAACCGCATGGGTAATGATGACAGCGATGATGAGCGAGAAGAGTTGAAAAATGAATTCTAAGGGGATAGCTCTTTTCATGTTTCTTCCAGATTGTTGACCAGTTTGTTAAGTAGTGTGTGCGGTGAATGGTGCCGTTGTGAGCGAAGTGGAAATCAGATATCGACTGGGTACGCTACCGAATTGTCCGCCGTTATGTCCTCACTTGGCCTGAAATTTCCGGATGCCCTGGTACGCCTTGTCGTCGCTGCTCTTGCCGGCTGGGGCTCAGTCGTTGCTGCTCCATCAGGTGTTTCCCCGCCTTCGGTGTCATCAGGTGCGCCTGCCGCAGGATCGCCTGCCGCAGGGTCGCCTGCCGCAGGATCGCCTGCCGCAGCTTCTGCTTGAGATACACAGGGCAGGGCGGTCAATAGTCCGAGTAAAATGGTCAGCCGCAGTCGTTTCAAATTCATTCGGGATCTCCGCTGGCCTGACTACTCAAGGTAACGAACAATTCTGAATCCGAGGTCAGGACGTTGCTTCACTCCGTAATCTCTATACGTCCAGCGCAGTTCGCTGAAACGGCCATGCATAAAACTTGCGCCACGAATGACGTGGTATTGCCCTCGATCCGGCCCGGTTGGATCGAGCGTGGTTTCGCCGATGAGAGAAGGATCGGGAACGTAAATGTCATGAATCCATTCGGCTACGTTGCCTTCAAGATCATAGAGACCGAGAGGATTAGGTCTGAAGCTGCCACCCGGTGCACTGCCCAGAAATCCGTCGCTATATGACTTGATATGGTAGGCCACCAGATCCCGAGCGGAAATATCGGCATAGTTTCCCGACCTTGCAGTTGGCGGCATGGCGTCGCCCCAGGGAAAGCGGGTCGTTTTCTCCGTTCCGGCATAGCGCGCGATCCACGCCCACTCAGCTTCCGTTGGCAGCCGATAACCGGTGTTAAGGGGTTTGACCCCCACCCATTTGCCGTTAGTCTGCCGGTAGGCCAACGGCAGCGAATCTTTCTTGCTGAGCCAGTTGGCGTATGCGACCGCCTGTTCCCAGGTGACATTAACCACGGGTCGTTCCTCCTGATTCAGCAGAGCGCGGCCAACACTCCCCGATGCATGATTCAGGTTAAACGCTAGAAATTCACTGTTGGTGATCTCTTTGGTGCTTGCGTAATAGGGACGGGTGAGAGATACAACACGTTGGGCTTCATTGGAGCGCCTACCCGGTTCTCTCCTTGGCGCTCCCATCGCCAACTGGGCCGGAATGATCAACCGCATCTCCTGACCTTCGGCCGTGACGATTGTCTGAGGAATAGATTCCGCTTTGGCTTGTTCGACTGTCTTGAGATCGATAGTGAGTTGTTGATCAAAGCCGGGACGCGGGGTAATGACCGTGTTGAAGGGAGCGTACCCCTCCTTTCTAATCTCCAGGCGGTGATTCGCAGCAGTGAGTTTCAACCGTTGATTGGGATCACCCATCGACTCACCGTCCAGGAAAAGGACAGCTCCCGCAGGCGACACTACCAATCTAACCACAGCAAGGACCGGCTCGAGCTTAACGTTCAGGTCGATGTCTTCTTCCGGCTGCACGCTGATCGAGCGGTTTGCAGGGCTATATCCGGCTTTCGACAAAGCCAGGGAATAGTCACCGGGCGCAAGGACAAGATCCAAAGGCGTCTGCCCGCGATAGTCACCTGACACCGTCACGTTGGCTTTGGCCGGATCGCTTTGCAGTGAAATCCTGCCGTCCGATTTCACCAGGTCGATGCTGGGTAGCGTCTGTGCTTCGCCGGCGATCACCTCAATCTGCGTCTGCCAGCTCTTGTAACCCGGTAGTTTCACCTTGATATCATGTAATCCCTGAAGTACTTCGGTGATGAGTGGCGTTTGTCCATGTTCGTCTCCGTCCACAGAAACTACGGCACCCACCGGCTGGGTTGCTAAAGTGATGTCGGCCCAGGCCTGAGAAAGCTCGATATCCAGTTTCTGTTCAATCTGCATACCCTCGATCTCAACTTCAGTGTCGTAGGGAAGGTACCTGTCGGAGTGAATCGCAATGTCGTGAAGTCCCGGGGATATGTCATTCAGGATGACGGGTGTTTTGCCGCTAAATTGCTGATCGACGAACAGATCGGATCCACCTTCAGGTATTGTGGTCACAGTCAGAATGCCAGGTAGTTTGACCATGGAGAGAGAAATCTCCTGGTCCGGTGCTGCACTCACTTCCACAATTTCTTGCAGTGTGTGGTAACCCTTCCTGTCAGCGTACAGAACGTACGTGCCCGGGCGCAGCAGATGTCGACCGCCTAATTCATACCTGAAGAGACCACCCTCAATGCGAACCGATTCCGGTACGGGTTCGATCAGGAAGTTGACTGCCTTGGCTGTGAACATGAACCAGACCACGAGACCCAGAATTACAAAAACAGTTGCTATAAGCACTGGTATCGGCTTTATCCGGAATCCGCCGCCGCCAACTTCTGACGTGGCCCGCGTGAAGCTGACGGGTTCGATAACTTCGTTGTTGGAGGAGTGACTGACTTCCATCTCTTCCTCAAGCTTGTCGTTTTGTGCTGTCATAAGACTTGATTACTCGATTCCGTTTGAGATCATATTTTTTCCGTGCAGCTTACAAAAATCGCCGGAGCGCTCTGCCCCGCAATCAGGGTGAACTCCTGTTGGACATCACGGTAGCCCCTTCTCTTGCCAACGACTCTGTAGGTGCCTGGGTGGAGTGTCAACTGTTTAGATTCCAGTCGACCGAGGCGGCCAACTCTGTACACCGTGACGTCAGTCAGCTTGTCCGATCTCAGCTCCACCTCTAGAGGTGTTCGGGCCAATTCGATAAGATTGGCCAGCGTCGAGATCTGCTTTCGGAGCCTTGGACCAGGCTGGGTAACCCCCTGCGCCTGCGACATCACTTTCCGGGCTGACTCGTAGTCATTGTTGTCGTTCAGCAGTACCGGACTGGCGATGTACCTATTTAGCCTGCCGGCGAGCGCCGCTCTGCTTACAGCAAAGGCTTTGCCCTCGCTGGCGAACAGCAGGCTTGGATCCAGATTCAGTACCGCCGAATATTCAGCCGCTGTTTCCGGCCACTGTTCATTGTCTTTAAACGCCAACGCCTTACCCCGATGCGTCGCGATCTGTTTCAAGCGGATGGCGAGATCGATCTGTTGTAGAGCGTCGACAGGTTCAGCTGAACCGGGAAGGATGCTTTGTGCCTGGTTAAACGCATCGCGGGCCTCGCTGTACTTTTCCTGGTCGAGAGATGCAAATCCAATCGACATGGCCTGGTTAAAATCCCGCTTCCTGATTTTGTCTTTGACGCGTACGCGGCCGTCTGCTGCAGCTTCCCACCGCGGATCCCATGAGCTGGCCTGTTTGAATTGCAGCAGGGCTGCTTCTAAGTCAGAGCTGTCCTCATGGGTGATGGCGGCCTGCACCAGCGCCAGAACTTCATCAAGGCTATTGGCTCTGTTGACTCCTTCCCGTGCCGCACCGTTTGTGGGGTCGATCGCCAAAACGATTTGAAATGCTTGGAGGGCCGCGTTTGAGTCTGAGCTGTCTAACGCATCCAGGCCCGCTTGGAGCTTGTCCGTCTTGACGCTTTCGACGGACCCGGCCAGTTCATCCAGAATCTGAATTGCTGTTTGAAAACTGCCGATTGCGTCTGCATAACTCTCCGCACGAAAGAATGCATCTCCCTCTTCCGCCTCGCTCTGAATTTCATCGAAGAGGTCCGGTGCCCAGAGCTGCACGCCCTGATCTTCCAGGTACAGCTGCTGACGCAACAATTGAGCCGCAAGACTATTCGCGTCCTCCTTACGTTGCTTTAGCTGTGCCAGTTGAAATGGAGCTGGTGTGGTCTCTTCATTGTCCTCTGCAGGAGCGATGAGTTGCGTCATGTCGGTTGTTGGCCGTTGATCGAAAACCACCTCGCTTACCTCGACCGGCTCGACACTGTCGGGGAGATACACAAACACGAGGCCTGTGCCGATCAGTAGAAAAAAGAACAGGGGAATGGCGACATAAGTCGGCATGACCCGTGAATCTCTTCTTGAAAGGGGGCGATATGCAGTTGGTGCCGCTATTTCAGTATTACCAGTTGCTCGACTGAACTGGGGATCGGTGTCAAGGATGTTGCTATCGATGTTGATATAGTCGTTCAGAATCGATCTTATTTCTCCAATCGAAGCCGGTCTTTGGTAAGGAGCTTCGCTTAGCATACTCAAGACCAACGATTGCAGTTGCTTGGGCAGAGGAATATCGGTCTGCATGGAGGTGCTTGATCCATCCCACTTGACGCCGCTAAACAATTGGTAGAGAAGCGCGCCGAGAGAGTAGATGTCATCGGTGCTGGCCGGTACCAGTCCCGCTTTCACCTGTGGGCTTTGGTAGGAATCGTTCTCTCCAGTTGGTTCCAGGTGGACGAGGCCAAAATCCGTCAGGTAGGCAGTGCCCGATGCATCGATCAGGATGTTGGATGGATTCAGGTTGCCGTGGACCAGATTCAACCCATGGGCATATTCCAGAGCGTCCAGTACGCCAGACAGCAACTCAAGCTGATATCGATGGCTGCCGGATTGTAGCTGCAGATAGGATGTTCCCCGGGTGGGAGCTGCAGCATCGTGTACGTATTGCGAGACTATGAATTGCTGGCCTTCAGATGAATCGTACAGATCGTATGTCCGGCTGATATTCGGATGGACCAGGGCGCGCATCCTGCCGATATTATCTTTGATCTTGCCGTATTGAGTTTGATCCAGTCTGTTGAGCAGGAATTTCAGACTGACCCGTTCATTGATACTCGCATCCAGAGCAAGCCAGATTTCGTGAGATGGGGCCCCCTGTAATCTGTGCAGCAGCGTGAATCTGTCAGCAAGCGATTGCCCTTCTTCAAATTGAAGTGTCATAAGGAATTCGAGAGTCCGAGTTGTGTCCGGTTGTGCCTGGTGTACTGCCCCACAATTAAGTGGCCGTATTCTCTGGCCTATTTCGTCCCTGGACTGCGTTGCTCGTCGTTGTCGGGGCGCCCGGCGAGGGTGCCCAACCCGCGGCGTCCTCACGCCATGCCAGGAACAAAATATGCCGACCGAATAATGACCACTTAATTGCGGGACAGCACACTAGTTTCACGAGTTATTTGACTGCCAGACCGGTTTCTTCAGCATATATTTCCTTTAGGATTCGCCGCCATTGCGTATACTGTTCACTCACCGTCCCGGAGAGCTCAATTGTCTTTCCTTCGATGTCCAGGACGATGGGTGTTATCTCAGCTCCCAGCGAAGCGCTGAGCTCCCGCAACGAGTCAGCGTGGATTTCTGCTTCCTTTCGCTTATTGAAACCGGCTTTGACTACCCCGGCGCCCTCGGCAACCGCCACGCCTGCGCCGATCTGACCGGCATAGGTGCCGCTCTTTTGCCCAGCGACGATTCCGCCAACGATCATGGCTGCACCACCCAGCATTCTGGTTTTCGCCTCTTTCTCCATCTGCTGCAGTTTGATGGCTTCATCGTAGGTGTATTCGCGCCAGTCATGGTAAGGCAATTGCATGTCGGTATAGAACTTTGCGTAGTAGTCATCCAGGGTATCGATGAACAAATACTCACGTTGTTTGATCTTGTCGATCCGCGCCAACATCGGATCGTTTTCCGCAGGGAGTTGCTTGATCGCAACTTTGCCTCGCGAATCTTCTTCTATGTATCCATCAAAGGCATCCGGTGAGAGACTGATGGCAAATCTTAACGATGAAACTCGTCGTAGGGTTCGCAGCTGAGTTGCGGTCAGTTTCTGTTGAACTGCAAGCAGGTCGTTGGCTATGGAGTTATAGAAATCCTGAAATGGATCTTCCTTGCGTTGGTTACGATAGGAAAACTTGCTTGATATATCCTCATACTCCTTGTCGATCCAGACCCGGCCGGTCGAGTCGACCGCTTTTATGTCAGCTTTGATCCCTTCCCCGTCGGAGACTTTTATCTCACCTGAAATGATCAGGTCGACCGCACTTGAACCTTGCGGCGTAACGCGAACCGCGCCCCAGTTGCCGGTCAACTCCAGAGTATCTTTCAGATGGTAGGCGAAATACCGTGATTCTGCCCGCCTGACATCGGGGACGATGATGTCTTCTGCGAGTTCCTGCTCATCTTCAGGAATACCGGGATCGAAGGGGGTGATGCCGACGTCCACCAATAGTTCTTGGGGGATCTCCTCCTGAGCCTGGATGGCGGGGGTAGCGACAGCTTTAATAACCTGTGTCGATACGCAGCCACCCACCAGTGCCATCGATAGTAGTAATGTTGTGTATGCCCGTGTCATGGATACCTCCAGGGTAAGCTGGTCACCGATTAGTTGGTGCCCTCTTTGTAGCGTCTGTACTCTTCCCAATACTTCTCTCTGAGTACCGGATCCTTTTCTGCCATGGCGAGTTCTCTGAGTTGACGGGCGACAATATCGTCGTCCTGTCCATCAGGAATATCATCCGGCACTGGCGCGCCTGCCACCATAACGCCCTCCGTGGGTGACGTACCGGTTGGCATGCCTTCCTCCCCTGTGTCGGTGTCGCTCTCTTCGCCCTCCTCCCCCTGCTCACCGGAGGATTCTTGTCCACCCTCGGCCGGTTCCTCTTCACCACCTTCAACCACCGCAACGCTGGGTTGACCGTCGGCACCGCCGCCGCCATCCTCTTCATCACTGATATCCACATCTTCGGATGGTTCGCTTCCTGGTGCCGATGGATCTTCCAGTGCTTTTCTACGCGCTTCCAGAATTGTCTCGTCGAAGATGATCAGCACGTCGTCCAGTTCAACGTCCAGCACGCCGGCCCTACCACCAGAGGGGCTGCCGCTCCCGCCCGCCTGACCAGAGGGTGATCCGGACGATGTCTCAGAACCTGATGGACTACCGCTGGGGGTACCCGGACTGTCACTGGGTGACGAAGGTCTGCCACTGGGCGATGATGGACTGCCACTGGGTGACGAAGGTCTGCCACTGGGCGATGATGGACTGCCACTAGGCGATGATGGACTGCCACTGGGCGATGATGGACTGCCACTGGGCGATGATGGACTGCCACTAGGCGATGATGGACTGCCACTAGGCGATGATGGACTGCCACTAGGCGATGATGGAC
>JASMJM010000063.1 GCA_030749725.1 Pseudomonadales bacterium | reverse complement strand
CACCATATGGTTTGCTTTGCAGCTCCTACGGAGCATGCTTGAGTGGGCCATAAGTCAGTAAAAGCAGTCGTTGACAAAGGACGTTCTAGCTGCCAACAGCTCGAGCTGGCTGCGGTGCAGATCCTTCACGAGTTCGAGATTACGCATTTCCGGCAGGCTGATGTAGAAGCTCGAGTGCAACTCGTGCAGCGCATCGTGCTCCATACTCACAGCGGAAAAACAGTTAGGGGCACCGGCAGGCCCTCGCGTCGGAAGCCAGCCGTGATCGATCTCAGCTCCGGCTACGGTTTCCTGGCTGGGTTCACCACCGCGTGGCTGCGGCAGTGGGCGAAGCTGCCGTCCCACTCCCAACGAAAATGTATCGATGGCGCTGAGTTTCGCAGTGACGGCCAGGAGTTCAAGCATCGGCAGTGGCTCGAGCCCCCCTTCCTGGCAACTGTTTACCCAGGCTTGATCTATCTCGTGAGCTTGGGTTGCGATTTGTCGAACGGCCCGCACCGCGACATCGGACAGGATGCTGTTCTGCGCAGATTCTCCCGCACGGGCGCCGCGCGCCGCGCGCGCAATGGCAAGCCGTTCTTCGCCACGCCACCAGGTGCCGGCCGAGCTGAGCCTGCCCCACTCTGTGCTGATCGTTTCTTCCAACAGTTGTGGTATGGGGAGGTCGCCATCACTCATGGTTACCGCCTCCCGGCAGGTCTGGATGCATCCGACAGGCCCTTTACCAACATCTCGGACAGCTCCAGTTCGTAACCCTCGAGACATTCCTCCTGCTGCTGCAGCGTTCTGGGTCCTATGATCACCGACGTGACGCCTCGCCGCGTCAGACACCAGGCAATACTGACCGCGCTGGCAGTGGCGCCTATTTCCCCGGCTGCCTGCTCCACTGCATTGACGATCTCGAAATTCCGATCGTTCAGGGTTCCCATGACACCGGCACGGTTCCTTCGGCCAAAACGTGTGTCGGCCGCCGGTTCTTCGCCCTGCTTGTATTTACCAGTCAACATGCCGCCGGCGAGAGGACTGTAAACCAGCATACCGAGGCCGTGTCGCTGGCAAGCAGGCAGCACGTCTGCCTCAATATCACGTGCCAACAGCGAGTAACGCGGCTGAAGCGCGATAAAAGGCGTGCCCTTCTGTCGCGACGCTGCCCACTGGGCCTCGACTATCTGACTGCCTGTATAGTTGGAACAACCGATGTAACGGACTTTACCGGCCTGAACGAAACTGTCCAACGTTGCCATCGTCTCTTCGATGGGCGTGTCAGGATCCCAGGCATGCATCTGGTAGAGATCGATATAGTCCGTATCCAATCGTTTCAGGCTCTCATCCAGCGCTCGATTAAGATGCAGCCGCGACGTACCCATATCGTTGGGACCGGAACCTTGAGGGCCCCTGGCTTTGGTAGCCAGAATAACAGAGTGGCGTTTTTCCTTGATGGCATGTCCGACGATGACTTCCGACTGACCAGCCTGATAAACGTTGGCGGTATCGATGAAGTTGTGGCCCTGGCCGAGGAAAGCATCGATAATCCGCTTCGCCTGAGCTTCGTTACAGGGCGCATTTTGCGAGGTACCAAAGTTCATTGCCCCAAGGCATGCCCTGCTGACTTTCAATCCTGACTCACCGAGATTGACGTAGTCCATATCGAATTCCTCTTGCTGCCTGGTATCGTCCGAGCAAAGCACGTTTCCATCAGAGTCTAAGTGTATCGACTGACGATATCAATGCGGTTATAGTCCTGCCCCACACAACAATCGCCTTGCTGTAAGTAAACAACGATTTGTGGAGACGGAACGATGGCAAAACTGAGCAACAGAGTCGCGTGGGTTACCGGCGGCGGTCGGGGTATCGGTCGCGCGATAGCCCTGGCCTTTGCCGAAGAAGGTGGCGCGGTCGCCGTGAGTGCCCGCAGCGATAACGAATTGGATGCAGTCGCAGACGAGATTCGTAACATGGGGAGTCAGGCGCTGGCAGTACACGCGGACGCCATGTCTCTGCAAGACACGCTGACATGCGCAGATCGAATTGCAGATGAGTTGGGACCCATCGACATATTGGTGAACAACGCAGGGGGTGGCGTGGGGCCGAGAACTGACGAGCATCTGTCCCCCGCAGAAATCGATTCGTTCGCGTTCATCGACAATGTCGATCTGAATCTGTTCTCAGCCTACCGGGCTACCCAGAGCGTCCTCGCCGGTATGCGTGAGCGTCGGTACGGTCGCATCATCAATATCGGGTCCGGCTATGCAAAGCGCTCAGGTGGCGCCGCGGCCTATACGGCCGCGAAGCACGGGCTGATCGGAATGACCCGCGCCATGGCAGCCCAGTTCGGGACCGAAGGGGTGAGCATCAACTGCCTGTGTCCGGGATGGACCAACACTCAACTGGTCAACCTCGATGCCATGGCAGCCATGCAGAAGATCGATGTTGCCGAGGTGCGCAGCCGCATCGAATCCGAGAACCTGCAGAAACGTATCCTCGAGCCTGAAGAGTTAGCGCCAATGGCTGTTCTATTGGCTTCCGAGGACGCCGCCGGCATTACCGGCCAAGTGATCAGTGTGGATGGTGGCTATGGCGTATGACGGCTTGCCATCCGCTGAAGTTATGCGAGCTCCAATTCCTGCTGGACGCCGGGAACGATTGCACCCAGTGGACAGAAGGGAACACACTGTTGACAGCCTTTGCACAATTCCGGCTCGATCAGCATTTTCGGGAAGCCCCGGTCGCTAATGCCATCCTTGATACCCGCGAACGGGCAACTTGCCTCGCATAAGCCACAGATGATGCAGGCGTCGGTTACCCGGTACTTCGTCAGTCGTTTGCTCATACTACGTGCGTGTTACCCATAGCCTGATTTGTCCGATCACGCCTCCCGGATCAGGCCATATTCTTGGTATTGGGGTCTGATTCGATCGCTGATCAAACCAACCTTCGCCAGATTGGGCACCATATACTCATGCAGTACAGAGCGTTGCTCCGTCTTAAACGACTGTCCGGTCGCTTCCTTCCTTTCCTTGGCGATGGCATCTCTCATTTCTTGAGGATCGATGCCGGCGTCAATCGCAGCCTGACCGGCATTGGCACCACCGCCGCCGCCACCGCGTCCCTGCAG
This sequence comes from Pseudomonadales bacterium, assembly GCA_030749725.1. GTDB lineage: Bacteria > Pseudomonadota > Gammaproteobacteria > Pseudomonadales > Azotimanducaceae > JASMJM01. Next base: position 14,200 of record JASMJM010000063.1, on the reverse strand, counting down.
AATACCGAGTGCGGCCAGAGCAAAGTCCTCCAGTGCGATCCGGTCCTCTTCCGGCATTTTGGGGATTTCTTCCGAAAGGGAGAGGATACCAAAGGCTACGTGCCGGGTCTCATCCTGTGCGGTCAGTCGAACGATGCTCTGCAATATGGGATCTTCCGCCTGGATCATCATGTTACGGAAGGTTCCCATGGCAAGACTCTCCACCATGATCTGCATACCCACGCATTTTGCCTGCCAGGAGTCCGCGGCAAGAATGGCATCCAGAACGTCTTTCAGCCCGCCGGCAATGTCGTAGCTCCTATCCAGCAAGCCGAGGTAGCGGTGAAAGACTTCCACGTGCCTCGCCTCGTCCATAACCTGGGTCGCTGCGTAGAGCTTGCCTTCAATACTGGGAACACAATCGACCAATTGACCACAACACAGCAGGGCTCCCTGCTCGCCGTGCATAAACTGTGACAGCATGAATGCTGCCTGGTTGGCCAGAAGATCGCTTTGGGTTTGTTCCGTCAGCGAGTTGAAGAACTTCGTTTGCGTAATCGCTGTTTCAGCTCGCTTGAACACATCACTGTCTTCTCTGAGCCCCTGATCCCAGGGGATGTCTACCGATACATTCCACTGGTCTTTCTTGGCTCGCTCGTACAGATCATCCAGGGCCGGGTCATTAGACTGATATTCGAACCGCCACTGGGTTGGGCACGTGGTTTCAACTTCCAGTTTCATCTTCTTACCTCCTCTTCTTTTAGAGAGTTGCCTGCAATCATACGTGGGTCGTGTGCATTGTGGTAGCCCTGATTCAGGCCCATCGGCGAAGCTCGTCTTCCATCCCATAGGTTTAGCTGCCGAAACGGTAGCGAAGTTTGACCACAATCAAGTCGACGATAGGATCCGTTACCGCGTCGTGGAATAGATCATCGAATCCATCGCCCCGGCGGTTGGGCAGATTGCTGCCCCGGGTATAGACGATAAACAAGTCCGACAGGGGTGCGATCTCCCAGCGATAGCGGAGCTGGGCAGTGATTCTACTGATGGTGAAGTCATAGGTGGGCACGGTAATACCATCGGTAGTCTGCGTGAGGCTGCCATCGCCGACAGGGATTTGATACAGATCCTGCGCCCTCGCCTTGATGCCGACCCACTGCATGGAGAAGCGTATCTGTTGCTTAGCCGTCAGGAACGCATCCATGACCAATTGCGGCTGGACGTGGATGGCGTCATAGGCGCCCATGGTCGAGCCAATCAAGTGCACCATCCAATGATCGGTGCGTCGATAGGTGTAGTCGAGATCCAAGGAGAGCCTGTCGTTGGGTTTGAATGTGATACCCGCCTTGCCGATATAGGAGATATCCCCCAACGGTTCTTTCATGGCGTTGATACCAATACTGGTGCTCAGGATTCTGCTGGTGTCGGTGCCGTAAGCGAGCTCAACAAGACCGCCCTGCTCGGTCCTGTAGGCACCGTTGCCGTCGCTGTTGCGGTCATCCCATTGTCTGGGTCGCCACATTGCGATGCTGGTCAACTGCTTGCGGTTATTGAAGGTCAGGGTATTGCGGTAAAAGATGGAACTCCTGACGATCTGTCCCGCACTGTTGTATTCGTGGGAAAAGCTTGTGGAATTCTGTACGCGCCTGAACGTTTCCGATCGGGACGTTGATCGACTGAACGTATAGCGCAACGTGGTTACGTCGTTACGCCGAATGAACCCGAAGTCGCTGACGTCCAGCTGATCATCGAAATGATCGAAGCTGAAGCGATGATAGTCCCCTTGTTTGGGGATGTAACTGACATCGATGAATCCCCCGAAACCATCGACTCCATCCACGTGGCTGGAAATCGCCTGTGCATCCCAGAAAAGATTCCCTCGTGGGCTCAGGTAATGCACATCGATGCCATGGGTCATGGCATCCTTACTGGGATGTGCCACCAGCGTGGATATCCACCCCAGTGAACGCCGGCCCTGATCTGCATCCTCATAAAGAACACGCAGCACGCTGAAGTCCCGCCCGTCCTGCATGAGACGGGTCTCACTACCGCCAGGGAGGCTGCCGTAAAACCTGCTCTCCTCCTCGGCCGCGAACATGGCGCCGTATCGAAAGGCGCCGCGCTGACCGGTGACTTTGGCAGCGCCAATCAATTCCGTGGGTTTGCCCAATTCCACGCCGGCAACAGTGACGTCAGGCGGTATGACCGGGTCAGGGGCAGGGCCGCCAATTCGACGCGTATTGACGAGGGTCGTGGGTGGCAGGAAAAACGTGGTGGGAACCGTGCGGGCCCCTGTGGTTTGCGCCGTGGAACGGTTCTGGGAGCGAGGCGAGGTGATGAAGATATCGTTGCCCTCGAGGAAGAACAGCCGTTTCTCGGGAAAAAACGTCTCAAAATCTGTCAGATTGACCACCACATCGTCCGATTCCACGGTTCCGAAATCCGGATTCAAGGTTGCCGTCAGTTGCAGGTCTGTCGATGGCCGCCAAAAAACGTCGAGTCCCAGCCGGTAGTTCGTTTCCTCCCGCATGTTATTGACGGTCGTCGCCGTGAACGGGAAAAAGGCAAGCTGCGGCTTGGGCTGGACATCCTTGAGTTGGATCGGCTGTAAACCCGACATGAAACGAGATTTGCTGAAGGGCAGAGCGGGCCAGCCCCATTCTTCGTCCAGATAAGCCACGCTCCTGGAAACGGAAAAAGCCATCTGCCTGATGTCTGCCCGGTCCGGCATGGAGATCATCGACCAGGGCAGGAACATCTCGGTACTGTAGCCGTCGGACGTGACGGCAGCACTGCCATACCAGGGCCCGTCCCACAGTCTGCTGAATTGTCTTTCCGGCAGTATGGTGCCGTCGATCAGCGTTCCACCGAGGTTGACGCCGAAGAAGAACCCGTACAGCCCCTCGCCGGACGTATCCAGGTAGAGCATGGTTCCGTCCCGAGTGAGGTTGCCGTCACGGGAGCTCAGTCGAGGAATCAGTTTATCGAGGGGTTGCTGTGCCGAGATGCCAATATAGAATCCGTCATCGGTGTAAAAGAGGCGCGTACGGGTTTCGTGGCGAGGTCGATCCAGCAAGTCCGGCTGCACCACGCTCATATTGTCGTAAGGTGCGATGCTCTGCCACAAGGGCTCATTCAGCTTGCCGTCGATGGCGATATCGACTTCAGGGAATTTCGGTATCAAGATGGCTTGGCTGGTTGCATCCACGCCGCCACCGGCAGCCCGTTCGAATGTGGTTGGGGGTAGTGGCGGCGGAGGGTTGGGGCGATCTGATGCTGCCGAAAGAGCCAGCGGATACAACACAAAGAGAGAGACGATGAACTGGCTGTTCTTCAAATTATAGTTTCCAGTTGACGATCTGTAGGTAAGGTAATTGTTCAGACAGATCGAGTCTACTTTTGGCCTCCCCATTAAACCAACCTTGGATGCTACTATAGATTGGCGACAGATTGCGAATAGTGGTGCAAGTCAAACGAGTCGTCCGGTCAGAATCGGGGAAATATGAATCAAGTCAGGAGAGCATCAGGTGCGCTGGACCGCACAACCTGTCGATCTGTAGACCGTGAGGGCATGCATTTCGGCAGGGCTGCCCGTCGCAGTTGAGGCAGGGGCTGGCGAGGGCGCCCAGTCGCCGGTATTCCCCTTTGGCAAAAGCGAGATCACCATAGTCGGTCGCATACATGCGGGTCCTCAGCACATCGGCGATGGCAACTCCATTGGGGCAGGCTCCCTCGCACTCGTTACACGCGTGACGGCAGTAGCTTAGATCCGTCAGTCGGGCGTATTGGTGCAGCAACTCAAGGTCCTCCTCTGTCACCTGTAATCCGCCGGAGCCACCAAGGTATTCATCGATCTGCCTTGTGGAGGTCATGGAGATTATGGCTGCGTCGGTATAGGAATTCTGTAAGACCCAGCGAAAGGCTGCCTGGGAGAAGGTGGCGCCCCCTTGCTCGAAGGGACGCATGTCGTTTAGTCGGGCACCACGAAGCACCTTCATGGCGATGACACCGATGTTCTTGCTCTTCGCCTTGGCAAGAACCCTGGGCAGATCGGGTAATACCGCCACAAGATCCCAGCTGCGCGTGAACCCCTCATAGAAGGCCGGGTCCTGGCCGAAATTGTGGGAGGCCAGCACTACGTCGACCATACCCTCATCGATCGCATAGTCCAGACACTGCACCAGTCGGCCGGCGTGGCCTGACATTCCCGCGAAACGGATCTTGCCCTGCCGTTTGGCAGCTTCGACGAATTCGAACCACTCGGAATTCTTCAGGGTTGCGACGCTGTTCACTGCGTGATTCATGAAGACGTCCACATAGTCCATTTGCAGACGGCGCAGACAATCTTCCAGGGAATTCATCATTCGGTGACTGCTGGTAGCGGGGCCGGTCCCCATCTTGGTTGCGATATAGACCTGATCGCGTTTTCCCTCTAAGGCGTTTCCCAACACCACCTCGGACCTGCCGCGACCGTAGCTCTCAGCTGTATCGAAGTAATTCACGCCCCGGTCCAGGGCATGCCGCACCAGATCTTCATCGCCATCCCGTAAACGGCTGGATCCAAAGGAGATATCGGAGATCTTGAGGCCGGTTCTGCCCAGGGTGACGTAGCGCTGGACCCCTGCTGAAGGCGGGCCAGCTTCTGCAAAACTTGCCTTCGTCCAAGGCAATCCGGATACCATGCCCGTCAGCGCGCCAAAACGCAGCAGGGCTCTCCGCGTGAATGACTTCATTTCTCTCCCCTCCAAACCGTGCATTGGTCTGAAATAGACCGGCCTATCGTTGGTGGCAGTTTCAGCATGTGGTATCACCAATTCACTGCGTGACAGCTTATTGCAGACACCCTATTCTATGCGAAACTCACCCCATTGACCCTATGGACCGAATTCTCGAAATAGGCAGTTTCGCAGCAGGCTTCTGCGGACGACTCTTTGCTCAGGCGGGTTGTGAAGTTGTGCGGGTGGAACCGGCTGTGGCCGAACCCGGTTGGGTCAGCGCTGCTGCATCCGATCTGTTTCTGCATCCTGGTAAGAGGAGGCTGCAGACCAGCGATGCGGAGCTTATTACGAAGCTGGCGAATCGCGCTGACGTGGTCGTCGTCGAAGCGGCAACAGCGGATGCACTGACGGAACTCGGCTTTGATGCATGGGACACGAACGTCAAAGTCGCCATCACGCCTTTCGGGCGCACCGGACCTAAACGCAACTGGCGCGCCACATCCAGCGTCCTGCTGGCCATGGGCGGTTACACCTACATAATGGGTGATCCGGACCGGGCGCCACTGACCCTGCCTGGCCATTACGTCGACTTTCAGAGCGGTCAATTGGCCTATACGGCCGCCAACGCATGTCGTCTCGCCAACGAGAAGAATGTCATCGATGTGGGCATGCTCGAGGTCGTCATGTCCCTCAGTCAGTTCACGACGATTCTCTGGCACTGCACGGGTCAGATTCGACAACGCCATGGCAGTGATTACTGGTCCACAGTTCCCACCAACCTATTTGCCTGCACGGATGGCTGGGTCTACATCAACATCGTACCCACCTTCTGGGATCCTTTTACCGTCTTCCTCGATCGACCCAATCTGGTGATCGATGAGCGGTTCTCCACCAACAACCTGCGCATGGAAAATCGTGATCCCTTACATGAGATTATCGGCGAGGCCATCGCGGTGATGACCAAGGCGCAGGTGCGAGCAAGGGCCACAGCGCACCGTATTCCTGTCGGCGTAGTGCAGACGTTCGACGACGTGCTCGCCGATTCACATCTTGCAGAACGCCAGTTCTGGCAGCGGGTAAACGGGTCGAATGTCTCGGTTCGCTCCCCAAGCCCGGCGTTTCGAATCGACAATGCGGCTCGTCCGGAGTTAACGCTGGCGGAACCGGAGGCAGGGGATGGCTGACGGACCTTTGCGCGGCGTACGCATACTCGATCTGACTCACGTCTGGGCCGGGCCGTTGGGAACGCGCATCCTGGCGGACCTGGGTGCAGAAATGGTGAAGATCGAGGCACCATACGGCCGCGGCCCGCAAAAGGCTGTGTATACACCGATCGGCGGTTGGATAGGTGGCGAAGCCGGCGACGAGCCGTGGAACAGCAACGCCATTTTCGTGAAGCTGGCCCGCAACAGCCGCAGTGTCTGTATCAATCTCAAGTCCGAGGCCGGTCGTGACACGCTACTGAAGCTCGTGCAGGTTGCCGACGTAATCATCGAGAACTTCAGTGCCAGAGCCATGCCATCTCTGGGGCTCGACTACGAAACACTTAAGTCGACAAACCCCCGCATCATCTACGTGACCATGCCAGGCTACGGCAGCTACGGTCCTTACCGAGACTGGGTAGCTTTCGGGCCGAGCGTGGAACCCATGTCGGGCCTTACCAATGTGACCGGTTACAGTAAGGAGCAGCCTTTCAATACGGCGATGGCCTTGATGGACCCCATCGAGGCAGTCAGTTTGACCGCTGCCGTGGTCACCGCGCTGCGCCAGAAAGAACGAACCAACAAAGGTGCACGAGTAGAAATGTCCTTGCACGAGGCCGGCGTGTCTTATAGTGGCCCCTGGTTGATCGAGCACCAGCTTGGCGGAAATATCGAACCCATCGGCAATCGTCATCCGCAGATGGCACCACACGGTGTTTACCCCTGCCGGGGAGAAGATGAATGGATTGCCGTGGCATGTCGCAACGACGCAGAGTGGGCCTCTCTGTGCGCCTCTATCGGCAGTGGTCTTGACCCGGGTGCAAATCTCGAGCAGCGACGCGGCGACCATGAAGCCATTGACGCCGTGATCGCCACCTGGACGCGGAGCAGATTGAAGACCCAAGCGGCCGAAGAACTACAGGCTGCGGGTGTATCGGCAGGGGCGGTCAACACGACGCCCGACATGACGGCGGATCCACAGGTGCGTCATCGCGGCTTTTTCGTTCCACTGGAGGCATTCGACACGCCCATGCCCGGCAGCCCCATCAAACTAAACGGTGCATCCAGCAACGATTGGACGCCCTGCCCCAAGTTGGGTGCTGACAATGCGGGGATACTTAGAGAGTGGCTCGACTACCCGGACGCGGAGATCGGCAAACTCGAGCAAAATGGTGTGCTTTTGAACAAACCACCCACATAGGCCGAGGTGAGATACTTCCTATATCGCAGAGTTCAGGTATTATCCAAGGCCTTAGAGACAGGAGAGCAACATGCCAGGCCTACTTCCAGATATCGATCCCGATGGACTGCTGGAATACTCGGTGGTTTACACAGATCGCGCCCTCAACCACATGTCGCAATCATTCCAAGGGGTGATGAACGATATTTCCACGACTCTAAAAGAGGCTTACAACGCCAGCGCGGTTATCGTCGTTCCCGGCAGTGGTACGTTTGGTATGGAGGCGGTAGCGCGACAATTCGCTACCGGTAAAAAGTGTCTGGTTATCCGTAATGGCTGGTTCAGTTTCCGCTGGAGCCAGATATTCGAAATGGGCAACATTCCGTCCGAATCCATCGTACTGAAAGCACGCAGGGTCGATGACGACAAGCAGGCAGCCTTTGCACCAGCACCAATCGAAGAAGTGGTGGCAACGATTGAAGCGGAAAAACCGGACTTCGTATTTGCACCCCACGTTGAAACTGCGTCCGGCATCATTCTGCCTGACGACTATATTAGGGCGGTGACGGATGCCGTGCATGCAGTCGGTGGTCTGATGATTTTGGATAGTATTGCGTCCGGTGCGATCTGGGTGGACATGCAGGCCAGCGGCGTCGATGTCCTGATCAGTGCGCCCCAAAAAGGTTGGAGCGGTTCGCCCTGCTCTGGTTTGGTCATGCTGGGCCCGCTCGCGCGGGAGAGAATCGAATCCACCACCAGTTCCAGTTTCGCCTGTGATCTGCGTAAGTGGCTGCAGATCATGGAGGCCTATGAGAACGGCGGACATGCCTATCACGCAACGATGCCCACAGATGCTCTCACCAAATTCTGCGCTGCCATGATCGAGACTGAACGATACGGTTTCGACAAGGCGCGCGCCCAACAACAGGCACTTGGCACTGGCGTTAGAGAACTGCTACGGGGAAAGGGAATCAAGAGTGTAGCAGCAAAAGGTTTCGAAGCCCCGGGTGTTGTCGTTAGCTACACCGATGACAGCGACATTCATACCGGCAAGAAATTCCTGCAAGTTGGACTACAGATTGCTGCAGGCGTGCCGCTGCAATGCGATGAACCGGATGACTTCCAGACATTTCGCATTGGATTGTTCGGATTGGACAAACTTCAAAATGTTGATCGTACTGTCGCAGCGCTGGAAAAAGCACTGAACAAGATCCTTTAGACGCAAGAACAAGCTCGCAATCTGACCGCTTGTTCTTGCAGTTCGTTAGTGGGAGACCAGATATTCAGCAATGGCACGCAGATCGTCATCGTTGAGGTGACCGGTATTATCGTCTACTACGTCAGCCATACTGCTGCCGATCACGTCACCGTCAGGTAATACACCTATCTGCAGTAACCAGAACAGATCGTCTGCAGTCCAGTTGGCCTCCGCCAGTGCCAAGGGATCGATGGCGGGCGTAGCTTCGTCGTCTGGGCCAATGGTCGACCCAGTCAACCTGTTGGCGCTATCGATATTACCGAGGGGTCCGCGGGGGCTGTGACATGCTCCGCAGTGTCCGGGTCCTTCGACGATATAGGCGCCGCGTCTCCACGCATCACCCCTGGACTCGTTGGCCTGCGACAAACTCGTCGATAGGAAAAGCGTTTTCCATGCGGCCATGAGCAAGCGCTGATTGAAAGGCCAGCCGATCCGATGGGATTGGGAGGGATTGCCTACAGCCGGCACAGTTTGCATGTAGCTCCAGAGATCGACTATGTCCTGATCGTTGAGTCGCGCGTAGAAGGTGAAGGGGAAAGCCGGATAGTAATGATCACCATTCGGTGCAACGCCATTTATGAGGGCACTCGCGAACTGATCGAGATCCCATTTGCCAATGCCGTAGTCCGGGTCAGAAGTAATATTGGGTCCGAAGAACGTCCCCAACGGTGTTGCTATGGCTTCTCCGCCCGAGAGGAATCCCTCTTCTCCTGCTTCCCTATCTGTATGGCAGCCAACACAATTGGCAAGGCGCAAGACGTACGCGCCACGGACTGCATCACCTTGAATCTGATGCAGCGTTCTCTGCTGCGTCGGCGCGCCAAGAAATAGATAGAGGGCTACTCCAGTTCCACATGTGATCAAGCCTGCAAGCAGCCAAGAGATAAGCCGGATCGAATTCACGCCTGAAACTTGGGCCGGCGTTCAATCCCGATTCTGCTTTTTCCGATATTCTGAATGACAATTCCGGCAGCCACCACCCAGGTTTCTGATATTCTGTTGTAACGCTGCTTTCTGTGCTCCAGCATCGGTACCTGCTGACTGCACCGCGCTCTTGAGCGATTCCACTCTGGTTCGCAGCCCGCCCGCAACCTCAGCGAAGCCATCCCAGTCAGCCCAGATCTTCGAGAGTGCTTCCGATGGAGCTCCGTTGCTGCCCTCAGGAAACAATTTGGTAATGGCCTGGCCCGACTGTTTGTGGATAACGTTTAGGTTGGCCATCACATCCTCGGCATCGAAATCCTTCTGGCCTCGCACCACTGCCATAAGGCCACCCATCGCTTTGCCCATGTTTTCCATGAAGTCCAGGCGCTCTTTGACTACACCCTCGGCTTTTGAGTGATCGTGATCTTTGTGTGCTACGGCGTTGGGCGCCATCATGACAACTGTCAACAGGGATGCAGTTAGAAGCGGATTTCGCTTGGCACTCTTGAACATGCTTTTCTCCTTGTAGTTTCGAATCTTCGGTCGATTGCGCCCGCACTCTTGCATTCGGCTATGCAGGATACGACAGTTCGCTCGACAGGTCAGCCACCGGACATGTCTGCTGGTGAGACATACCCTTTATATGTTTACCACCTGTCAAAAAGGTTCACTGATACTTTGATCATCCGGTGCTGGCAGAGCTTATTCAGGAACTCTACCCATAAGCCTCATTGCGCAGACGTCAGTCGATAAAGGATGACTCCGAACCCTACCAGGAAACAGTAGTAAGAGAAATACTTAAGCTGGCTTCGTTGCACGATTCGAATCATCGCCGAGCAAGCGATCAGCCCGGTCAGAAAGGCCGCCGCAAATCCCGCCGCCATCACGCCAAGACGATCACCACCAAGCGTGATGCCACCGTCCAGCATATCCTTGACAATTTTGCCGATTATCAGTGGTACCACCATTAAGAAGGAAAAGCTTGCTGCCCTGGTCCGGTCGATACCCAGCAGAACAGAGGTTGAGATGGTGGCACCGGATCTCGATATACCCGGCAATATGGCGAATGCCTGAGCCATCCCTATAAGAACGGCATGGGTAAATGTTACCTTGCGTATAGTAGACGTCGCTCGATCGGCAACGAACAGAAGTACACCAGTGATCAACAGCATCGCGCCAACCAATAGTATCTGGCGATCAAAAAGCTCTTCAATCTGATCAGCAAAGAGGATGCCGACAATAACTGCCGGCACCATGCTGACGACGATCTTCACTGAAAAGTCGCACTCCTCATTGTACTCAAACTGAAGGAGTCCCTTGAGAATCTCAATGACCTCTTTCCTGAAGACGATCAACGTAGACAAGGCGGTAGCGAAGTGAACCACCACCGTAAAGAGAAGACTGTCCTTTGGCATGCTGCTGTCGCCCAGTAATGCCTTGCCAAGTTCCAGATGACCACTTGAACTGACCGGCAGGAATTCAGTCAACCCCTGGACAATTCCCAGGATGATCGCTTCCATGTAGGACAAATCGCTATTCCTTTATATCGGCATTCTTGAGGGAGTTAAGCAGAACCGCGAAGGGTACCGGCACAACACGATGTATCTGCCGCAAACTGGCGACTCATGGTCTGCCATTTTTGATAACGAGTCGAGCAACTGCTAACGACTGGAAAGTGGCAGGTTGTGTCAGCCCTCCAATACGGCTCTCAATTCGAAAGCCAACTCCCCCAATTTTGCCTGTATCAAGCGCGTGTTCTTTGGCCCCATTCGTACCAATTGCTTTTGAACAGCACTCATGGACTCCTGTTTGTCATCGGCAAATTCATACATGACAACAGGTCTGGTGAGGTATATGGGGGGGCTGATGGCAGGTATCTCCAGTAAGCGGCCAATTGCGGAGAATATTACATCATCGAACTTCTTATTCTCATACCCAAGCTCAGCGAAGGCCTCCTGGAAGAGTGGTCGTAGTAATACATAAAACTCTACCGCGCGATTGGAATCGATCGATACAAAAATCTCAGTTACCAGATCATATCTGGCGAATGAACTTTCATCGAGCATGTAGTCCTGTTCACTCACTCGTTGCACCTGGAACCCACCTTCGGGAGCCAGGAACGGAACGTGGTTGCGTGGTACGGCGCCAAGCGCCACATTATCAACCAGGACAACGAATTTTCGAATGAGTTCACTGGGCATCAGCCACTTTGCCAGACCCATGTGCTGCGACAAAGACCCAACGCCGTCCCTGACGAGTTGATCACTGTCCTGAAGCTGAGGAAGGATAAAGGAGATTTCCGGTTCAGCTTCAACAACCGGTTCAACAACCGGTTCCGGCTCGGGTTCAGGCACAATTTCCGGCTCGGGTTCAGGCACAACGACCGGTTCGACTTCGGCCACCGGGATTTCGATGGGAGTTTCCGTGGTCGACGCACTCTCCTCTTCATCACCGGTAAAAACGGAATAGCCAATATAGCCCAGAATCAATAGGCTCAAGACGCCAAGTGCCATCAAAATCGGTTGTTTTGCTTGATCCATAATAACATCACCCATGTTTTACATTTGCTTGGATATGTGAGTGTCCCGATCGAGTAATCCGTTCTTAGGCAGGGATCTTTTTTCCGAGACGAGGCCAACCCCTTTCTTGAGAGTCTAAGAGTATCGACTGGTGATTTCAATGCCCGGTAGCCTGATCCTGATCCGCCCTGCAGATCAGAGCTCCCCAGGGCTCTGCACAGAGTGAACCAATATTGTGGACAGATGAACATATTAGGAAGATCCGGGGCTTATCTGACACCACCAACCGATGTTGTTCAAGTCTATACATCCGTATTTGGAATTTGTCTCTGACCACTTGTCTGGAGTAACTACGAAACACGTGCCAATACCTTGCTCAATGCTACACCTCTTAGCGCTGGTGTTCGCGTTCTCTGTATTCTCGATGCCGGCCACCAAGTTATCTTATGGGGCGGACATCAGGGACATCAATCAATTCATGGTGGTGGATTGTCTGTTGCCAAGTCAGGTCCGACGATTGGGCAACATGACGTATGCTGCAGCTCGAAAAGCCATAAAGACAAGCGCCAGTGACTGTGAAGTGCGAGGCGGCGAATACGTCGCTTTCGACAGAGCAAGTTACGCAACAACGCTAAAGGTCTGGTTGCCGTTGGCGGAAGGGGGTGACCCACAGGCGCAAACCTATGTAGGCGAAGCATTCGAGAAAGGTCTCGGCGTCGCACCAGACTATGCGTCGGCGGCGTTGTGGTACCTGCAGGCTGCCGAGCAAGGCTTCTCACGAGCCGCCATCAATCTTGGATATCTGTTTGAACAGGGCTTGGGACTGGAGAAGGATCCCGCCACGGCCCTTTTCTGGTACCGTAGGGCATCCGGAATCGATGGCGTCAATTCACCTCTGGATGGCGTCAACAAAAAGCAGTCCAAAGCAAAGATTCTCATTATCGAACCTGAACTCAATCAGCGGGGCGTGAAACTGGTTAGCAAAGGGGACGCGTCACAGGGAGACGTACTCGTTATCGGACAAGTCAAAAGCGATCAGACGATCTCTGAGGTGTTGATCAACGGCAGACAGGCCAGGCTCGTTGGCGATTCCATGTTTCGTGGCGCAGTATCTTCAGGTCAGCAGGAAGTGGAGATCGTCGCTACCGATATAGCAGACAACAAAACCACGTTATCTTTTTCGCTGCAATCCGGGACGAGCGAGGAGACCGAAAACGGTTCCGCTAAGCGGGAGCCACTGGGCACGCCAGTCGACAGGAAACCTGCAATCCTTGGCAGGTATCACGCCCTCGTTATCGGTAACAACGGCTACGCGTCTTTACCTGATCTGGACACGGCTGTTAACGATGCCAAGGCGCTATCAGAAGTACTTGAGCAACAATACGGATTCAGCGTTACGCTCATGATTGACGCCGATCGCTACGCTGTTCTGTCCGCACTGAATGACCTGAAAGAGAACTTCACCCGCGACGACCACCTGCTCGTCTATTACGCAGGCCATGGTGAGTTGGATCGAGTAAATCGGCGGGGACACTGGCTTCCGGTCGATGCAGAAGCCAATAACTCTGCAAATTGGATCTCCAATATATCCGTAACCGACCTGCTCAATATCATTCCATCTCAACAACTCCTCATCATCGCTGATTCCTGCTATTCAGGCATGATGTCCCGGTCAGCTTTGGGTGTCGTTGAAGACGGGATCACTTCAAAGCAGCGCTTGAAGTTGCTGGAATCTCTCTCCGGTGCAAGAACGAGGACGGCGTTCACGTCGGGTGGTGTCGCACCCGTTCTGGATAGTGTGGGCGGCGTCAACTCTGTTTTCGCCGCTGAGCTGTTGCTGGCACTAACAAGAAACAGAGGCGCCCTGACCGGCTATGAATTATTTCAGTCGGTTGCGCCAGAAGTCGGTAGAGCCGTAGAAAAAGTCGGGTTTGTACAACAGCCGGAATACGCGCCATTGAAATTCGCCGGACATGAAGCCGGAGATTTCGTCTTCTACAAGATAGCTGATACAGGAGCAATCCAAGATGATTGATAGCAAACGTAAACTGCTGCAACTTGCTGTAGGATTTTCCGCACCATTCATTTATTCAACAGCAATTCTGGCTGCATCGCCGGACTTCCAATCATTTCTAACCAATGCCTGTGCTACGGCGGATCTCGCAAGTGACTTCAATACCCGCTGCAATGTCGATGCGGTCGACGGAGACCTGTCCGGCGACAGCGAAGATTCGTTGAATCCGACACAATCCTTGAGCAACAACGCCAACGCACTGTCGGTGTCAACGGCAGTTTAAAACTGACCCCCTTTGATTTGATTCCGGCAGTTCAAAATTGACCCCCCTGTGTCTAGTCAGTAGTGATCTCTTGTGGTGGTTTCTTAATAATTCCGGCTCTTAGCTTTTCCTTTAATCGATAGC
>JASMJM010000062.1 GCA_030749725.1 Pseudomonadales bacterium | reverse complement strand
GGCTGCGGTGGGAGGAGAGGACTTTACCCTGAAAGGGGGGTCACCCAATGCTGCCGGTCTCAGGAAGAGCGTCTATGCAGAGGAGCTGGCGTCTGAGTTCAAGGTGCCGTTTATCAGACTGTTAGAGGGCGGTGGTGGCAGTGTTGGCGGTTCTGGTGGCAAGGGACCCAGAGCAATCGTGGTGGAATCCCCGGTGTTCAGCAATCCCAGATTCCAAATCATCGCCCAGGTGATGAATGAGGTGCCGGTCGTCTCAGGTGCTATGGGTCCGGTGGCCGGTTTTCCCGCCGGTCGCTTGGTGGCATCCCACTTTTCGGTGATGGTTAGGGGCACGTCACAGGTTATGGTGGCGGGACCGCGACTGGTGGAAAGGGCCCTTCCCGGATTGAACCTGACCAAGGAGGAACTGGGTGGGGCACACATCCATTCCCGCAGCGGCATCGTGGACAATGTTGCCGACAGCGAAGAGGAAGCGTTTGAGCAGATTCGCCGTTTTCTCAGTTACATGCCTCAGAATATCTGGCAGATACCGGAACGCACCCACTGTGATGACGACCCGACGCGGGCGGATGAGGAGTTGATCAGTATCGTGCCGCACGACAGTCGCATCCCATTCGATATGACTGACTTGATCCGGCATGTGATGGACCTGGAGTCCTTTTTTGAAATTGCGCCCCTTTATGGCCAGGGACAGATCGTTGGCCTGGCACGCCTGAATGGGGCTGTGGTGGGCGTGATCGCCAATGACTGCCGCTATTATGCCGGTGCGATGACGGCGAAGGGATCACAGAAAGCGAAAAAGATGATGGAAATCTGCGATACGTTCCATATTCCCATCGTAAACTTTATGGATGAGCCGGGCTTTTACATCGGTCCGGAGGCGGAGAAGGAAGCCGCCATCCGTTACGGCATGTCGGCGGTCGCGGCGGCCGTGCAATCTACGGTTCCCTGGGCGACCATTGCCGTGCACAAATCATTTGGGGTGGCGACCGCAGCCCATTTTGCACCCAACACCTTCAAGCTGGACTGGCCCTCTCACGAGATGGGCGCCCTGCCCATCGAAGGCGGTGTTCAGGTGGCATTTCATCGTGAGATCGCGGCGGCACCGGACCCGGATGCAAAGCGACGGGAACTGGAGCAGCAGTTGGCGAAAGGGCGGTCACCATTCCCAATGATGGAAAATTTCGCCGTTCACGGGCTGATCGATCCACGCCAAACCCGCACTAAGTTGTGCGAGTGGATCGAGTGGATTCAGCCCCTGCTGGAGGATTTGAAAGGGCCGGTGAAGTGGGGCATGCGTCCCTGAGCACTTGTTCGCTTACGGTATTACCTGCGCCCATACGTTCAAGTGTTTGATGGAAACGACCCTGTGGAGGGGCTCGGCTCTCTGCTGACTTCGGTCGATTGAATTGATTCCGAATCACGTCGTGAAGACCGTTGCATAAGACGAAGTGATCTCTCTAAGGCCAGCGTCATCTGGCGCAAGCGAGGCAGTGTGGGCATTTCAAGCTGTGCTTGAAACCTTTGTCTCGAAAACGGTGACTCAACTGAAAGGTGACTGGACCGATGTAGATCCAGCCGTTACTGAAGCCACCCGACATGCGCAAGTTCCTTCTGTTCGTCGTATTGAGTCTGTTCTGTCAGGGTGACTATGCGCGGCTGGCACTTGCACAGAGTTCGGCAAATTCAACGGCACTTCGCCAGCAGCTTGACGATGTGTTCAAGGAAAAAAGAGGAACCTATGCCGTGCGAACCCGCCACCTGGATGAGAAAGGTCATCCACTATACAAGAATCGGTTGTTGTTGGAAGACTCACCCTATCTGCTCCAACATGCCCACAATCCCGTAGATTGGTATCCCTGGGGAGCCGAGGCATTCGAGAAGGCGCGCCAGGAGGATAAGCCGGTGTTCCTCTCCATTGGCTATTCCACCTGCCACTGGTGTCACGTGATGGAAGACGAGAGTTTCGATGACGAGGAAGTCGCTGCTCTTCTCAACAGACACTT
The DNA here is from genome assembly GCA_030749725.1 of Pseudomonadales bacterium. Taxonomy (GTDB): domain Bacteria; phylum Pseudomonadota; class Gammaproteobacteria; order Pseudomonadales; family Azotimanducaceae; genus JASMJM01. The sequence continues at coordinate 37,177 of JASMJM010000062.1, read as the reverse complement.
CATTGCAATCAAAGTAGACCGCGAGCAGAGACCGGATATAGATGAAATCTATATGACCGGAGTGCAGCTGATAACCGGACAGGGCGGCTGGCCCATGTCGAATTTCCTGACTGCCGATGGTAAACCGTTCTATGCTGGAACCTATTTCCCGAAGCAAAGTTTCCTTCAGTTGTTGCAGCAGGTGGTGAGCGTGTGGGGCTCCCAACGAAAAAAAATAGTTGCAAGCGCGGACCAGATATCGGAACAGATCAGTGTGTATACATCGGCGATTGTGGGTGCAAGCCAGATTGACCATCAAGTGGTCAAGGACGGCGTAGCAAAGCTGTTGGCAGAGCATGACAGTGAGCATGGCGGATTTGGTGGCAGGCCCAAGTTTCCCAACGAGACCAGGCTGCTGCTCTTGCTGGATGCCTATCGAAGGGACGACAATCGACGGGCTTTGGATGCAGTTGAAACAACGCTGGAAAGAATGTCCCGTGGTGGCATCTATGATCAAATAGCGGGCGGGTTCCACCGTTATTCAGTCGATGAGTATTGGTTGGTTCCTCACTTTGAAAAGATGTTGTACAACCAGGCCCAATTAACGCGAGTCTACGCCGCCGCCTTCGCCCTGACTGACAGACCCCTCTATCGGCGCATTCTTGAACAGACCCTGGATTACGTGTTGAGGGATATGCGTCATGAGGGAGGAGCCTTCTATTCGGCCACCGATGCAGATTCCGAAGGGGAGGAGGGACTTTTCTTCGTTTGGACAGTGGCGCAACTGCGAGAGCTGTTGGCGGATGAAGAAGCAGACCTGGTGGTGGACCTATATGGTGTGACCGACAGCGGGAATTTTGAAGGCCACAACATACTCTACCTGCCCGCTGCAATCGAGACCTATGCAGATGCCAACGACACCGATGAGTTGGCACTTCTGGCTCGTCTCGACGAGATTAGGACGAAGCTATATCGACACAGGGAAAAGAGGATCCATCCGCTGCGCGATGAGAAGATCATCAGCTCCTGGAACGGCATGATGATCAGCAGCCTGGTGGCGGCAGCGTCAGTCCTTGATCGGTCAGACTATCTGCAGGCTGCACTTGCAGCAGGTGAATATCTGTGGCAGCACAGCTGGTCGGACGAGCACGGTTTGCGCAGGATTATCTTGAACAATGAGGCTTCAACCCAAAGCAGTCTTGAAGACTACAGTTACTTCAGCGAAGCCTGCCTATACCTGTTCGATGAGACCGGCGACGACCGATGGCTGCTGCGCACAAGACGTCTGGCTGAAAAAATGATCGATCTCTTTTGGGACACTGAGCACGGCGGGTTCTTTATGGGCCTTCCCAAAGCTGGCGTACCCATGATTACCCGCCCGAAAAGCCCCATGGATGGTGCAATTGGCTCTGGAAATTCGGTTGCGCTCGGCGTGCTGGTGAAACTGCTGCAGCGAACCGGAGAACTCGGCTATAAAACGAAGATCGTGGCAATGATCGATGCGTTTTCGGGATTGATCAAGGTCAATCCCACCGGTCTCACGCTGATGTTGCTAGGTGTGGACGAATATATGCGCGGCGCCACTCAGGCCCGACAGTTTGGTGCCAATGGCCATATACAGGCGAACACAAGCGTTAAGGTGGAACGGCAAACCGTCGACTTCGAAATCGAATTGCGCATCGAGCCCAACTGGCATATCAATGCCCACACGGTCGACCAGGAGGAGTTGGTGCCCACTCGTGTGACAGTGGAGGATGCAAGATGGCAGATTGAGGCGTTGAGTTATCCACTCGGTGAATCAGCGCAGATGGCGTTTCAGCAGGAAGCTCTGCAACTGTACACAGGGACAGCGATAATAAAGGGACGCTTAAAGAGTGATGGGGTGGTGGATACACTCCTGCCGCTCACTCTGGACCTGCAAGCCTGCAATGAAAAGCTCTGTCTGCCGCCGGAGCGGCTGGTCTTCAGATTGCCGGTCTGGCAGAAGGACTAACGAGATCTGAAAAGGGGAGCAAGCGGGAGTGCCACCTGCTCCGGATTTCAGTTTTCAAGATCAGGGATCGATTCGAGCAGAGGCTGATCCCTTGACCACCTCAATTCCCTCTTCGTTGCTGGTGGAAACATCGAGATCGACGATCTGCTCGCCGTTCTCTTCTCGGATTGCGGTGACGGTTGCTTTCGCCACCAGTGTATCACCCGGGAAGACCTGGGAAGTGAAGCGTACCCCATACTTGGTCAATCGCCCGTCGCCAACATAGTTCGTCAGCATCCTGCCGGTCATGCCCATGGAAAGCATGCCGTGAGCAAACACCGATGGGTAGCCTGCGATCTTGGTGGTGAAGACCTCGTCGCTATGTACCGGGTTGTAATCGCCTGAGGCGCCTGCATATTGAACGATCTGGGTTCTGGAAAGGTTCTTGACGACCTGCTCTTCGTGGCTGTCTCCCACCTTTAACTTACTCGCTTGTAAAGCCATGGCTACCTCCTAAGCTTTCTTGTCTGAGGTCGCTGCGTCTGCAGGCCTTTCAGTTTGCACTCCGACACTCTTGGCAGTGACTACCAGGTTGCCTTCCTGATCCCGGTATTCGGTGATCGACTCGCTGAATGTCAGCTTGCCGCCGCGCCGGCCCTGCTTTTCCCATCTCTCTCCCGCTTTGCCGGTGGCTGTGAGCACATCACCTACCCGTAACGGCCGGTGATACTCATAGTGCTGTTCAGCGTGCAGACCGCCGCCGCCTCCTCCTCCGCCACCACCACCGCCGCCGCCACTGCCACTTTTCGGGGTGATGCCGGTCGGGCCTTTGGCAGATCCGAACCACTCCTGACCTATCTTTGGTCTGAGGCCGTAATCCGGATCGAATTGAGCACTGGCTTGAACGAAGGTCGGCGGAGCGATGATCGCTTCCACTTCCGTCGTCTGGGCGTATTCTTCGTCATAATAGATCTGGTTTTCATCACCGATTGAACGGGCGAACATCATGACGTGCCCAGCTTCGATCGGGAACTTGTCTACTGCCATCGGTCGTCTCCTAATCCTCATCAAATGTGGGTTTACGTTACAGATCGTAAACCGAACCGTCAAGGTCTGGGAAAGTAATCCCGTCCTCCCCATAAACCCTTGTTAGTGGCAATGACGCCATGTATTATTTCGGTGTTGCGATGCTGCTCACTTTTCGCCGTTCCTCGCAACAGGTTGATCTGCCCTTGACGATTCAAAAAACCATGGCAAGCAAGGGCGGCCAATTCGGGCTATGTTTTTATGTCGAGACCAATTCGTATCGAGTTCCCCGGTGCGCTGTACCATGTGTCCAATCGAGGATCTGACCAGCGCGCCATCGTCAGGAACGATGCCGACAGAAGGGTCTTTCTCAATACTCTGGGATCGGTGGCGCACCGTTGCCATTGGCTGCTGCATAGTTATGTCCTCATGCACGATCACTATCACTTGATCGTGGAAACTCCCAAAGCGAATCTCTCCCAGGGGATGCGTCAGCTCAACGGCGTTTACACGCAGTACTTCAACCGCACCCACCAGTCGGCAGGGACCTTGTTTCGGGGCAGGTTCAAGGGGGTCCTGTTTGAGAAAGAGAATTATTTGCTGGCTCTGTGTCGCCATGTCGTGCTGAATCCGATTCGTGTAGGGCGCTCCTCGTCGACCGATGGATATCGTTGGAGCAGTCATCGCGGTATGGCAGGTTTGGTCAAAGCGCCGGACTTTCTGCACACCGACGCTGTCCTCGCCCACTTCGGCAGGCGCAGTAGGGATTCCCAGCAAAAATACCGGCAGTATGTGCGCGACGGCGTCAAGAAGGACTCTCCCTTGCAGCAACGTAGTAATCAGATACTGCTGGGTGGGAGTGAATTCAGAAAGGAGATGCAGGACTTTCTGAATGGCGGGCTGGTCAGGCGAGGCCCAAAGAAGATCACCAGACGACGAAGTCTAAAATCGATCTTCAAGGGTGTGGAGTCCAAACCCAAGAGCGCACGCAACCAATTGATTAAGAAAGCTCATATCGATCACACCTACACGCTGCAAGAGATCGGCAACCACCTCGGTCTGCATTACACCACCGTTAGCAAAGTGATCAACGCATAGCGTTGCGGGGGTCACAGGCGACTCCGGCTAGAGCCCCGGCGAACGTCAGCTTGATCTTTCTTTCTTGCATCAACAGAGGTATTCTAGCCAGTCGTACAACAGTCACAGAGAAAGTCAGGAGTCACCCGAGTGCGCAAATTAGATGTTAGACAGGACCCGTCCGAGATAGATCTGACCCCTATGCTCGACGTGGTGTTCATCATGTTGATTTTCTTCATCGTGACTGCGACATTTGTCAAAGAGTTGGGAATCGACGTCAACTCACCGGACAAGAATCAAAACGTCAAAGATGCTGACAAGCAGAGCATCGTCGTCCAGATTACCAGTCGTGACAGGATTCGGATTCGTGGAAGAGACGTGGACTTTCGATCTGTGCGCGCCAACATCGAACGACTGCATGCCGAAAATCCGGAAGCTCCGGTCGTCGTTCAACCTCATCCCGATAGCACCAGTGAAGTTATGGTACACGTGATGGATTCCGCCCGTCAGGCGGGTGTCTACAACGTGTCTATCGCCGCGTCTTGATGGACGCAATCTGACTCTTGGTATGCTGTCCCGCAATTAAGTGGTCATTACTCGGTCGGCATATTTCGTTCCTGGCGAGGCGCGAGGACGCCGCGGGTTGGGCACCCACCAGGAGGAGCAACCGGGACGCCCAGTCGAAGCCCAGGGACGGAATAGGCCAGCGAGTAAGGTCAGTTGATTGCGGGACAGCATACTATATAGAAGGTGGACGTCTCTACGCCGGTCCACCACTTCGGGTCACCGATCATATCGTTATTCCAGCGGACGACGCGGAAGGACCATGGAACTCATACTGATCAGACACGGACTGCCGAAACGCATCGTCAACGAGGATGGTACGGCGGCAGATCCACCTCTATCCGCAGAAGGAAAACGTCAGGCGGCTAAAATGGCGGCCTGGATGAAATCCGAGGCCTTCGATCACATCTATGCAAGTCCCATGAAGCGCGCTTACCAGACAGCGGAGCCGCTGGCTGCTGCTGCCGGTCTGGAAATCCAGATTCGACCCGGCATCGCGGAATATGATCGCGATTCCAGTTACTACATTCCGGTTGAGCAGCTCAAGGAAGAGGACTATGAAAGCTGGCGGGCCTTGATGCAGGGCAACTATAACGACGAGGCAGGTTTTGAAGAATTCCACACCGCGGTTGTCGATACGGTTGAAGAGATCATATCTCACAACAAGGGAGGCAAGGTTGCCGTAGTGTGTCACGGTGGAGTCATCAACGTCTGGACCGCTCACGTGATTGGATTTGAGCCCAGACTGTTCTTTAATCCGGACTACACCAGCATCAATCGCTACATGGCGGCCAGCAGCGGTGAGAGAACGGTCATCACTCTGAATCAGGCCGTTCACTTGGACAATCGGTAGACCTGTCCTTAGTTGGCAAGTGACGTGACAGAACGCTTGACCCCCTTCTTTATAGGCCTGCTGGCAGCCTGCGCCGCATTGGGACCTCTCTCAATGCAGATTTTTCTGCCATCCCTGCCGGCCATTCAGGCGAGTTTTGCAGTCAGTACCAGCGTCGCCCAGATGACCCTGAGTGTCTCCATGGTTGCCATCGCCCTGTCAACCCTGGCCTACGGACCCCTGTCGGATCGATACGGACGGCGTCCCGTGATGATCCTCGGTTTGCTGATATTCTTTGTCGGCACCTTGATCTGTATCCTGGCAGGCACTATCTGGGTGCTGGTCTTCGGTCGCGTTATCCAGGCAGCGGGAGGTGCCGTGGGCATGGTGCTGAGTCGGGCAATCATTCGTGATATCTATGGACCGGATGAGGCCGCTAAGGTAATCGCTACCCTGACTATGGTGCTGGTGTCTGCGCCCATGCTGGCGCCCGCAATCGGCGGTGTGCTGCAAGATCTGTTCGACTGGCGATCCACCTTTGTCTTCGCGGGCCTGGTATCACTGGTCGTCTTCGTTCTGATCCTCCGGGAGTTGCAGGAGACCAACAGGACACAGATACCGTTTGCGGGTGTAATGGATATGGTCGACGGCTTCCGCCAGCTGCTCAAGTCACCGGCCTATTGTGGCTATGCGTTCCACGCTGCGTTTTCATCCATGGTGTTCTTCAGCTTCATCTCTGCCGCTCCCTACGTGATGGTAAATGTGATGGGCAGACCGCCTACGGAGTACGGTCTGTACTTCATCATGGTGACCTTCGGCTTTATGTGTGGCAATTTTGTAACTTCCCGCTTGTCCGTACGGGTGGGAATCAACAGGTTGATCGTGATCGGCAGCTGTTGTGCAGCGGTTGGCTTGCTGTTTGCCTATGCATTCCTGTGGCAAGGAATTCTCACACCCGTTTCTCTGTTCCTTCCAGTCATGATCACCATCTTTGGCAACGGCATGGCGATGCCCAATACCCAGGCGGGTGCCATTAACGTCTTCCCGCAAATGGCGGGGACTGCCTCCGGCTTGAGCGGATTTCTGCAGATGGCCATAGCAGCAGTTGCCTCACAGACCGTTGCCATCTTCCACGACGGTACCGCCTTCCCAATGATCCATTTCATGACCACCGGCGTCATCCTGTCGATTGTTGCCATAACGATCGGATTTAGGTTCGGCTCCCCCTATGGGCTGGGTACTCTCGCCGCCGAAAAAGCGTTGCATAGCGAGACGCTGACTGCTATGCAAAGGCGCGCGTGATCTGTGCGGTGATCCGGCCACGCTACCCATCCGTGGTATGGCATCCAGTCAGCTGCTGCTGATGAATATCAAAGTGGGATCGATGGGTACTCAACCAACGCGGATGCTCTGGCCACCATCGACGGGAAGAATTGCGCCGGTTATAAAGCCTGCTTCGTCGGAGGCCAAGAACAGGGCTGCATAAGCCACGTCCCAGCCGGTGCCCATCTTCTTCCTGAGGGGAACGCGTTCGTCCCGTTGATCGATGATGGTTTGTTTGTCGGCGCCACGGGCGGCGCTGTAATCTTCAATGGCCATGGGGGTATTCATGAGTCCGGGCATGATGCAATTGGCCCGAATGCCGTATTTCGCGCCGCCACCAGCAAGATTCTGGGTCAAAGCGATCACCCCCGCCTTTGATGTTTTATATGCCAGCATACCAGTGGATGCGATGGCAGCCACCGAAGAGATGTTGATGATGGAGCCGCCTGCCTGACTTCGCATGACCGGCAGCACATGTTTGCAGGTCAGAAACATGCCCTTAAGGTTGACCGAATGGATGCGATCCCAGTTCTCTTCCGACAGGTTGGTGGGTCCGGCATCGCCACGTCCTATGCCAACGTTATTGTGCAGTATGTCGATTCGATGGTAATTCTCCACGCAGGTTGCAACGATCCGCTGACAATCGGATTCTGATGTGACATCTGCCTGCAGGGTGATGCATTCACCATCCTCTTGGCGGATCATGTCAGCCGTTTCCTCTGCTGAATCCAGGCGGTTGTCCACCAGCAGGACTTTGGCCCCGTGCCGGGCGAACAGTACAGCGGTTGCGCGACCGTTGCCGATGGTATCCCCGGGAGTTTGTCCTGCACCTACCACCACTGCGATCTTGTCTTCTAAACGCATTGCATTGCCCTCGTCCCACCAGCGTATTCAGCCTGAGAATACTGATAGTTGGCGCGGAAGGCCATGTTTATCTGGTAACCCCAATAGTCTGCTATAATTTTGAAACAGGATGCCAATGTGTCTTCCTATGGCTGATTCAATATGACGGGATTCCTTGTTTTTTGCGCTCTTATCGGTATGGCCGCCGTGGCGTTCAGTATTAAGCGCAGAAGAGAGATCGATGCTTTTCTGGCGGCGGATCTCGTCGATTGGAGTGCAACAGGTGAGCAACAAGCGGGCCTTGAGTCGTCAGCCGGGGGCGTTCCGGCGCTGGGCAAAAAAAGAGTGGTCGGACGGTCCTCTGGGGTACCGGCACGCGTGGTTGCCATAGGAACCGATTATCAAACCGAGGACATTGCCTCCTTCCGACAGAAGGAGGCGCTATTTGACGATGTTACCCGCAGCTTCCTGATCGCGTTGCATGAGGTCCTGGATGATCAATACCGGGCCTATGTAAATGTTCCCGTGAAAGACATCGTCAAGGAGGCGACACCGGGCAAAGTGCCGGCACCCGCGCTGGCGGAACTGGTCTCGGTCGTCATCTGCAAGAAGAGCAATCTCTCCCTGATTTGTGGCATCCTGCTGCATGACAAGTCTCCCCGGGCTCGACACAGGAGTTGGCTACTGGAGACCGTATTCGCGCAGATCGGTCGACCCCTACTCAGTTTCCCTCTGGAGACCGACTATTCTCCCGCGGAAATCGATGAACAGTTGGATAAGGTCATGCATCGGTCATTCCTGAACCGAGACTGCCCCAGATGTGGCGCCAGCATGGCCCTGAAAAAAGCGTTGCGCGGCAAGAACGCCGGTCGTTCCTTCTGGGTGTGTCAAAACTTTCCCGATTGCAGGGGAATCGTCAGTATCAGTAATTGATGCTGTTGGGTGTGATCCGAACGATACTTACTTTTGTTTGAGTCAGGTCTGTTCGCAGAAGGGGCTGGGGTGTCCTTCTCTTCGCGGCGTAGCGGCTCTCCCAGCTACCCTCACTTGGTCAGGAGCCCCTTCGGGTCTCCCTCCGCGCGCTCCGCGCTCCGCCTGATTGCTACGAGAAGGACACCCCAGCCCCTTCTGCTAGCCCCCCAAGGTATTGCCCTTGTACAATTCAGAACGATCGAGTGACTACCTTTGGGGTCTAGTCCGAACCTAATTCGGCACCACGTGCTGACTGATCTTGTCTCTGACCAGGTAGGCCAGCTCTTTCACGGGTGTTTCAGCGAAATCACTGTAGGGAATCTCTCCCAGCACGGTGATGATCATGTGGTGCCTGCCATGGAAATTTAAGCTTTTTTTGGGCAGTGCGTCCCTCGATCCGTTGATCGCCAGGGTTAGGATGGGTAGCTGGTGTTTTTTCGCCAGCACAAAAGCGCCCTCCTTGAAGTCCCGCAGCTGCCCGGTGGGGGAGCGGGTGCCCTCCGGAAACATATAGATAGAGCTGCCTTGCTGCAGGTGACTGTCACATTCCTCGTACATCTTGATGATGCTTCCCTGCTCACCTCTGACCAGTCCCACATAGCGGTTCAGCACCATGTTCCAGCCGATGAGCGGAATTCTGAAGACCTCGTTTTTCGATACCCACTTAAAGTGAGTAAACAGGCTGAATACCACCAGAATATCCACCAGAGACTGGTGGTTCGAAACCATGATATAAGTCTTGTCACGATCGATCTTCTCGCGCCCTTCGACGGAAACAGACCAGGCGGGAAAGATCCACAGGTAGAGGTAGGCCCAGAAACAGGTGAAGCGGTGCAGGATGACCAGTCGCCGGTCGAACAGGACCGTAGCCATCCAGATTAACAGCGCTACCACAAACAGCACCATCGAACTCAGCACGACAAATACGATCAGACTTATGGCAACAGTACGGTTGAATATCGTCTCAATCATGGCGATCGTTCAAGTCGAGACTGTAGTAGTTGGGGTCATTTCGGCCTCGAAATTGTAGCATACTGAGTTTACACAGACAGTCCGATGATGAGTATGATAGCGGGTCGCGCGTTCAGCTTGTTCGCCAGATCACCAGGGGGCATCACGTTTGAACACATCTGAATCCAGAGATGATCTCATTCTCAGCAGTTTTGTGGTGGGTCCCATGCACAGCAATTGCACCATCGTCGCTGATCCTGAATCGCGACTGGGCATGGTAGTAGACCCGGGTGGGGATGCCGAGCGGATACTGCGGGAGATAGAGGGACTGGCCGTCTCGGTCGAGGCGATCATCCTCACCCATGTCCATATCGACCATGTCATCGCTCTCGGAGAAGTCCAGCAACGCACGGCTGCGCCCTGTTACCTGCACAAGGGGGACAGGTTCTTGTGGGATCGACTGGAGGCGCAGTTCAGCAGGTCGGGGTTTTCCTTTATACCCGGCACCGTTCCGCCACGCTGGCTGAGCGATAGTGACAGGTTGCCCTGCTGCAATGGCGCGGTCCTACATACCCCCGGACATACACCGGGGTCGGTCTGCCTATGGTTTGAGGAGCATAAGCTGCTGATATCGGGCGACACGCTGTTTCACCGCGGCATTGGCCGCACCGATATTGCCGGGGGCAGTTTCAAGCACCTGGAGAAGTCGATCGTCGAAAGCCTGTTTACACTGGATGAGCAGACAGAAGTGATCACCGGCCATGGCCCGAATACCTCCATCGGCGATGAGATCAGGATGAATCCCTTCTTTGGCGAGGTAATGCGCTAGTGCCGGCCTGCAGCCGTGGGCAGGCCGATTGAGGTGCGGATAAATCGCGAAATGCTTTGATTTACCGATGGTTTACAGGGTGATAGTATCATTCAGCACCAATCCGCGGTCTACTGGGTCATGCGAGAGAATCTGCCACCGTCGATACGCCTGCTCCTCCTGGGAGTTGTCATTGCCGCAATGACTGGTTGTGCCAGCATCATGTCTTCGGCCGCCAACCGATTGGCCAATGATCTCGCCAGCACCATACTCAACAGCAATGACCCGGAAACGATCAGAGACGGTATACCCGCCTATCTGATTCTGATCGACAGCCTGCTGCAGGGCAATTCCCGCAATGAAGAGATGCTGATGGCCGCAGCGACCCTCAACGGTGCGTTTACTGAAGTGATAGCCGATGAACATAGGAGATCATTGCTCACCGGCAAGGCGCTGTCATACGCCGAACAGGCAGCGTGCGTGCACAGCATTAGATTCTGTGATCTGAGACAGACCAGCTTCGAGGACTATGGCGCTCTGATGGCAACGCTCAAGCAGAGCGATGTCGCTGTTTTCTATACACTCGGCGTGAACTGGGTGGGTTGGATTCAGGCCAATAGCGATGACTGGAACGCGATTGCTGACCTGTCCCGGGTGCGCCTGATCCTGGAAACATTGATCGCTCTGGATGAGACCTATGATAGAGGAGGCACCCACCTCTATTTGGGCGGTTTGGAGACCCTCATGCCTGCATCCCTGGGCGGTAAACCGGAGAAGGGCAGAGAGCACTTTGAGAGGGCCATCGAGCTGTCCGGCGGACAGTTCCTGATGACAAAAGTCGTCTTTGCGCAGAGGTATGCACGACTGGTATTCAACAAGGAGTTGCATGACCGCTTGTTGAAGGAAGTCATTGCGGCTGATCCATCGGCGCCGGAGATGACCTTGGCCAACACATTGGCGCAGCGTGAAGCGAAGGAATTGCTGGCAGGCTCGGATGACTATTTCTAGAACCATTCAGCCAGTTGGCAACCTGTTAACAGATTAGCTATGGGGTGCAACGATTTGAAATTCATATCAGCCAGAACAGGATTGGCAATCACGAAACTGATGCTGACTATTTTGATCTGCACGTCACTCAATGCAACGGCTTTTGCCAGGACGTTCAAGATAGCCACAGAAGCTCCGGATGGTCTGTTCTTTATGAAAACAGTCAGGGCTGCGGCAGCGCTAATCGAATCCGAGACGGAAGGCCGGGTCAAATTCAAGATCTATCCGGGTGGCGTTCAGGGAGACGATCAGACGGTCTTGAGGAAGATTAAGATCGGCCAGTTGCACGGCGGGATGGTTGCGGCAGGTAGTCTGACCAGATTCTATCCCGACTTACAGGTATACAATCTGCCCTTAAGTTTCAGAAGCTATGATGAGGTGGATTACGTCAGGCAACATCTGGATAGCATTATCGCAAAAGGTCTAAAGGATGCCGGAATTATCACTTTCGGGCTTGGCGAAATGGGTTTTGCGTATATTTTCTCCAATGCACCCGTTGAATCGGTTGCCGACGTGCTTAAGTCAAAAGCCTGGGTACCGGACAGCGATCCAACTGTGCTCAATATCATCAGAACGTTTGGCATCAGCCCCATACCCCTGAAATTTGCTGATGTGTTGCCGGGATTGCAGACCGGACTGATCGATGCAGTCGCGTCCCCCCCTGTTCTCGTGGTCGCAGCTCAGTGGCACACCAGGGTTAAATATGTCACTGAAGTTCCCTTCATGTATACCTATGCCATGATGATGATGGATCAGAAACCCTTTAACAAGATCAGCCCTACGGACCAGCGCACTGTCGAGGACAAACTGGGCCGGGCTTTTGCAGAAATCGGGAAGCAGGTCCGGCAGGCCAATGTGGCTGCATACAATGCGCTTCTCGGCCAGCGGATTGCTGTGGTCAGACCGTCGGAAGAGGACATGCTGGTGTGGCAGTCCAAATCGGAGGTAGCCATTAGTAAACTGGTGAATTCGGGGCTGGTGTCCAGCAAAATCGTCGCGTTGCTGCAGAAGCATCTGTCTGAATTCAGAGCGGGCGTTGGTACTAGCGGTAACGAATAGGAACACGGGTATCGGTCATGATCATGGATCTCAAGCATCCCGTCAGGGTGATTCATCTTATTGAAGACTCTGCCCTGGTGATTTCTCTGCTGACCATGATGACGGTTGCGGTCGTTCAGATCGCCCTCAGGAACTTTTTTGATAGTGGCATGTTTTGGGCAGACTCGTTTGTCAGGATCCTGGTTCTGTGGGTGGCGCTGCTGGGAGCGATGGTCGCCACCAGAGAGAACAACCACATCAAGATTGACGTGCTGTCCCGTTATCTTCCGGAGCATATAGACAGACACCTGAGTGCCGTCGTTGGCGTGGTTGCCTCGGTGGTTTGCGCGGTGGTTGCATGGTACTGCGCCCAATTCGTTCTGTTAGAGTCTGAAGATCCAAGTATGGCTTTCGCGCAGGTACCACACTGGGTTTGTGAACTGATACTACCCTTTGCATTTGCAGTGATGTCGTTGCGTTTCCTGTTGGGAACTGTCAACGGTTACCTCGCCAGCGTTGCAGACGATTAGTTGGGCACGATGGCTGTAACGATCTCTCTTCTCATCGTGCTGCTGGCACTATTGGGTACACCGCTGTTTGTTGTGATCCTGTTAGCTGCTATGGCGGGATTTTACTTCACCGACATTCCCCTCACCGTTATCGCTATTGAGATCTATCGCCTGGTTGGTCAACCACTCTTAATGGCGTTGCCACTTTTTACCTTTGCCGGATACCTGCTGGCAGAGAGCCAGGTTTCATCGCGGCTGGTGCGCATCACCAAGATATTTCTGTCCTGGATGCCTGGCGGACTCGCGGTCGTTGCCCTGGTTACCTGTGCTTTCTTCACCGCCTTCACTGGTGCGTCCGGCGTCACCATCGTAGCAGTGGGTGCTCTGCTATATCCTGCCTTGATGGAAGCGGGATATCCTCAGAAGTATTCTCTCGGCCTCGTGACCACCTCCGGCAGCTTAGGATTACTGTTAGCACCGTCGCTGCCCCTCATACTCTACGGCGTTTTGGTTCAACAGATGAACCTGCCTGAGTCATTCACCATTCAGGAGTTGTTCATTGCCGGCGTGTTGCCGGCGCTGCTGATGATCCTGCTGTTGACGGCGCACAGTATCTGGATGAATCGGGGTATCGAACTGGCTCAAGGGTCTTTCTCATGGCAGGAAGCGAAGGCAGCCATCAACGAGAGTAAGTGGGAAATCCCACTGCCGTTTTTTGTCCTCGGAGGCATCTACAGTGGTCTGTTCGCCATTTCTGAGGCAGCGGCTGTCACAGCAGTATACGTACTGGTGGTCGAGGTGGTGATTCTGAAAGAGGTACCCTTGCCGGAGTTGCCGCGCATTACCCGCGAAGCGATGGTGATGGTGGGCGGCATATTGGTGATTCTGGGCGTATCCCTTGCCTTCACCAACTTTCTGGTCGACGCCGAGGTGCCGCAGAAGCTGTTTACATGGATCAGGACCTACATCGAAGGAAAGCTGACCTTCCTGATTCTGTTGAACCTGCTGTTGTTGCTGCTCGGCGCTATATTGGATATCTTCTCCGCGCTCGTCATCATGATCCCGCTCATCGTGCCACTGGCGCTTGGATACGGAATCGATCCCATCCATCTGGGGATCATCTTCCTGGCCAATATGCAGATCGGATACTTCACCCCACCGATCGGCATGAACCTATTTATCGCCAGCTACCGATTCGACAAATCCATCACTGAGCTTTACCAGGCTACCATACCCTTTATGCTGGTGCTGTTGGTGGCCCTTCTCATCATCACCTACGTACCGGAAGTCAGTCTAATTCTCTTGGACCGCTAGTCAGGTACGTTCACCCTCACCTCGACTTTTTGGAGGAGGCATGCAGGTAACGCGCTTTTACACAACCGATGACGGCGGCTCCGCCTTTGACGAATTCGTGTTCCCCATCACCGAGGAAGTTACCGACGCCTGGGGCAATGCCTTGCGATTCAGCAAATCGTTCCCATGCGCAAGCGTGCGGGTATACGAAGCACCGGTCGGTGCGTTCCAGGATTGGCACAATGCACCGGCGCGACAGCTATGTGTAATGATGCAGGGAATCTGGGAGGTCGGAACCACCGATGCCGAGACTCGACACTGGGGACCGGGCGAGGTGTTTATGCCGGACACCGTCGAAGGTAAGGGGCACACAAGCCGTGTGATCGAAGGACCGGTCTCGATGTTCTTTATACCTTTACCTGAAGATTTCCATGTGACAACTTAATCCGAACAATCAGCAGGAGTTGGATATGAAGAGTTTTGGCGGAAAACTGGCGGTCGTAACAGGCGGTGGAACCGGTATGGGTCGAGCACTGGCGAGGCAGTTGGTGGCAGAGGGCTGTGACGTCGCCATGTGCGATGTAATCGAGGAGAATATGCAGAAAACCCTGTCGCTCTGTCAGGCTGAAGCCCCCCAGGGGATTCAGATCAGCACGCATGTGTGTGACGTCTCCGATGAAGAAGAGGTCCTGCGTTTTAGGAATGAGGTGGAAGAACAGCATGCGAGGGGTTATATCAACCTGCTCTTCAACAATGCTGGCATTGGCGGCGGCGGCAGTTTTATCCATGACACGAGAGAGGATTGGGAACGTACCTATGCCGTCTGCTGGAATGGAGTGTATTACAATGCCAGGGCATTCATGCCGCTGCTGTTGGCGAGTGACGAAGGGCATATGGTAAACACCAGTTCGGTGAACGGATTCTGGGCTTGTCTCGGCAACCAGACACCGCATACGGCATATTCTGCTGCCAAGTTTGCCGTTAAGGGCTTTTCGGAAGCGCTCATTATCGACCTAAAGCTCAATGCCCCTCATGTCAAAGTGTCCGTGGTGATGCCAGGTCACATCGGCACCGAGATCGCCATCAACACCGGCAAGATCCTGGGCAGGCCCGATCCGTTAGATATGCCTGATGCGGAGATCGATAATATGCGTGTACGCCTTTCTCGTAGGGGCACTGAAATCGAAGGTATGACGAATGATGAAATCCGTCAGGCAGTCAAGGAGATGGGTGAGAATTTTCGAGATAATGCGACCACCACTGCAGAGCAGGCTGCAGCGATCATCCTCGATGGGGTGCGCAACGAACAGTGGCGAATTCTGATCGGTCCCGATGCCGCCGCCCTGGATCGCGTGGTCCGATCCGACCCGGAACTCACCTATGATGACTCCTTTGTCGACAGGCTGGCAACTGACCGTGAGTTGAACGGGTAACTGTGCTGACCTGCTAATTGTGTTATTCTGAAGGCACTTCTTCGTCAATACAGAATCACTGTTTCATGCAGGTTGTACTTGAACAAGACCCCGTACCCATCGTGAAAATAATGGGCGCACAACTACGGCGCGCCCTCACTCATCCGGACATTCTCAAGACAGCAACATCCATGCGAGGCAGTTTTGCTCTTCGGTCAACAACCGATCCGCAGCAGGTGACCGTGGCGCTGGCGCGAGATCGGATGACGTTAACGCGAGGCATCGCCAACGATGCCGGGATCATCATTCATATAGACTTCCGCACCAACGATAGCACAAAGGTTGATGGTCGCTGGCGGCACCCTTTGTTTGCACTGAAGGTGGCAAAGTTACTTAAGCCCCCAACCCCCAAGTGGACCGATGCGGCCAAACGTTTCTGGGAACTGGTGCACGCTCAGTCGGGCATGCCAGGCACAGTAAAACTGGTGTGCACGGACGATGACCGGGAGTATGTCATGGGCGATGGCCACATTGATGTTGAGATATACGGTGCAGCCAGTAACCTCGTTAGATTACTGAACGGATCCATGGTGTTTATGGAGGGAGCGTACCGAGGGGAGATTAAGATCCTGGCCAGTCTCGAACACACAGCGGTACTCACCGAGGTCTCGAAGAAACACATGATGGGCGAACTCGGTATCTAAGCAGGTCGGTATAGTGGAAGCAGCAGCAATTCAGGACTGGCTCGACCGACATCACGTTGAAGTGGTACGCACCCATGCCACTACGTTGGATGGTCCCGGCGTCGGCAAGTATATCCGTCGCAGCAAATTCACCAAGTCCTTACCGATGGGGCACGGCATCTGCGAGTCGGCGTTGTCCATGGATCTCACCGGAAGCCCGCACTTAAGTCATTGGCACCCGCAACGGGAAGACAATCTCGGTGATCTTCTGCTCAAACCGGATTTGGAAACGCTTGTCAGCGATGGCATCGACCCCCAGGTTGCACATTGCATCTGCAACTTCACAAGCCCTGACGGGGAGGAACTGCGGCTTTGCCCTCGGTCCACGTTGCAACGTGTGGTGGCCGAGGTAAATGACTTGGGATTCCGGGTAAGAGCAACGTGTGAACTCGAGTTTTACCTGTTTCGAGCAAGTTATGTCGCCCTTCGTGAAAACGAATTCCGTGATCTGAGTCTCGTCGGCACGATACCCCACCCAACCGTCTACCTGATTCGCAACGCTTACCAGGCAACCAGCTTTATGCGTGAGGTGACAAAGCGCCTCGGGCTGAAGGATATAGTCTGGGAGAGCTGGAACGAGGAAGCTGGAGTCGGGCAACTGGAACTCAATCTCGAGCCGTCAGATCCAGTCAGAATGGCCGATAATGTGGTCCTCACAAAGCAGATCCTCTATGAGGTCGCTGTGGACCAGGACATGGCCGTCACGTTCATGGCGAAACCTTCGAAGAGCCTTGCCTCGGGAATGCACATCCATCACTCGCTGACGGATTCATCAGCTAATCCCTTGTTCCATGACCCCGACTCCCCGGACCGTCGCTCCAGCCTGCTGCGAAACTGGTTGGCCGGGATCATGACAACACTGCCGGCAGCAGTGTCCTATCTATGTCCGACGATCAATTCGTACCGGCGCTTCGCCGACTTTTCAGCGGCGCCAATCACCCACACCTGGGGAGAGGACAATCGATCCGTCGCGCTGCGGCTCATCACAAAGAGCGCCGAGGCGACCAGAATTGAGCATCGTGTCGGTGCGTCCGATTTGAATCCTTACCTGGCCATGGCGGTTATCATTGCCGGCGGTCTCGCAGGACTCAGGAACAAACTTGAACTGCCGCAAGAATTTCGCAAGATTGCGTGGGGCTTGCCGGATAAGTACGAGAGGCTTCCAGACACCATATCAAAGGCGGTCAACGCTTTGAGAAATGATGCACTGCTCAAAGAGGTGATGGGGGAAGACATCATCGACTATTGGGCAAAGACGCGGGATTCCGAGTGGCTTGCCTTTCATGCTCAAGGGGGCAACCTGGAGTCGCGTGATATCTCCGACTGGGAATACAGGCGTTACTTCGAACTCATATAATCGAGGCGACCTGTTGGTGAACGTCGCAGGTTACAGCGTGTTCTTCCCCCATTTGGCAATCGATACAGCATCCGTGCCGTTAGGCCCGACGGAGACTGGGATCAAAGACTGCCAAGGAAGTCCAGAAGGGCCTTGTTGGTCTCGGCAGGCGCTTCCTGCTGCACCCAATGGCCGATCGACGGTATCAGAATGACATCCCGAAGATTTGGAATGGACTGTGCCATCATGGCCTGCAACATGGCTTTTGTGGCGCCGCCGATCACCACGTCTTTTTCCCCGGTAAGGAAAAGAGTCGGCACCATAATGCGGTGGTCAGTGATGTCTTCGGTTATATTCCAATTACGCTCGATGTTCCGATAGTAATTCACACCGCCCCGAAATCCGGATTGTTCGAACTGTTCCACGTAGTAATCGAGGTCTGCCTCTGTTAACCATCCGGGTAATCCCTCGGCTTCTCCGAGGCGCGGAATCCAGCCACCGGCTGCCCGTTTCGGATCAGTCACAGTGGGTGCTTTGCGCGGAGAGTCAGGTGAAAGATACAACCTGCTCAAGATGCCGCGGGGATCACTGTCATACTCGGCCTCGGCGACCCCGCCAGGCTCATTGTGATAGAGAATGTAGAAGAAATTGTCGTCAAATTGAGATCGCATGCGCTGCATTGGGGAGGCAGTTCCCCTCCCACCGTAAGGCACACTCATCAAAACGAGACTGGTGAAGCGGGTGGGATACTTGAGGGCGCTGTGCGCTGCTACGGGAGCACCCCAATCATGTCCCACGATCGTTGCCGTGTCTTCACCCAAAGCATCGAGAATACCGACCATGTCAGCAGCCAGGTGTTCGATGTCATAGTCCGCCACCGGCTCCGGAGCATCGGTCTGACCGTAGCCCCTCATTTCCGGTACCACCACCCGAAAGCCGGCTTCTGCCAACACGGGTATCTGGTGACGCCAGGAATACCACGACTCAGGCCAACCGTGCGCGAACAGCACCAGCGGGCCAGCTTGCCCGCTCTCTGCAATTCGCATTCGAATTCCATTGCTCTCTATATACCTGAATTTAACGCCATCCACGGGAGATTCTTGCATAATAGTTCTCTGCTCTAAGGGGGAAGTTACTGGCTGGGAGCTGCACCCCACAGCGAGTATCGCGACGAAAAGAATAGACCTCATGGGAATCGATCCTGAAGCAAAACCGGACAGGGATGATAAACCATCTGTTTGCTGCAGTGTGAGGATTACTGCCCGTACTTCAGCCGTAATCAGAGCTAGCCGGAGAGCTTCTGGGCTAAACTGCCTCATCTCGTCTTTGTGGAGGATGCATGCAGGTAACGCATTTTTTGCACAACCGCTGACGGTGGTTCTGCCTTTGACCAATTCGAATTCCCCATAACGGAGGAGTTCACAGACGCTTGGGGCAATGTGTTGAGGTCCAGTCAAGCGTTCGCATGTGCGAACGCCCGGGTCTACGGAGCACCGGTCGGTGCATTCCAGGATTGACACAGTGCCTGACCACCGACGGCGAAACGCGACAGTGGGGACCCGGCTAGGTCTTTATGCCGGATACCGTTGCAGGCAACGGACATACCAGTCGGGTGGTCGATGGACCCGTGAAGATGTTCTTGGTACCTTTACCTGAAGACGTCTACGAGACAATCGCTAAGCTGGTTCATGGAAAATAACGACCGACTGACCCTCTCGTGTCGGGGCGACGCGTTCGAGTACACACCCCAAATGGATGCGTGCTGGCACGGCTTGCGAGCAGGACTATTAGCTACTCTTCTCTAAACTTGAATGACAAGCTGACCTTGGTCCGGTAAGCCACGACTTTACCATCTTCGATCTTCACGTCTTGGGCCGTCACCTCCGCAATTCTCAAATCCTCTAGAGTATTGGACGCACGCTCCACGGCTGTTTTCGCGGCATCTTCCCAGGACTTCTCGCTGGTTCCAATGATCTCAATCACTTTGTAAACAGTCATAGCGAATCCTCTTGCAATTGCTTTAACGGATTACGAGTCAACACGCCTTGCACGGACAGAGACACTTCTCAGTGATCACCCACACAGGCATGTATGATGTCGTACTGGACAGGGTCGTCGTACAGATTGGGCTTGGAATGGGGCCGTCACGGAAGGACCGGAGCGCTTCTCCCTTCAGCACACCGGTCCCTGTTACGCCCGTTAGTACACTCGTCCCTGATCACGTCCAAGTCTACTGCATGGCTGCGCAATTGGCTATGAGGTTTGTCACAGGTAGCGTCTGGTGGGCTTCGACTCAGGGTGGCTCACTGAGATTGTTGGGAGATCTCATTCAGTGGAGAGATAAAGCAGGCAGGATGCGTGAATGGGATGTCGAGATCCCGTAGACGTACGATTCACGTCACGCTATGCGCTCGTCCTCTTTGCACCATTGGATTCTGTCACGGATGGGGGCGTGGCATATCTGGTCGGGGACTTGGCGCCAGATTTCACCTCTGTTTCAGACCCTCCCCTTCGGAAACCCGTTTGCAGGCAAGACCAAACCGTCTGGCTCCCTCTTCCAGATCTTCCATTGGCGTCCATGGGAAGGCGATACGAATGTGTTCCCCTGAGGGGTCGAATCGGGCTGGGTAAAACGAGATCCCTGGTGTTGTGGAAACACCTTCGTGGGTAGCGGTGCGCCAGACTGCATCAGCCGTCAAACCTTGGTGAAGTTTGACCCAGAGGTAGAAGCCGCCGAGCGGACGATCGAAGCTTATAAGATCACCGGCATGGGTTTCGAGCGCGCCGGTTAGTACTTCCATTTTGCGACGGTAGAGGTCGCGCACTTCATCGGTATGGTCGTCGAGAGTACGGTCCGACATATAGTCCGCTATCAAGCGGACCACCATCTGATTCAAGCCCATGGCGAAACGCATCTTGCCCATTAGCCGGATGAGATCCGGTCTACCGTGAATCCAGCCCACCCTCAGTCCGGTCGCCAGCGTTTTGGACAGAGTGCCCACCGTAATGACCCCGTGGCCAGCACTCAGGGCGGAGAGCGAAGTCGGCGGCTTGGCGCCGAAATAGAGCTCCCCGTAGGCGTCGTCATCCAGTATGAGGACGCGGTGTTTCGCTGCCAGCTTGAGCAACTCGATGCGTCGCTCTTGCGACAGGGTGGCGCCAGTGGGGTTCTGGAACGTGGAGATGGTATAGATGAATTTGATGGTTTTGCCCGCCGCCTGCGTTGCTACGATCACGGCTTCGAGCTCATCCATCAGCATCCCATCTTCATCCATCGGTACGGATTTAATCTGTGCCAGCACGCCGCGGAAGTTGCGCAGAGTTCCCATATAGGTGGGTGATTCCGTGATGATGACGTCACCCGGATTGATCAGGGTGCGACAGATGAGATCGATTGCGCCGGAGGAGCCATTGGTAAGCTGAAACCACTCCTCGTCGACCTGCAGTCCCCGATTCCTGCTGTAGCGCTCCGCCAGTTGCGCTCGCAGCTTGGCGTAGCCCATGCCGAAACCGTAGATGAAAGCGGCTTCACCTGGTCTTGTTATCACCTTTCGGGTGGATTTCAGAAAGTCGTCTTTCGGCAGCGTACCGGCATCGGGAATACCGATCGCCATGTGTATTAGCGGTCGCTTTGGCTCTATGCCGGCAGGTGGATCCCAGTCTCCCCGGTTGCTGATAAGATTGCCGGTGGCGTCGCTGACGAGTTCGTTGGGATCAAACCCAGCCCACTGCCCGGCTAACTGTGCTTTTATAGAGTCGTTTGTGTTCAAACGTGCTGCTCCTTGGACGCTCTGATACCGCTGGCGCTGGCATCACCAACTATCCATGATCTCTGAGTATGCTTCAAGCACCTGGAAAGGCACCTGTTCTCTCTTCCTATAGCACCCGTTTCAAGACCTTTCTAATTTGTGGTTTTTCTGTTGACATTACATCAGCTCGCTGCCACATTGCCGTCTCGTATCGTATTAAATGCTTTAAGAAGATCCAAAGTGCTTTAAGAAGATCCAAATCGGACGCTAGCTTTTTTGAGTTATCGATATCTTTCACCCTGATAGTTTACTCAAGGATCTTGAGTGGCGAGCGGCAAAGGCAAGAGCCTTTTCGAATTGGAAAGCCTGGAACAACGGATCCTGCTTTCCGGCGATCCCCTGCTGGGGGCAGTGGATTTGGGCGCGCCTGAGGAACCGGATTCACTCCTGACTAAAGATCCCGGTGCACCGCAGGTAGAAGAGATCCAGCTCTCGGATGAGGATCTGCCCCAAGGTCAATCTCCTCAAAGATCTCCCGAATATGATCCCACCGCAGGGCTAAGTGACGGGCGCATCCACCGATTAGCTGCCTGTCGATCCGTCCCGGGTCATTTCGTTCGGTTACGATTACATGCAAGCCACCCGTGTTTCGAACATCGACGCTGAGTGATCGTACTCGGCAGGGTCTTGTCCGACCTGTGTGTAGAACATGGGCATCGAAAGGTTATGACAGCGTATCGTGGTCCGTGGCAAAGCTCATGTGTGGAGTGCCCAAATGGCTGTATTCGACGGGAATGTACCGAGATTTGCCTCTGGCATCTTCATTCTGTTAGAATTCACATAGTCCAAATATATTTGAGGAATTCACCGTGTCTCAACTGCATTGCTATGTCAACGACGAACTCGCAAAACGGTTTCAAAAGAAGGCAGAGCAAGCTCATTTGTCTGTTTCCAAATATCTTGCCGCCCTTGTTGAGCGGGAGGTTAGGAATCAATGGCCTGAAGGCTATTTTGAGTTGTTTGGTAGCTGGAAGGGGGGACCGCTCGAGCGTTCAACAGTAGGCGATTACGAAGCACGAGAAACGTTTGAATAGTGATGTTTCTTCTGGATACCAACGTCTGCATCCGTCTTTTGAATCAATCTCAATCCAACATTATCCAGAAGTTTCAACATCACCAGCCTAACGAACTCGTGCTCTGCAGCATTGTAAAGGCTGAGTTACTCTATGGGGCTCGTCACAGTCAAAATGTCGAATCAAACCTACAACTACTGACTCAGTTCTTTGCCCCTTTAGCTAGCCTTGCCTTTGATGACCGCGCCGCAGAAGAAGCTGGCTTAATTAGGGCAGATCTTGCGGCCCAGGGAAAACCGATAGGGCCAAACGATTTGCTAATCGCAGCCATTGCCCGTGCCAATGATGCGGTGTTAGTTACACATAACATTGCAGAGTTTTCACGAATCACCGGTTTACGGTCGGAAGATTGGGAGAAGTGAACACAATGGCGAGGCCAATCAGACTGTGGCCGTTATGCTCTTCAGTATCCAACCGCCTGCCCCTCCTTGCGATGGTCGGAAGCACCACAGTAGCCATCTTCAAGTCTACTGATCAACTGGGCACCACCAAAGACACGTGCCTCGTTGTCGTAGATAATCTCGTGACCACGTCTTGCCAACTTGGCCGCCACCTTTGCATCGAAACCGGATTCGACGCCCACTCTACCATCTTCATAAAGGTGCCATCTGGGTGCATCCGATGCAGTCTGAGGGTTCTGCCCGTAATCGAATATGCGCACCATCATCTGCACATGTCCCTGTGCCTGCATATGTCCTCCCATCACGCCGAAGCTCATCAGTGCCTGATCGTTGCGGGTTACAAATCCGGGAATGATGGTGTGGTAGGGACGTTTGCCACCGCCAACCTGGTTGGGATGTCCCTCTTCCAGGGTGAAGCCATAGCCGCGATTCTGCAGGCTGATACCTGTATCGGGCACGACGACTCCTGAACCGAAGCCGACGTAGTTGGATTGGATGAAGGAGACCATCATGCCACTTTGGTCAGCGGTAGTAAGGTAGACCGTGTCCGGACTGGCGGGGACCTTCGACAGCGCCGGAGATGCCCTTCTCATGCGGATCTGTTTCGACCTCTCCTTCAGATATTCACGATCGAGAAGATCCTGCACCGACCGGGTCATATAGTCGGGATCGGCAAGATGGCGCTCTATATCAGCGTAAGCCAGACGAATCGCCTCGATCTGCAGGTGGATGCTGTCGGCGGAGTCGAGTGGATATTGGCCGATATCCCGCCATGCCAGGATTCCGAGCGCTATTAATGCCAGCAACCCCTGCCCGTTGGGCGGGATTTCATGCAGCGTGACGCCCCTGTACTCTTGCGAGATCGTGGTAACCCATTGCGCCCTATGCTCTGCCAGATCGTCCAAGGCCATGGCGCCGCCATGGCGTTCGCAGTCCCGGATAATCTCTTCAGCAAGTTCCCCGCGATAGAAATCTTCACCTTTGCTTGCCGCTATCTTTGCCAGCGTGCCGGCATGGTGGGGCAGTCTGACCAGTTCGCCGGTCTGCGGCGCCCGACCATTGGGCATAAACGTCTGCATGAATGCGGGGAACGCTGCATATACCGTCTTTGACTGTTGCCATACGGCAGCGGTCTTATGGCCCACCTGGAATCCCGTCTGAGCATAACCGATGGCAGCGGCGAAGAGATCTGCAAACGGAAGGTTCCCAAATCTGTCGGAAAGAGCCACCCAGCCGCTGACAGCACCCGGGACCGTCACCGAGTCCCATCCCAGCAGCGGCATCTTTACGCTCGAAGCGAATCGCTCAGGCGTCCAGGCAGCGGGCGACCTGCCGGATGCGTTCAGGCCGTGCAGTTCACTGCCGTCCCAGACGATGGCGAATGCGTCGCTACCCAGACCGTTCATGGCTGGTTCCACCACAGTCAAGGTAATCGCCGTTGCCAGCGCGGCATCCACCGCATTGCCGCCGCGTTGCAGCATCTGCAGTCCGGCCTGGGCAGCCAGTGGCTGCGATGTGGCGACTATATTGCGGGCGAACAGTGGAGCCCTGTTAGATGCATAGGGAAAGTCCCACTGGTGATTCATGTAAGTTCCCGATCTTGATTCCCCTCAACCATAGCATAACCAAAGCCTCATTTGCCCCGCAACCGTGTCCTCGGATCCTCGCACGGGAGTTGTTTGCATGTTTATAATGTAATTCTTCAAGCGTGCCAGGGAAAGCGAGATGAGAAAGATCCGTATGGGAATGGTTGGCGGCGGTCGGGATGCGTTTATCGGAGCGGTGCATCGTACTGCGGCTGCGTTGGATGGTCAGATCGATCTGGTCTGCGGAGCCTTCAGCAGTACTGCGGAGAAGTCCAAGGCTTCTGGGGCCGATCTCTTTCTCCCTGCGGCTCGAGTCTACGCGAACTACGAAGAGATGTTCATCCAGGAAGCGGCACTCTCTGATAGTGAATCGATGGATTTTGTCGCCATCGTGACGCCCAACAATTCTCACTTTGATATCGCCAGCAAGGCCCTGCGGGCCGGTTTTCACGTCATGTCGGATAAACCTGCCACCCTGAATCTGCAGGAGGCGAGAGCACTGCAGACAATCGTCACTGAGACAGGACTGCTGTATGGATTGACCCACAACTACACGGGTTATCCCCTGGTCAAGGAGGCCAGGAAAATCATTCGCGAGGGTCGGATCGGCAAGGTCAGAAAGGTCGTCGTTGAGTATTCACAGGGTTGGCTCAGCACCAAACTCGAGGATGAAGATAACAAACAGGCCGCCTGGCGGACCGATCCAGCCCAGTCCGGCGCCTGTGGTTGCATGGGTGACATAGGGACCCATGCGGAAAATCTGTTGGAATACATGACCGGGCTCAGAATAATCGAACTGAGTGCGGAGCTGACCACCTTTGTAGAGGGGAGGCGGCTCGAGGATGATGGCAATGTGCTGCTCAGGCTGGATAATGGTGCCCGCGGCATTCTCTTCGCCAGTCAGATATCCGTAGGAGAGGAAAACAACCTGAATATTCGCGTCTACGGTGAGCAAGGTGCCGTGAGCTGGCAGCAGCAGGAGCCGAATAGGCTGGTACTGAATTGGCTGGATCGACCCGAACAGGTGATTCGCGCCGGCGCCAACAATGATCTCGCACCGGTGAGCGTGTATAACAGTCGAACACCGGGAGGGCACCCGGAGGGTTATCTGGAAGCATTCGGCAACCTGTACCGAAACTTCGCGGGGGTGCTGCAGGCACGACTTGAGGGTAGAGAGCCGGATCCCGATGATCTGGATTTCCCCACCATCGACGACGGTGTCCGAGGGATGGCGTTTCTAGAGGCCCTCATCGAAAGCGCCGAGAGTACGGAAAAGTGGACCAGGATTGTTGAGGCTTGAAACGATGGCTAAATGAATGATCCCCATGGAGAAATGTATCTGCATACTTGAGAGTTGAAACGAGTGTTTAGCGCATAACTGAGGATTGAATAGATGAAGACAATCAAAGGCCCCGCTATTTTTCTGCAACAGTTTATCAGCGATGAAGAACCGTTCAATCATCTGGAGAACATCTCCGAGTGGGCGGCCGGCCTGGGCTATAGAGGTATCCAATTGCCGATCGGTGATGCCAGATTTCTGGATATCGATCTGGCTGCGGAGAGCAAGGATTACTGCGACGCGATAAACGGCGAGATGGAAGAAATGGGCATCCAGGTAACCGAGCTGGCCAGCCATCTGGAAGGCCAATTGGTTGCGGTGAATCCGTCTTTCAACGAACTGTTCGATGGTTTTGCGCCACCTGAAGTGAAAGGCAATCCATCGGCGCGTACCGAGTGGGCGACGGGACAGTTGATCAAGGCCGCTAAAGCAAGTGCCAATCTGGGCCTGAAAGCGCATGCTACGTTTTCCGGTGCACTGCTGTGGCACACGTTCTATCCCTGGCCGCAACGCCCCGACGGACTGGTTGAATTGGGATTTCGCGAGTTGGCTAAGCGCTGGACGCCGATCCTCGATGCTTTTGAAGAGGCGGGGGTCGATCTCTGCTATGAAATTCACCCGGGTGAAGATCTTCACGACGGAGTCACCTATGAGAGATTCCTGGCGGAAGTGAACAACCACCCCAGGGCAAATCTGTTGTACGATCCCAGCCACTTCGTTCTCCAACAACTGGACTATCTCTCCTACATCGACATCTACCATGAGCGCATCAAGATGTTTCACGTCAAGGATGCCGAATTCAATCCTACCGGCCGATCCGGTGTCTACGGCGGCTATCAGAACTGGGTGGATCGCCCGGGTCGCTTCAGATCACTGGGGGATGGCCAGGTCGACTTCAATTCAATATTCAGCAAGCTGGCGCACAACGATTTCGATGGTTGGGCCGTGCTGGAGTGGGAGTGTTGTCTCAAAGACAGTGCGGTGGGTGCCATAGAGGGGGCGCAATTCATTGCCGAGTATATTATCGAGGTAACTACCGGCGCATTTGATGACTTCGCGTCAGCCGATACGGATGAGAATCTGAATATGCGGTTGCTTGGGTTGGACTAACTACTTCCCCTCAGCCAATCCGTTTTCAGTCAGATATCGATAGCTGTCGGCGACCGCAGTGAGCATGTCCGTGTCACAGGCATCCAGCTCAACGATCAACCAACGCAGCAGATCCGGATCGGCCGCGTCGATAATTGCTGGGATGTCCATTTTTCCCTGTCCCACAGCCACCATCGCTTTGCCCTGTTGCAGCGAACCGTCCTTGATGTGCAGCAGGGGAGTTCGGTGGCGGAATTTGGCGACCTGTTCAACCGGATCGTTGGCACCGAAATTTGCTGCCCAGTAGGTATCTATTTCGAACTGAACGTCGGGGCAGAGCTCAGCAAAGTGGTCGTAGGCAAGCTTGCCTTGGACTTCACAGAACTCCCACCAGTGGTTGTGGAGAAACAGAGTTAGACCGGCCCGGGATAGAATCTCAACCATTTCATTTACCGTGTCGGCCGTTCTCTTTATTGCAGAAAGGTCTTTGAAGTCATCCGGGGCGAAGCCGCCGCCGGCGGTGGAGAGACCGAGAATGCCCGCCGTTTCGACCACCTCGCTGGTGTTGGCGAGGGTAGCCCAGGGGCCGTGGCTGGATGAAACCTGCATGCCCAGGTCTTCGACGATGTTACGAAATTCCACAATGGACAGTCCATAGAATCCGGCTGGCTCCACTCCCCGGTAACCGATTTCGGCAACGCTCTGTAGGACGCTGGTAAAATCTTTGCTGGATTCCGCCCGTAGTGAGTAGAGCTGTATGGAAATTGGTTTAGACATCACGATACCCTTCTAGTAATGAGATTGTCGGCGGCAGGTCAGTCGAATCTGACTTCCTTTCCGGATTGGCTGGATTGGTAGATAGCATCGATGATGCTCTGTACCGCCAACGCCTGTTCGATGGTGACACAAAGTTGTTCCTCGCCAAGGATAGTATTGATGAAGTTAAAAAAACGGGAGCTATGCTCGTATTGCGAAGCAGCTGCTGGATTTTGCAGCAATTGATATTCTCCCTTGTTTGCGCCATAGGCGTAGACTTCCGCTGGATACACCGTAGCTCCCGCCTCGGTGCCGAACAGATTGACGTTCATCGCATTGCTGTCTCTCTGATGCAGCGCCCAGGAAACATCCAGTGAAACGGTTACACCACCTTTCAACTTGATCAGAGCAGTGGCGAAATCATCCACGTCAAAGGGGATATTCTCACGATCGGAGAGTCCCCAACCCCCTTCACCCAGACCGCGAGAACCGAACTTGCTGTGGGTGGCGCCGGAGACAGCCACTGGTTCGAAGTTGTCGAGGATATATAGGACCAGGTCGAGCAGGTGCACACCTATGTCGAGCAGGGAGCCGCCGCCGGCCAGTTCCTTGCTGCCAAACCAGGTACCCAATCTGGGAATACCGCTTCTTCTCATCCAGAAAGCCTTGCCATGATAGAGTTCTCCCAAATCACCGTCGTCGGCCAGAGTCTTAATTGCCTGAGCGCCCGGCACGAAGCGCTGATTCATCCCCAACATAAATACTCTGTCCTGCTGCTGGGCCATGTCAGTTACTTCTTTGGCCTGCTGAAGATTCAGTGCAAATGGTTTATCCAGGATAACGTGTTTGTCGACGCCCAGTGCCTGTAGGGCGATTGGCGCGTGATAGGCATTGGGAACAGCTATGTAGACTGCGTTGATCTCGGTATTTTGCAGCAACGCCTCTGCGGTCGGGTAGATGTTGGGTATGCTGAATGTCTGCTGCAACTGACGCAGGCGCTGCCGGTTGACGTCTGCGGCAGCTATGATCTGCGCGTGGGGGTGTGAACTGATTTCACGACAACTGCTGGCGGAAATGGCGCCGGCGCCAATGATACCGAACTTGATCTCTGCCACGTGCCGACACCCGGTTTAGCGAAAGGAGGGAGATCATTGTATACCAGAAGCGGCCGATGAATTTGTGCGATCAGCCCCGGGAGTTGCCTTCCGATCTGTGCAGCTGCAGGTAACCGGCATTGCGATCCATGTTCCTGCCGGCACGTTTCGCCTCATAGAGGGCAATATCGGCTGCCGATTTCAGCATCACCTTACTTTGCTGTCAGCCAGACGTGCTGACGGCGACTAAGGTCTTGAATGCTCTGCCGCGTATAGAGTGAGTAGTAGCGCCCCTCCTGCCCCAGCAGCGCTGCATGGTTCCCCTGTTCGATGACCAGTATCCGATCGGCATTTCGAATCGTGGACAATCTATGTGCGATGACCAGGCTGAACCGGTCCTGCAGCAGTTTCTGCATGCCTTGCTGAATGTACTGTTCCGTGACCGTGTCGACCGACGAAGTCGCTTCATCCATGACCAGAATCTGTGGATCAGCCAATATGGCGCGTGCAAAGGAGATGAGCTGTTTCTGCCCCGCTGATAGTTGATTGCCTCCCTCGCCAACCTGCTGATCATAGCCGTTTTCCTTGGACCGAATGAAGCTGTCGGCGCCGGCCCGCGTAGCTGCCAGCCGGATCTCCTCGTCACTGGCATCGAGCTTCCCGTAACGAATGTTGTCCGCGATGGTGCCGCCAAAGACATGGGAAGATTGCAGTACGATGCCGAGGTTCGACTGCAGCCAATGCAGACTCCTGTCCCTGTAATCGACTCCATCCAACAGAATTCTCCCGGAGGTCGGTTCATAGAATCTGCACAACAGATTGACCAGCGTCGTCTTGCCGCCACCTGTGGAACCGACAACAGCGATACTCTCGCCTTGCCGGATGGTGAGGTTGATATTCTTGAGCACAGCCGGTCCGTCTGTATAGTTGAAGCTGACGTCTTCGAACTCGATCAGACCGATCACATCCTTCATTCCATCGATGGCAACCAGGCCGGATGGGTCAGGTTCGTGCGCCTTCATAGCCTTGTTAATTCGGGGAGAGTCCTTGATCTCCGATTCCGCTTCAATCAGGCTGATGGTCCTTTCTGCGGATGCCTGAGCCATCTGCATTTCAGCGAACCAGTGGGCAAGTTCTTCGATCGGTTCGAAGAAGTGACGCGTGTAGGTGAGAAAGGCGATCAAAGTACCGGTCGTGACGAATCCTGCAATCACTTCGACGCCACCCAACACCAGAGCCAATCCGCTGGCCAGCGCACCCAGAGTCAGCACGATCGGAAGGTAAACGGCAGCCTGCACTGCGTTGAGTACAGAGGAATCAAACATCCGCGTGCTGAGTTGACTGAAGTTGTTCAGATTCTCCGCTTCTCTGACAAATGCCTTGCTGGTCTGCACCCCCATAATGCTCTCGTTAAAGGATCCAGTGATACGGGAGTTGGTCTTTCTGACCGAGCGTGCACTTTTCAATATTCTCTTTTGAAACGTGATGCTGACCCAGGCAAGAATCGGCAGCACAGACAGTACCGCGATGGCCAGTAGAAAATCCATATACAACATGGCCACTGCAATGCCGGCCATCATGGTGATGCCCCAGATCAGATCCAGCAGCCCCCAAGCTAAAATGTTGGAGAGACGTTCGCAGTCGGACGTCATTCTCGCCATCAACCAGCCCACCGGTCTGAAATCGTAGTAAGAAAATGACAGGCGTTGCAGATTCTCGAATCCACTTCTTCGGATGTCATGGCTGACATGGGTTCTGATCTTGCCGCCGTACCAGATAAATCCACCAACGGAGATACAGATCAGCAGGACGAAGCCGAAGTATGCGCCTGCATAACCCCAAAGGTTAGCGTCAGTGCCGAATTCATCGACGGCATCGATGACTGCGCGCGTAATCAGCGGGAAAGCGATTTCTGCGATGGCAGTCGTGATGGCGAACGTCGCCAGCATGATGACTTCGACTCGATACACCAGGGTGTAACCCAGCAGCTTTTTCCACAGGTTCAGTTTCATTCCCTGCTTGAAGGAATCGTCATCGAAGCCGTCGCTGTAGTTGTCGTCGTCGAAAAATACGTCTGACATTTTCGTTAGTTCCTGGTTAGTGCCCGTCTACATTTGGAATCCGTGCCACAGGTGCCCATCCGAATGCGGCCCACTCAAGTTATTGTTTTTACAACAAACATTTTTTCCCTGTCGCACCTATTTGGTTAAAAACACCTATTTCTGGATGGACACTAGTTACGAGCTGATGCGTTGCCGCTTGTCCTCAATTTCCACTTCCATCGCTCCCTGGATCTCACACAACCTGCGGTAGGTCCCCGATTGGTTCATCAGTTCATGATGATCTCCCGACTGTTGCACCAGACCGTCGTGCAACACCAGAATCCGGTCCGCGTGCATCACGGTAGACAGCCGGTGAGCGATGACAATGGTGGTGTGTCGCCCCCTGCGACTGCGCAGGGCATTCAGGATCATCGCCTCAGTATCCGTATCCACAGCACTCAAGGCGTCATCCAAAATCAGGATGGGTGGGTCCTTGAGAAGGGCACGGGCCAACGCGATTCGTTGCCTTTGACCCCCTGACAGGGTCACACCGCGTTCACCGACTATGGATTTGTAGCCACGGGGAAACTGCATGATGGAATCGTGGATACAGGCGGCCGATGCGGCGTCGGTCAGGTCCGAATCACTGGCGTCTAACCGGCCAACCTGCAGATTGACGCCGATGCTGGCCGAGTAGAGGAATGGCTCCTGCAGCACGATGCTGATCTGCGAGCGCACGTATTTTCTGTTCAGCCT
Organism: Pseudomonadales bacterium; assembly: GCA_030749725.1. Lineage (GTDB taxonomy): Bacteria > Pseudomonadota > Gammaproteobacteria > Pseudomonadales > Azotimanducaceae > JASMJM01. Next base: position 5,507 of record JASMJM010000062.1, on the reverse strand, counting down.
GCTCAGTTCATTACCGTCCAGAAGGATGGAACCGGACTGGTAGTCGTAAAGTCGCAAGAGCAGTTGGGCGAGGGTGGACTTGCCCGAGCCGGGCGGTCCCATCAGGGCCAGGGTTTCTCCCGGACGGATATGGAAACTGATGTCCCGCAGCACCTCCTGGTCACCATTAAAGGAAAAAGCCAGCTGCGATACTTCGATTTCTCCCGACAGTGGACCGGATGGAATGCGCTCGTGCTGTGATTCTTCGGCAACCAGCAGTATTTCACAGAGACGGCCGAGGGATACCATCGCCTTGCCGGTATCGGTGAGCACCCGGCCCATGTGCCTGATGGGCCAGATCACCATCCCTACGTAAGTCAGAAAGGCGAACAGCGTGCCGACGGTCAGACTGCCACCCATGACCCACAGTGCGCCGACGATCAGAATCACCCCGATCTGGCTCATACAGATCATATCGCTGAAGCCGAAATAGGCTGCCAGCAGCAGATTCAACGCCTCTTTACTACCGGCGTGGAGCGGACGGGACGGTTGCCAGAGAGGCTGTGTCTACTCGATTGAGAAGCATTGCTCGTCATGGTCCGTGTAAGCCGGATGCGGCGGGTATAAGGGACTATCTGTGTTATGGGTTCGTACCTGCGCCTCGGAGTCTGCTTGCCGGTATTGGGTCGGTACCCCCTGGCGTGATTTGTAGACAGGATCTCGATAGCGGTGAGGAGTGCTGGCAGACGATTCCGTCGGCAGGGATCGCGAATCGATCCGATGCTTCCGAGGCTTTTTGGCCTTCTCTGTGCGCAAGCGTTGCCGGGAGTCGGGCTAGCGCCGTACTGCTTTCCGGGGGGATCGATTCCGCAGCTGTGGCGCTGGCCGCAATTGAAAAGGGGCTGAAGCTCAGAGCCTACCATGCGCGTTTTCCGGTGGTGCCACTTTCGAGGGATGAAGACACTGTTGCGGCCAGGATTGTTGCCAGGCATTTGAGGGTGCCTTATGAGGAGATCGATATTGGTCCCCGTCAGGCCGCTCGTTATTTCTATCAGGTGGTTGGGGCACAGGATCAGGCTATGGCGGATCCTGTGGTGCTGCCCTTCTATCTGCTGTTCAGCCATCTGAGGGGCGGCCATCGCAAGGTGCTTACCGGTGAAGGTGGTGATCAGTTATTCGGTTCCTGGTCGATGAAGCCGATGTTGTTGCACAGGGCATACCAACAGGCCGAGTGGGATCATAGCCGTGCCTATCTGGACAGCTATCACAAATTTCCGGGCCGTTGGCGTGAACTGCTGGCACCTGCGTTGTTGGACGAACTGGTAGACGAGAAGGGTCCGGAGCAGGCCATCAGCGCGGCTTGGAGCCGTTGTCCCAACGATGATCTGGCTGATCGGGTACGTTGGGTCGATATCAAGCTGAAAGGGCTGCAGCACATCGCCCCGCGTATTCAAGCGATGGCGGCGCGCCATGATGTGCAACTCCTGCACCCGCTCTTTAGTGCGGACCTGCTTGAACTTTCCTTTTCGTTGCCGGCGGATTTGAAGTTGGCAGGGGCGAGGGAGAAAGTGTTGTTGAAGCAGTTGCTGCGCCGGCATCTGCCAATAGAGGTCGTGGAGAGAACCAAGTCAGGCATGGGGGTGCCGACAACCAGCTGGTTTCGCACCCTGTTACGACCGTTGGCATGGTACTGGCTTGGCAGTAGACGAGTTCGCCAGGCCGGCGTGCTGAACGTCCATACAGTGAAGAGATTGCTTAAAGGGGACTTCTATCCAGATGATGGGCGTGCACGCCGTTGGGGAGACAGCCTGTGGATGCTGTGTACACTGCAGGCTTGGTTTGAATCGTTAAAGGACAATAGGATGACGCCGTGAAGTGCATTCAGTGTGATCGTGATGTAAACAGGAAGGATCGAACCCTCGATCCACACAACCCCCGCTGCCCTAACTGCTCCCATACATTTGTCACGGAGCCTACAGAGGACCATGTGACTGACCGTATGGTGCTGAATGCTGTGGGAGCAGTGTCCCATGGCGGCGTGTCTTTCTACCTGAGGCGCCATCTCTACTATGAAGTTCTGCGTCGCCATTTGTGGCGGATACGACGCAGTCGCCGCTGGGCTCTGCTCTTTTTTGCACTGGCCGTCGCGGCTGTAATTGTCCACCTGATTTGGGACATGCCTGCGCTGCTCTTCTTCGCGCTTGTGTTTGGCGTGCTGACCGTTGTCAAAGGGGTAGACAGGTTTCGTGTCAGTCGACCTGTTGAAACGATGCTGGATCGCTGGGTGGAAGTGAATCCCGATGAGAAACTGCTTACCGGTGCGCCGCGGCCCAGCGTCAAGGAATCTGACACCGAATCGGAACTTGGTGCAGCTTCCTTTGACCACCTTCTGATCTGTGATCGGAATGAGTATGTGGATTTTCTTCTCGCCAACCTGTTCCACTTTCACTTTTCATGTCCGGTGCTGGGAATTTCGAAGTACCCGCAAGATGTCTTTCCGGATATGGTTGCGCGGCTAAAGACGAATCCGAATCTGCGCGTCTTTCTGGTGCATGATCTCACTCCCGACGGGCTCGATCTGGCGCGAAAGGTCAAGCAGGACCCGCAGTGGTTCGGCGACACGGATGTGGAGATCATCGATCTCGGTCTACTGCCGGAGCACAGGCCGATGGTGGATAAACTGCTTGCTCCCTTGTCGGATATCACGGCTCAGGAAGCAGGCGGTGGCAAAGAGCGTCAGTGGACCGAGTTGACTGTCGTCAGTCCTGACAATCTGATCAGCTTGTGTGCTGCCGGATTACGCGAAGGCAGACCCTTTCCCACACCGAAACGTAGCGTTAGAAGGCGGAACGGCATGAACGTTTATGTTGGTGACTCATTTGGCGGTGGTGATGGTTACGGGTAAGCAACCGTGCGCCACTGGCTAGCATGTTTCGGCAGGCAGGCGGGATCCCAGCTTGACAGCATGGTCGATGCATCCTGGCAACAGCAGCAGTCACGGTGGCTGGCCGCCGCACTGCAACCGGGTACGACTCGGCAAGGCACGCTCTTCGTAAGTCCCGACGCGGGATGCAGCGGTGTACTGGCCGGTGAGATCTTTAATCTCGACGATCTGATGAATCCCTATCCTGCTGCATTGGTACATCCACAACGGGTTGGCCTGCTGATGCAGGATCTCTATGGGAAACATGGCGATGAGTTCGCGCTGGCTTTTGACGGCTGTTACGGCATCGTGATGGCGTATGAAGATCGTTATCTGGCTGTTAGAGATGCCATTGGCGAGAGACCTCTTTATGTGCTGCACAGTGACTCCGGAGCTGTATTGGCAGACACACTGGCACCTTTGTTGCGCCGTTCGTCCCGCAAGCTGCATGCGGGTGGTGTTGCCGACTTTATGGGCACCGGTTTTTGCCCCTTCGAGCGAACCACGGTAGCTGACGTCAGTAAACTTGCACCAGGCAGTGTATGGACGTTGGGAAACAGCGTTCGGCGGCACACCTATCATGTGATGAGTGATGTTGGCATGGAGCAGGATGCAGATGAGCCCGCCTCAGTCAGAAAGCTGTTAGAGCGTGCAGTTAAGAAACGCCTTAGCCACGATAAGAAGTCGATTCTGTTCCTATCCGGGGGGCTCGACTCCAGTCTGGTAGGGGCGCTGGTAGGTGGCGAGCAGTTAAGTGCTGCCTACTCAATCTCCTTCGGAGCGGAATATCGGAACGAGCTGGAGTTCTCAGCTTTGATGGCTGAGCATCTCGGCATCCCGCACAGGGTGATCAGCTTTTCTGCCCGGACGGTGACCGATGCTTTCCCTGAAACGATGGCGATACTGGATGAACCGGTGGGCGACCCGCTCAACGTGCCGAATATTCTGCTGGCACGTGAGGCAGCAGCAGAGGCGGAAGTCATCTTCAACGGCGAAGGAGGTGATCCGCTGTTCGGAGGACCGAAAAATCTTCCTCTAATGGCTCATCAGGCTTTTGCTGGGTACGGACCTAAGCTCGACGCAGAGACGATCTATCTGATGTCATTTAACAAGGGGTCCCAGTGGTTGCCGCAACTGTTCAGTCCTGACTATCTGGAAGAGGTGCGCAGCTATCAGTCAACCGAGGAACTGCTCGGCACACGTCTCAATTCTGATGAAGTGAGTACGTTGCTCAACCGCTTGATGCTGACCAACCTGCGCCTTAAGGGAGCTGCCCAGATTCTGCCAAAGGTATTCAAGGCTGCAGGGGCAGCAGGCGTGACGGTATGTTCGCCGCTCTTTGACCGCCACCTTGCAGAAGCTGCATTTCAATTGCCCGACGACTGGAAACAGCGCGGCGTGCAGGAGAAGTACATACTCAAGGAAGCGGTGCGCGACCTGCTGCCGGCAAGCATATTGCAGCGACCCAAGAGCGGCATGCTGGTACCGGTTCACTATTGGTTGCGCGGTGAATTGCGGAAATTTGCGGCAGAGATCCTCCTGGATCTTAACGCACGCACTCGTGACATCCTGGATCGATCGGCGTTGCTGGACTTGCTGAATTTTCGCGGCGGCGGCGTGCCAGGTTTCTACGGTGATCGCATCTGGTTGCTGCTATCACTGGAATTCTGGATGCAGGCGCACGATATTCGAGCGTGAATGACCGTACGGAGCAGGCGCTGTCTGGCAGGCAAGTTGTGTCAGCCGTCACGTGACGATGAAGCTGCTTGCACAATCTACTACACCCGTTAAGCTTGTTCAGGATATTGAAGACCAGGTCCTCGAACGTAACCTATTCAGTGGGCCAACGGCGACAGTTCATCTCCAAAGAGATCCTTTGATGCGGCGTTAGACGATCGACAATTAGTGCCTATCCGTATTAAAGTCCGTGCTTCGGGTGCCCATCTCAAGTTATTGTATTTACAGCAAACATTTTTACCCTGTCGCATTGATTTCACCAAAAAAACCTATTTCTGGATGGACACTAATTATGGAAACCTCAATCGTGAAGCAAACTCGGGTGGGCGCATATGGACTAGTGGCTGACAGAGCCCGGATTCTCCTTTGTCGAATCTCAGATCAGGTTCCTCAGTTCGCCGGCATTTGGACTTTACCCGGGGGCGGGCTCGATTTCGGCGAGAGTCCTGCAGATGGCATGATAAGGGAAGTGATGGAAGAGACCGGGTTCAAAGTGCGTCCCACCAGTATTGCCGGTGTGAACTCGGTGAGCGGCGACCTCCCTGACAGGTCCTATCACAGTATCAGGATTATCTATCACACGGAACTGTTGGGTGGCATTCTCACAAACGAGGCGGACGGTACAACGGATCTCTGCAAGTGGTTCACCCAACGGGAGGCACGACAACTATGGCTTGCCGATCTGGTGCAGGATGCTCTGCCCCTTGTATTCTCATAATCGCAGAATTGATGAAACGCTAGACTTGTGAACTAGTGTACTGTCCCGCAATCAAGTGGTCATTATTCGGTCGGCATATTTTGTTCCTGGCAAGGCGCGAGGACGCCGTGGGTTGGGCCCCCATAAGGACGAGCAACGAAGTCCAGGGAT
>JASMJM010000061.1 GCA_030749725.1 Pseudomonadales bacterium | reverse complement strand
TCAGCCCTTCCCGAATCGGCCTCCTCGCGCCAGAGAGTGTCTGTCCCCGATCAGCGTCCTTTCCCGGATTGGCTGGTCGATTGGCTGCCGCCGACCGCAGAGTGGAGAGTGTCTGTCCCCGTTCAGCCCTCGTTCAGCCCTTCCCGAATCGGCCTCCTCGCGCCAGAGAGTGTCTGTCCCCGATCAGCGTCCTTTCCCGGATTGGCTGGTCGATTGGCTGCCACCGAGCGCAGAGTGGAGGGAGCAGAGAGTGTCTGTCCCCGTTCAGCCCTCCCCCGAATCGGCCTCCTCGGGAAGTGTCTGTGCCGGATTGGCTGGTCGATTGGCTGCCACCGAGCGCAGAGTGGAGCAGAGAGTGTCTGTCCCTGTTCGACCTCCCCCGTTCGACCTCCAGGGCAAGACCACCCGTTCGGCCTCCTCTCCCCAATCAGCCTCGGGAAGTGTCTGTCCCAGATTGGCTGGTCGATTGGTTGCCGCCGAACTCAGAGTGAAGCAGAGAGTGTCTGTCCCCGTTCAGCTTGTTTCTGCTGTGCCCAGAGACTGTCTGTCCTCAATCAGTTTCTTCAATCAGTTTCGCCCAGGGGGTGCCTGTCAAGACCCTCTCCGGACCATCCCGGACCAGTCTCTGCAGGTGGGGTAAAGACCGTCGAGCTGATCTCAGTCAATTGCAGCGATTGATTTGAACTGGGGACAACGATAGCATTGACGCCTTCCAAAAAATCCTTGTTTTACCAGAGACCATGATTAGCAGTGCGAACGGGAATGATTAATCCATGCAGACGATAAAGTCGAAGCTAGACACTCGATCAGAGGAATATCACAAAAATAGGCAGGACATGCTCGAGATGCTCGACAAGGTCGAGGAGTTGCACGTGGAGGCATCCAAGGGTGGCGGTAAGGAAGCCATCGATCGGTTGCGTTCCCGAAACAAGCTGCCCATTCGTGAGCGAATCTCGTTGGTCCTGGATCGCGATTCGCCATTTTTCGAAATCAGCCCACTGGCAGCCTACAATTCAGGCGTCACCATTGGATCGGGTTTTGTCATTGGTATCGGTGTCATATCCGAGACCGAATGCCTGATCCTCGGTCACGATCCATCGGTTCGAGCTGGTGCTTTCAATGCGTTCAATGGCAAGAAGCTGAACAGAGGTCTGCAGATTTCCAGGGAAAACAGAATGCCTTACGTTCAGTTCGTTGAATCAGCGGGCGCTGATCTACGTGGAAATCCCGGCGGTGGTGGTGGCGGTAAGCCACCTCCCGTTCGTGCAGGTACCGGTCACTTTGCCGAATCGGGCAGGCTATTCTACGAAATTACAGAACTCTCGAAGATGCGTATTCCAACGATATCCGTGGTGTTCGGCAGTTCCACCGCGGGCGGCGCTTACCAACCGGGAATGAGTGATTACAATATTTTCATCAAGAAGCAATCAAAGGTATTCCTGGGTGGACCTCCTCTGGTGAAGATGGCCACCGGCGAGGATGCAGATGATGAGAGCCTCGGCGGTGCTGAAATGCACACCCAGATCTCCGGCCTGGGAGATTATCTGGCCGAGGATGAGCACGATGGCATTCGCATGTGCCGGGAAGTGATTTCTCACCTCAATTGGCGCAAGTGGGGTCCGGGACCATCACTGCCGCCGGATGATCCAATCTATGATCCGGAAGAGCTGTTGGGGATTGTTTCGCGGGATCTAAAGGCACCGTTCGATATCCGCGAGGTGATAGCGCGAATCGTCGACGGCTCCCGTTTCGAAGATTTCAAGCCGCTATACGGCCCCACGTTGGTGTGCGGGTGGGCATCCATAGATGGTTATCCGATTGGAATCCTGGGCAATAACGGGGCGCTGCTGTCGGAATCGTCTGAGAAAGCCGCTCAGTTTATCCAGCTCTGCAATCAGATCGACGTACCCATGTTGTTCCTGCACAACATCACCGGATATATCGTCGGCACAGACTTCGAGCAGGGCGGCATCACCAAGAACGGATCAAAGATGATCAATGCTGTTTCCAATTCGACCGTCCCACATATTACTGTTATCGTTGGGGCTTCTTACGGTGCTGGTAACTACGGCATGAGTGGCCGGGCCTATGGCACGCGCTTCAACTTTGTCTGGCCGACCGCCAAGATTGCTGTTATGGGGCCCAAGCAGATGGCGGGCGTGATGAGTATCGTCACGCGTAATTCTGCCGAACGCAGGGGCCTGCCGTTCGATGAAGAAGCTGATGCAATGCGAGCTGCCGCTGTGGAGAGGTCGGCAGAGGAGGGTTCGCTGGCGTTATATGCCACGGCAGCAGTCTCTGACGATGGTTTGATCGACCCGCGCGATACGCGTACCTACATTTCCATTACACTTTCAGCTTGTCACAACAACAAAGTAGAGGGCGCCAAAGGCTTCGGCGTCTGGCGGATGTGAATCATGACTAAATATATCGAACGTATTCTAATCGTAAACCGCGGCGAGATTGCGCGCCGTATCATTCGAACCGCCCACAATATGGGTATCGGCACGGTGGCCATCTATGCAGAAGGTGATGCCAGCGAGCCATTTGTTCAGGAAGCTGACCAGGCTATTGCGCTTGCGGGTACCAGCTCACTGGAAACCTACCTGGATGTGGACAAGGTACTGGCTGCGGCAAGCCGCAGTGGGGCGGATGCCATTCACCCCGGCTACGGATTCCTGGCGGAGAATGCGGCTTTTGCCAAGGCTGTGCAAGCGGCCGGTCTGATCTGGATCGGGCCATCTCCTGAGGCGATTTCGCAGATGGGAGATAAACTCTCATCAAAAAGCCTGATGGCAGATGCTGATGTGCCTACCTTACCGTCTGCTGAACTTGTAGCGGACGCAGATATGGCAGCCCTCGCGAGCGAAATTGGCTACCCGTTGCTGGTTAAAGCGTCGGCCGGTGGTGGCGGCAAAGGCATGCGGGTGGTTGAGTCGGAAGCAGAACTCGAAGCAGCTGTCGAGGGCGCACGGCGTGAAGCAGGTGCCTCGTTTGGAGATGACACCCTCTTTCTGGAGCGGTGGCTGACATCGACCCGGCATGTGGAGATTCAGGTACTGGGAGATGAAAAGGGAAACCTGGTTCATTGCTTCGAGCGTGAGTGCTCTATCCAGCGTAGACATCAGAAAATAATCGAAGAGGCACCCTCACCGGCGCTCACTGCGGCGCTGCGCAAGCGTATGGGCGAAGCAGCTGTCGCTGCGGCGGGCGCGATCGGCTACACATCCGCAGGTACCGTCGAGTTCCTGCTGGAAGGCAAAGATTTCTGGTTTCTGGAAATGAATACACGCCTGCAGGTTGAACATCCAGTGACTGAAGAGATTACCGGCCTCGATCTGGTGCGTGAACAGATTCTGATCGCCCAAGGGGAAACCCTCGGATTCAAGCAGAAGGATCTGAAGATTGACGGTCATGCCATCGAGGTGCGCATCTACGCTGAGGATCCTGCCAATGATTTTCTGCCGACGGCAGGCCCGGTACTCCTCTTCGAGCCATCCAAGGTGGCCGATGCACGATTTGACTCGGGCATCGAGACGGGCAGCCAGGTCGGCATTGAATTCGATCCGATGCTGGGGAAAGTCATCGTGCATGCCGCGACACGACGGGAAGCGGCACTCAGACTTGCCAGAGTCCTTGAGACCACTCGCATACAGGGCCTCACGACCAATCGTGATTTCTTAGTAGCGGTGCTGCGAACACCGGCTTTCCTTGACGGTGATACCACGACTGACTTCATCGAACGCATTGATCCGCCCAGGGACAATTCCTCGGCGCAATCGGATCTGATTGAAGCCGCTATCGCCGCTGCAATGGTCGCTCAGGGAGATCGCAGAGCGAATGCCAAGACGCTGAAGAGCATCGCCAGCGGATGGCGGAATTCCCTTATGCCGGCTGAACTGGTCAGGTACCAGATTGGCGATGAGGAGCTTGCCCTGGAATATAGGTCCCTGCGCAATGGCAGTTTTCTCACCATGGTGGACGATGTGGAAAAGGTAGTCAGCATTCAATCTCGTACAGGACAGGACATATCTCTCGATATCGATGGTCGGCGTTTGGCCTTTACTGTCACGCCAGATGTGAACCGTTGGCTGACCCATGGTCCAGCCGGTCAGATCGAATTGACTGAATTACCAAGATTTCCGGATCTGGATCGAGCCGGTTTGGCGGGCGGCTTGACGGCTCCAATGCCTGGCAACGTGGTGGCCACATATGTCTCAACCGGTGATCGAGTGGAGTACGGGCAGCTGCTGCTAATCCTGGAAGGCATGAAAATGGAGCACCGTATCACTGCACCGGTGGCTGGAACAGTGACTGAGCTCAAAGTTCAACAAGGGGACCAGGTCGCTAACGGTGAACTTCTGGTTGTCCTGGCTGGAGAAGAAGAAAGTTAGATGACCTCGCTCTCTAACAGCGGGCATGGAGTTAGGGGTCGGACTTTCTACCCCCCCAGTTAGGTAGTTAGTTTCAGCTACCCAAAAGTATTTCGGCACAGGTCTGTAAGTGTTGCTTGCTGCCGGCTCCCACCAGCAATGAAGTTACCGGTGTATCCCGCCATGCCTGCAGGCGGTTCCTGACTCGATCGATCGGTCCTACCAGAGATATTTCATCGGCAAACTCCGTCGGCACGGCAGCGATCGCTTCGCCACGTCTGCCTTCGAGAAACAGTCGTTGGATATTTCTTGCTTGCTCCTCAAATCCCATGCGGCTCATCAGTTCCGTGTGGAAATTGTGCTTGGCTGCTCCCATGCCGCCGATATAGAAAGCAAGATTCCCCTTAACCGGTATTAATCCCTCCTCCACATCATCGCAGATCTTGATCTGTACGCTCTGAGTTATTTCGAATCCATCCTTGGCGGCCTTGATCTGATCGGCATAGACATCCTGGCGATAGGGGGAGTAGTAAAGCGGTATCCAACCGTCGGCGATCTCGGCTGCCATGGTCACGTTTTTGGGGCCTTCTGCTCCCAGGAAAATAGGCAAATCTGCACGCAGTGGATGGGTAATCGACTTCAGCGATTTGCCCAGCCCCCAGCCCTTGTCCCCGGTATAGGGTAGTGGATAGTGTTCGCCTGCGTTGCTCACCGGTTCTTCCCTTGCCAGGATTTTCTTGATAATGCTCACGTATTCTCTTGTTCGTGCGAGTGGTTTTGCAAACCCTTGGCCATACCAGCCTTCCACCACATGTGGACCCGATACCCCCATTCCCAGAATCATCCTGCCGCCTGAGAGATGATCCAATGTCAGCGCTGCCATGGCAGTGGCAGCTGGGGTTCTCGCTGATATCTGGACAACTCCGGTGGCCAACCGAATTTTCGATGTATGTGCGCCCACCCAGGTAAGGGGTGTAAAGCAATCCGATCCCCAGGTCTCAGCAGTCCAGATTGAGTCATAACCTAGTTTCTCAGCTTCCTGAGCGACACCGATTATGTCTGTCTGGGGTTGTGCACCCCAGTAACCCAGTTGGACACCCAGTTTCAAGTCTTTCATAGTAGTGCCTTCTGTGCTTATTGGTGTTGGTTGTGCTCTTGGGCCTTTGTATGGACGCAGACGTGGCTTTTAGCAGTGGAGCGGCTCTGAACTCGTGGTTCCCTGTGAGGAATGCTGAGATTCGATCTGATTGTGCCACAAGTCGTGTGACGGAAATACATCCGGGATCATTGACGCCTGAACGGCTGGACCTCAGCTCTGCTAAATTCCAACCTATCAGGTAGTGTGATATAAAGATTGAAACGCAAGGGAAATTAGGCAGGCCTGCCAGCGGTGCTGCAGGGCTGAAACAGGGGACAGTTGTGTTGAAGAGAATTACGTAGCATGTTCAGAAAAATACTTGTTGCCAACAGGGGAGAGATTGCTTTGCGGGTGATCCGGGCTGTCAAAGAACTCGGTATCAAGTCCGTGGCGGTTTATTCGGAAGCGGACGAAAGCTCCAGTCACGTTCGCCTCGCAGACGAACAGATATGTATCGGGCCAGCCATGAGCGCTAAGAGCTACCTGAGTATCGACAACATCCTGCTTGCTGCCAAAGAGATGGGTGCGGATGCCATCCATCCCGGCTATGGTTATCTATCGGAGAGCCAGAGATTCGCTGCTGCCTGCCAGGACGCCGGGCTTGTGTTCATTGGTCCGACTCCGGACAACCTTGAGCTGGCCGGCGATAAGATCGCGGGCAAGGAGATTATGCGACGTGCCGGAGTGCCGGTGATTCCGTCGAGCGGCGCGACCGCGACCATAGAAGAGGCCAAAGAAATCAGCGGCGAGATCGGCTACCCAGTGATGATCAAGGCATCCGGCGGTGGTGGCGGGCGGGGGATCCGCGTCTGTCCGGACGAGGAGATACTGGCGGAGGAGTTCCCGGTGGCCAAAGCAGAGGCACGTGTCGCTTTTGGCAATGACGAACTTTACCTGGAGAAATTCATAGTTGAGCCGAGGCATATAGAGTTTCAACTGCTGGCTGATACATACGGCAACGTGACCCATCTCGGTGAGCGGGAGTGCAGTATCCAGCGTCGGTTCCAGAAACTGATCGAGGAGTCGCCCTCTCCCCGCATAACAGTGGAACTGCGACAGAAGATGGGAGAGGCTGCGATTGCCGCAGCGAGAGCTGTGAATTACGTCAACGCGGGCACCGTAGAGTTCCTGGTGGACCGGGATGACAACTTCTATTTCATGGAAGTGAATGCCCGCATCCAGGTGGAGCACCCGGTAACCGAAATCACTACAGGTATCGATCTGGTCAAGGAACAGATCAGACTTGCAGCAGGGGAAAAGCTAGGGTACAGCTTCGAGGAGATCCCGTTGCGCGGCTGGGCTATTGAATGCAGGATCAACGCCGAAGACCCAAGCCGGGGATTCCTGCCCTGTCCGGGTACGATTGAGGAATACAATCCACCCGGTGGATATGGTGTGCGATTGGACACACATCTTTATCAGGGTTACTCACTGCCGATCTATTACGATTCTCTCATCGCCAAACTGATTACATTCGACTCCACCCGGGAGGGTGCGATTAACATCATGCAGAGAGCGCTGCATGAATACTCTGTCCATCCGATCAAGACGACTATTCCCTTGTTCCTGGAAATCATGGCTGACGAGGATTTTAGACGAGGGGATTTCAATACCGGGTTCATCGACAAGTTCATACCGGATGAGGATGATGATGACGACGAGGATGACTAGCGGGTGGTAAGCGGGTGGTATGGACAGACACTAAACCAAAGCGGTGGTAAGGACAGACACTCGGGTGGTAAGGACAGACACTAAACCTGAGAGACGCGGGTGGTAAGGACAGACACTATGAGGCGGGTGGTAAGGACAGAGGCAGACCAGGACAGACACTAAACCTGGAGGCATGGAGGCAGACAAGGACAGACACTAAACCTGAAGAATGGAAAACAGGGACAGTCACTAGTCTAGTAAGGACAGACACTAAACCCTACTCTAGTAAGGACAGACACTAAACCTGCTAAACCTGAAGAATGGAAAACAGGGACAGTCACTAGTTACCCACACTAAGTCCCAGGAGAGATACTGCGGAGAGCCCAGGTCGAAGGCTCACGGCGTAAGCGACTGTCTCGCACATCACGTTACGGCAATCGCCGATACAGATTTGTCAGGGAAGCTGAAATACTCGTCCCATGACATGCAAACGTTCACTCCTGGTGGATTCGGAATCTCCACAGTTCTACCACATCATATCTCGCTGTGTTCGAAGGGCCTGGTTGTGTGGAAAAGATCCCGTAACGAAGCGTTGTTATGAACACCGGCGTGCCTGGATAGAAGAACAATTGTTGTTTCTCGCTGAGCACTTTGCAGTGGAAATATACGCTTACGCTGTGATGAGTAACCACTATCACATTGTGCTGCGCTATGATCCTAATGCCGTACATACTTGGAGCGATGCGGAGGTGGCGTTTCATTGGCTGGAAGTCCATCCACCCAGGCGAAACGGACAAGTCATTGAAGCAGACAAGGCCTCCCGCCGTGAAGCACTACTGGGTGATCAAAAGAAGCTACAGAGATGTAGGGAGCGGTTGGGAAGTTTATCTTGGTTCATGCGTTCCATGAATTATCCAATTGCCTGTCGTGCCAACAAGGAAGACGGCTGTTGTTAGCGGCAATGTAAAACTGACCCCCCCTCGGCAACTGAAAACTGACCCCCCTTTCCATTAATCTGCACCTTGCAGGAGGTGCACATGTTAAATCAGGAAAGGTGTATGGAAATTCGCATACTTTACAAACAAGGCAAGAGCATTAAAGCGATCGCCCAGATC
>JASMJM010000060.1 GCA_030749725.1 Pseudomonadales bacterium | reverse complement strand
CAATGGAGAAAACACGCTTGAGTCGCTGTGCCCAGGTCTGGCCGTAGCCACTCGACTGGCCTGCAGGTTTGCCCTTAGTCGGCGCTGATGGCACCACTTTCTTACGGAGTTTGCTATTTGGCGAGAACACGCCATGGAATCATGTCAAGTTCACGCGAGGCTTGGGTACTAGCGCGACCAGTCGGCCGTCAGAAGGCACTTTGATTCGAGTGATTTCAGCCAGGGATATGCACCAAAGAGAGAGACGGGCTTATGAGCAATCTTAAGAAGATACCCAAGTTCAAATCTGAGGCACAAGAACGTGCATTCTGGGAGAAACATGATTCGAGTGATTATGTAGACTGGAATAAAGCCAAAACGGCTTCCTTGCCAAACCTTAAACCTTCCACCAAAACAATCTCTCTCCGACTACCTGAAACGTTACTTGATCGAATCAAGGTTGCAGCTAACAAGCGTGATATGCCGTATCAGTCATTAATCAAAGCTTGGCTTATGGAAGATGTCGATCAAGATAGAAAGACCGGTTAGGTTACTCGATCGTCCGGGTTCAGTGCCGCGCCGAGAACGAAAGCTAGAGCCTTTATGCTCGTTTGCCGGAAAGGCCTGAGATGAAAAAACCCTAGGCCATAGTTATCTCACGTCGGTGGTGCACTGTGGATCTTGGCCCGCTCGGGTAGCTTCTCCACTTTGCCGCGGGTGATGTCGAGCGCCTCGATGATCTTCTTCCTGACGTCCCCAGGGAGGATGATCTCGTCGATGATCTGCGCCGTGAATGTGAGCCCCACCTCGAACGCATCGAGTTTTTCCCGGGAACGGTTCATGTAGGCCTCAGGCGCGTCCTCCTCGATACCCTTACCGTACACCTCCCGGTAATCGAGCTCCGACGCCTCCACCCCGAACTGTGCAATCGGCAGTGCATAGACGATATCCGCACCCATGCTCTTAAGCGCACCCAGCACCATGGACCCGGCATCGGCATACGCCTCGCGCAGCACCACGCTGATCTTCGGCACAGTCGCCGTGGTGTAAACATCCACCACCTTGCCCATGTGTCGCAGCAATCCCACGGCTTCCTCATCCTCGCCCGGCACAAACGGCGGCGTGTCCACCAGGTTGACGAGGGGGATATTGTACGCGTCGAGCACCTGCAGAAAGCGGTAATACTTGTCGGAGGAATTGATCTCGAGAATACTGCCCGGATACTTGGGATTGTTGGCTGCGATCCCCACCACCTCACCATTGAAACGGGCAAAACAGGTAATCAGGTTCTTGGCATATTCATCCTTGATTTCCAGATAGTCACCGTCGTCCACCAGCACCGAGATGACTTCGTGCATATCGTAGGTCTCAGTGAAGTCGTCAGGAAGCAGCTCGGTCAACTCGTCAGTGGTACGCTCCGGATCATCGGTCTGTTCCCAGTTGGGTACCTTCTCCCGGTAATTCTGGGGCAGGTACCTGATCAACTCGCGACATTGCCTGATGCTGATTTCGTCATCATCACCCACCATGTCGGCACTGCCGGAATATCTCATGTGATAATCAGGCCCACCAATATTACGGTCGATCTTTTCCGACGTGGCTGCCGCGGTCTGGCGGGGCCCGCCGAGCCACATATTTCCGGATATCCGGCTCATCAGCAGGAAATCACAAAGCGTCGGCAGGTACGCACCACCGGCGATGCAGGGACCCATCAGAACGGTAATCTGCGGCACGATCCCGGAATACATGGATTCCATGCGGAATTGCCACTCGACTCCTGCGGTGATTACGTCAGAATAGCCAAGTCGGCCACCAGACGAATCCAACAGATTGACGATGGGGATGCCCATTCTGGCTGCCAGTTCAAGCATCTTGATGTACTTGTGACTGTGCTGGGCCCCGGTCGAGCCACCAAGGACCGTGAAGTCGGGTGCATAGATGGACACCAACCGGCCATGTACCTTGCCCGTACCGACTACCGCGCCATCACAGGGGGCAACGGCGACCCTGCCGTCCTGGCGCGCACCCGTGGTATTGACGCTCGATCCCATCTCGTTGAACGTCCCCGGATCCACCAGGACATCGATCCGTTCGCGGCATGTCAGTTTTCCGCGGTTATGCTGGCGCTCGATGTGCTGGATGCCACCTCCCACCAGGTTCTTCTCCTGGATGTCCTGGTACCTGGCGATCGCCTCTTCCATTCGTTTACCCATGCCGAATTCCTCTACTCATGTTGGTTTCCTCTCGATCCTTCAAGCCGGCTTGACGTAACGTCTACGTGGCAGCGACGTCTCTTTCTTGTTGGCCGAAGCATGCAGCGACCTGACGATGTTGGCCCTCGTGTCCCGTGGATCTATGACCGCATGAACGGTATAGAATGTCGTGTAGACCCTGGACATATTGAGTACGCTGAAACCCTCTTTCAGAGGTCTCAGGTAGCCCTGGTAAGCTTCTTCATACCTGCCCTCCTCTTTGGCAACAGCAAGTTCCTTGTGAAAAATGGCCTCAACGATGGACTCCGGTCCTGTGGGGGCGAACTCGACCGTCGGCCAGGCAAAAATGAAGTCGGGGCCCATCTTGGCACACCCCATGGTGATATTGGATCCGCCGTAGGAACGCCGCAGCACCACCGTGACTTTGGGATTGGTCAGGTTGGAGTAGCCATGCAGATTCTTGGCACCGTGCCGGATGACTCCCATCCGTTCCCACTTGTCGCCGGGAGGATAGGCTGTCGTATCTGACATGGTAAGTAAGGGGATGTTGAATGTATCGAGAAACATCATGAACTTATCGTATTTGTCTGAGGAGTCCGGTTCCATGACGCCACTCAGTTCGTCGGGGTTGCTGGCGGTGATGCCGCAGACCATCCCATCGAATCGCGCCAAGCCGATGATGATATTGGGGGCGAATTCCTCCTTCAATTCGAAGAACTCACCGTCATCGACGATTAATTCGATGACCTCGTGCATGTCATAGGTGAACTTCGGATTGTCCGGCATCACGGTGAGCAGGGATTCC
Organism: Pseudomonadales bacterium; assembly: GCA_030749725.1. GTDB lineage: Bacteria > Pseudomonadota > Gammaproteobacteria > Pseudomonadales > Azotimanducaceae > JASMJM01. Next base: position 13,946 of record JASMJM010000060.1, on the reverse strand, counting down.
TCCCGCCTGTCGGGATCGTCGTCCGATTCTATGGAAGTCGGTTTTTCCCAACAATTCTGGGGAATAAAGGCGAAGACCTGTTTTGCCAGCGCGATGGCTTCCTCATCGTCGCCAGCGATCAGGTCGCACTGACCGGATCTGGTCATATGAAAGTCAGCCGTTCCCGCTTCCTCTGTCTCGATCTTGCCACCCAGCCACAAAAAGCCGGTTGCCTCGTTCATGATCAGCACATCCGAAAGGGTCGCAATCTGGGCCATGGGACCTGTGCATGGCCCAAGGATCATGGTGATCTGGGGAATGATGCCGGAATAAAGGCAGTAGTTTCTGAGCAATTGGCCCATTCCGTTCAGTCCTGCCGAACCGCGTTTGAAGCTGAGCCTGGAGCCGGCCGAATCGATCATGCCGAAAAGGGGTACCTGCTCCTGACCGGCCATCTGCACCAGTTCCGCGATTTTCCACACGCCCTGGTCACCAATCGTGCCGGACATCACCGTGAAGTCGATGGAGTACACCATGATCCGTCGGCCGGACACCGTCGCCGTTCCCACCACCACGCCATCGCAGGCACTTGGTTTTCGGATGGTGCTGGCCCATCCCGACGGGTCCCGCACGTTGGAACCGAACTCCTTGAAGCTGCCGGAGTCCACCAGCGTGTCTATACGCTCCCGCGCCGTCAGCTTGCCCAGTCCGTGCTGAACTTCCACGCGTTCTTTGCCACCACCGGCCAGCGCCTCCTTGTCCTGGGCTTCCATTCTTGCTACGAAGCCATCCATCCATTGTCCCATCTCAGTCTCCTCCCGGTTCAGCCTTTCAGTACCATCAGCAAATCGCCATCCAGCACCGGGGTCTCGTTCTCGATCAGAATTTCCGCGACGGTTCCGGCAGCGGGCGACTTGACCTTTTGAAACACTTTCATTGTTTCAAGAAGTGCCAGGGTCTGCTTCTTCTTGACGGTGTCGCCGACCTCAGAATAAGACGGGTCTTCCGGTGAGGGTCGTCTGTAGAACACACCCGACATGGCGGCCTTTACTTCAATTCGTCTTCCTTCATCGCTCATTTGGATCCTCCTGCATATGTCAACTTCAATCTAATCACCCAGACGTCAATCACTGCTTATTCCCATCGCACATTCATGGGGAAACGATCCACGCTGCGAAGATACTTCTGCTTCGGGTAGCCCAGGATCAAAACGCTGCCTATGGTGCGGTCGTCGGGAAGATTCACTTCCTCGCGGACCTCTTCAGAGTTATGCCAGGCATACTCGAGAAAGCCGATGTAGCACGTGCCCAGTCTGAGAGTCATGGCTGCCAGGACCACGGTTTGGGCCGCAATAACGGAATCCGTCTTGCCGGAGTTCTTCGGCTGATGGAATATCATGACTGCCGGCGCCTTATAGAATATCGGATCCGGTCGTGGCGGCGGCGCACTTTCTCCGGGGTCCGCTTTTGGTGGCGGATAGAGCTCGGCAATAAAAGCTGCAGTCAGCTTGGATATTCTGGCGTTGCGCTCCTCGTCTTCTATGACCAGGATTTCGACATCCTGCTTGTTGCCACCAGTCGGCGCGTAACGACACAGATCCACCAATCGCGCCAGGTCTTGGCGCGGAATCTTCTTTTTCTTGTAGGATCGTATGCTCCGGCGTCCGCGAACGAATTCTTCGAACTGGTCTGGGTCGAATTTGAGTTTGCGATCCAGCGCTGGAAAGTTATACATGTCCATCTGGTGGTGTACGATCACGTCGGTCGGACACAGCGCTACGCAATGCCCACACAGAGCACAGGTATCCTCACGGGCGGTGGCTGTGATTTCGTCCGCGCTCTGGAGGAAGTTGTTGGCGCAGCGCTCCACACAGATACCACACAGATTGCAATTCTCAGTTTCGATCGATATCAGGCTCATTATCTTTCCTTGTTGAACACGCGCCATTCACAGCACGGGCTATTACGTTGTTTCGAGTCGCGGGGTGCTCAATTTGGTGTCACGATTCTTGAACCAGCAATAAACCATGCTCATGTCAGAATGTCAAAGTACGCCGATGGGAGAGCTTCCCTGGCACTATCTGGACGGGACTCATACATGTCGCTGTGGTAAGGTTGAAATGGCTGACAAAGCTGAGAATATGGTCGCGCTACAAGCGTACAGAGGATGACTAAAGATACCCAAATTCACGAAGTCGAAGACGATCTCCTGGCGGCTATCGACTACTGCTACGAGCAAGGCTGGACGGACGGCCTACCGGTGGTGCCGCCGGAGGCGAGTCGTGTAGACAGCATGCTCTCGTTAGAGGGACGCCCGCCTGAAACCGTGTTGGCATCACACCCGGCTACCGGGTTGGATTGCACGATCCATGCTGCTGCCGTAAATGCCGTGATGGCTGGTTGTCTGCCGGAATATTTTCCCATCATCGTCGCCGCATTTGAGGCGATGAATGAGCAACCATTCAACTTCCATGGCAGCACGGCAAGTACCGGCGGCTCTGCGCCGCTTCTCATCGTCAGCGGTCCGATTGTAGATGAGATCGGCATGAATAGCGGCGTAAACCTTTTTGGTCCCGGAAATCGAGCCAATGCAACGATCGGCCGTGCGGTGCGATTGATCCTGCTAAACGTCTTTAAGATGGTGCCCGGAATCTCTGACAAGTCAACCCAGGGACATCCCGGCAAATACAGTTTCTGCATTGGCGAACGATGCGATAAGAATCCTTGGCCGGCTCTGTGTGAGGAACTTGGCTACCCGGACGGGGTGAGTTCAGTAACCGTATACGCGGGTTCCGGTTTCGTGAATGTAGAAAACCACGGCGGCAACACGCCACAAGCGATTCTAACAACCGTCGCAGATGCCATGGCCAACTACGGCTGTATCAGTGCGGGTCAATCAGTGGTCGTGCTGTCACCGGAGCACGCGGATATCGTAGCCGGCACAGGCTGGAGCAAGGCACAGGTGCAGCAGTATCTCTATGAACATGCCAATCGACCCATTGACGGAATGCAGCAGATCGGCAAGTTCAGGGAGGAGGAACATGGCCGCGGGGCTAGGGCGCCCCCGGCAAGCCACCAGGTGCATCGAGGCTTGAACTCGGAAGATATTCTGGTAACCGTGGGCGGTGGCGATGCAGGAGGGCACTCAGCTTTCATCCCCTCCTGGAGTCGATCGAGGGGATCTATTATGCAATCCAAACCGATTGGAGTTTGTCTGGATTGCGATTAGGGATAACTTGAAGAGGATGAACAGCATACTATGAAACTCATCGATCCAACTGTGCAGGGACCCAATACGATTCATAAACGCGCTCCGAGGTTAGCGAGCGTGAATGGACTCACCGTCGGCCTGCTCGCCAACGGCAAGGCCAACGCCGATATTCTGCTGCGCGAAACTGCGGCGCTGTTTGCAGACCGCAACGGTTGTAAGGTGGCAGAGATGGCATGGAAGCGCAACGCCAGCGCTCCGGCCGAACCGGCTACCCTTGAGGACGTGGCGACTAAGTGCGATTTCATGTTGACGGCGATGGGGGATTGAGGGAGCTGTTCAACGTGCAGTTTGCATGACGGCATCTCCTTCGAACAACTGGGTAAACGGGCCGTGGTGCTCTGTACCCATCCCTTTGAAGTAACCGCAAAGAATATCGCCCGAATTATGGGACTACCCGACTATCCGTTCGTGCTGGTCGAACACCCGATCGGCAGTCGCACACTCGCTGAAATAAAGGCACGTGCCGAGGATGCGTACCAGCAGGCTTTGGCGATTCTTGGCGCGAATTAAGGAGTGCTGCAACGTCGTGTGGATCTGGAACGGCAGCGCCTGAGTGGCCTCTGAAAGTCGTGCGATGATAACGGCCCCACCGTTGAACCAGATCCGGTTTCCACGATTCGTCACATTGTTGTCTAATCCGGTGCAAGTGGTTACTCTTGGTCAATCAACGCCACAACAATTAAGAGGGAACCCATGGTTGAGCAAACTCGCAGCGATCCGACAATTGGCAAAGAGCTTTCGCCTCACCCTTTTCGAGTGACCGACACAATGGTCCAGGACTACCAGGAGGGTCTGACTCTGGATTATGATTCAGCGGGACCCCTCCCATCCATGCTGGCGGGATGGGCGGATAGCTTTCACGAGGCGGCTCGGTTCACTCAGGACAAGGGCCATCTCTGGATGCGCCAGGAATGGGAGCTCAGGGCCCCACTCGTGAAAGATGATGATTATTTGGCGCATGCGGTCATCAAGGACATCTACCGGCGACGTGACAGGACCGTCGTCAATACGGCAATGGACCTGAAGAACTCAGCCGATGAGACTGTGGTGAAGTCGTGGCATCATCAGTCCTTCCTGTTGGACGCACCGGTGGAGATGGTACAGTTTCGCGACCCCAACAAGAAGGAAGGAGCGCGTAAATTCATCGTGCCGGAAGGCGCTCCGCTGGATGAAATCGACAAGGTAATCGATTTGGAGATGTGCGGACAGTTCTTCCATGGCAACAAGAATTATCACACGGATCTTCAAGCGTCTCAGGAACTGGGCTTCCATGACGTTGTGGTCGGTGGGCACATGTCCATGTCCTGTATGGGAAGGTTGATGGAGCAGCACTTTGGGGCGTCCTGGTGGACCGGTGGGAAGCTGGACATCAAGTTCACCAATCCGCTGTGGCCGGATGACCACATTCGCATCAGGGGTGTGGCGACGGGCCCGGCAGAGGATGACGCCAGTCGTGACGCCGTGTTCGCCTGGATCGAGAAGGGCGACGGCACCATTGTGCTGATAGCCAATGCCAGCGCACCCAACGACTAGATTACGCTTTTTGTTTCTGTTTGGAGTCTCTATACCGAGGATGTCCTGCAGCATCAGGCATGGTGTAAGAATTGACGCATCTGGGCGGCGACAATTTCGTAATACTCACGGATGACAAGGGAAGGGGAGTTTGAATGAGACTGGAAAATCGGGTAGCGATCGTAACGGGAGGAGCACGTGGTATCGGTGAAGGCATCTCCCGTTGTCTGGCCGAAGAGGGTGCGCGCATTGCCATTCTCGACATAGATGGGGATGCCGCCCAGAAGATGGCTGCGGAATTGGGATCCGGGCATATCGGTCTGGCCGCGGACATCTCCGATGAGAAGGAAGCCGGTGCTGCTATCGACCAGGTCGTCAAAGACTGTGGTCATCTCGATATCCTGGTCAACAATGCCGGCGGTGGCAACCGCAAGGCAGCCAAGGCTGCAGGTCCTCCCTTCACCCGTGTCGAGCAGGAGGGTTGGGACGAACAGATGGCGCTGAACCTGCGCACCACATTCGCTGCAACCAAGGGTGCCCTGCCCCACCTGAAAGAACGGGATCAGGGGGTCATCGTGAATATCTCTTCGGTGGCCGGTCTGGAGCCCTCTCCTTCCATGCCCGCCTATGCAGCGGCAAAGGCTGCCGTGATATCCCTTACCAAAACCCTCGCGGTGGAGCTGGGCCGGAACGATATTCGCGTCAACGCGATCTGCCCGGGATTACTCTACACCCGCGCCTGGCAGGTGATGGCCGCCAACATGCAGAAGCAGAATCCACGTCATGCAGACAAAACTGGCCATGAAGTTTTTATGGAGATCGTCCGGTCGTCGACTCCCCTCGGGCGCGAACAGACGCCTGAAGACGTGGGCAAGCTCGCTAGCTTCCTGTGCAGCGATGATGCCCGCAACATCACCGGACAGGTGATCGCTCTGGATGGTGGCAGCTCGGTCTAACGCAGCAGCTTCTGGTTATCCACAGCAACACTGGATGAACGAACTGCAGGTAAGCTGCAACTCATTAGAAGCATGTTCGAACCCCTTACAGACCAGACCTGGCCAGAGGTCGACTTGGACGCCTGGGTCAAAGCGGACCATCTTGTCTCTGACGGAGGAGCAGATATTCCATGAGTAATCACAAGGAACAGAACCGCGCCTCTTCGATTACGCGTCGCAACTTTATGACAACGACCGCAACATCTGCTCTAACAGCCGCATTCAGTCCATCCCTGATCTCCAATGCCCTCGCCGAGGGAAAACAGGCCGGCGAGGCTGTTCGTGAGGTGCTGACAGGATCACACTGGGGAGCGATGCATGCCACAGTAAAGAATGGCCGCCTAGTTTCAGCGCTGCCTTTCAGGAAAGATCCATTTCCCAATCCATTGGTTAACCACACGCCGGAGCACGTCTATTCAGACAGTCGGGTGAAGTACCCCATGGTGCGAGCAGGATTCCTCGAAAAAAAACATCTAAGCGATACCAGCCAACGAGGCAGAGATGAATTCGTACGGGTAAGTTGGGACAGCGCTCTGGATCTGGTTGCTGACGAGCTGCAACGGGTTAAGCAGAAACATGGCCCCACTGCAATTTATGCCGGAAACCAGAACTGGAAAAGCTCCGGTCGGTTTCATAATTGTGGCGCCGCCCTCACTCGATTGCTAAATCTGCTCGGCGGCTATAGCCCCTCTTACACAAATTACAGTACCGGTGCCATGTCTGTCATCCTCCCGTATGTATTGGGCAGCTGGGATCCAATTTCCCGCCCCACTGCTTGGCCGGTGGTGATCGAAAGCTCCGAGTTGGTAATTCTGTGGGGTTCTGACCCAAAGAAGAGCCTCAAGGTGGGTTGGCTGATTCCCTCCCATTCCGGTCTCGAAGGATTGCAGCAACTGAAGGCAAGCGGTAAACGGGTGGTGGTCATCGACCCGTTTCGATCGGACTCAGCAGAATACTTAAGTGCTGAGTGGGTTGCGCCGCGGCCCGGAACGGACGTAGCACTCATGTTGGGAATTGGACACACGCTGTTTGAATCAAAGCTATTCGACCGGGCATTCATCGACCGCTATACAGTCGGTTTCGACAGGTTTAGATCCTACCTGACCGGGGAATCGGACGGTGTCCCGAAATCCGCCCAGTGGGCCGCTGACATTTGCCATGTGGACGCGGCACTGATCAGGGGCCTCGCCGCCAGCATGGCAGAAAACCGCACTATGCTGATCGCTGGGTGGTCCCTGCAAAGGGCCGACCATGGCGAACAGGTGCCCTGGATGCTGATCACGCTGGCGTCGATGCTCGGCCAGATCGGTCTCCCCGGCGGGGGTTTCTCTCTCAACTATCACTATGGCAGCGCAGGCTCAGTGATCGCAGACGGTGCTAACCTGGGTGGATTGTCCAGTGACTCAGCTCCCCCGGGCATGCCAGCCCCGATGCCCGGCACTCGCATCAGCGATGCGCTCCTAAATCCGGGTCAGACCATCGACTTTCGTGGTGAGAAGGTCACCTATCCACATATCAAACTGATCTATTGGGCTGGCGGCAACCCGTTCAGTCACCACCAGGACATCAATAAGCTTCTGCGTGGGTGGAGAAAGCCGGAGACCGTGATCGTCAACGAGCAATTCTGGACAGCGACCGCAAAGCACGCAGATATCGTGCTGCCGGCAACCACTTCCTTCGAGCGCAATGACCTGGAACAGGCAGGACAGTTTTCCGGACAGTTCATCATCCCCATGCACAAGGTCATCGAGCCACTGTTTGAAGCACGCAACGATTTCGATATCTTCGCGGAGATCGCTTATCGGCTGGGCGTGGGGGATGCTTATACCGAGGGCAAGAGCGAGATGGAGTGGCTCGAATCCTTCTACATCCTGGCCCTGCGCCAGGCCAGGTTCAAGGAACTCAGAATGCCCAGCTTTCACCAATTCTGGCAATCCGGGCGTCATCTGGAGTTTGCCGTTCCAAAAAATGCCAGCAGTTGGGTTTGTATGGCAGACTACCGCGAAGATCCCGCGTACGAAGCTCTGGCTACTGCATCGGGCAAGATCGAGATCTACTCGAAGGCGATCGAGAAACTCGGATACGAAGATCTTCCAGCTCATCCCACCTGGATCGAGCCGGCTGAATGGATGGGAAGCGGGAAAGCAGAGAAATATCCGTTGCACCTTTTGAGCCCCCATCCCACAGCAAGGGTACACTCCCAAATGGCACATATACCGCAGCGCCGCGACTATACCATCGCTGAGCGCGAACCGATTTGGATCAACAGCGAGGATGCCAAGGATAGGGGTATCAGGCAGGGAGATCTGGTACGCGTATTTAACGAGCGTGGACAGGTGCTGGGCGGAGCCAATGTCAGTGAGCGGATGCGAGCCGGCGTAGTGCAGATGCAGGAGGGGGGTTGGTACGATCCTCAGGATCCGACCGAGCCCGGCAGCCTTTGCCAGTATGGTACCGCCAATGTACTCACCCTCGACAAGGGCACCTCCCAATTGGCACAGGCGACCTCGGCAAATAGCACTTTGGTGAATATCGAGAAATACGCTGGCGACCCAAGCCCGGTGACGGCATTTCAGCCGCCCAAAGAACGTAAACCTAGGTAGTTTCATCCTGCGACAGTTCAAAATCACAGCGGAGCCATCGATCTATGGGCACCGGTTGCCAGCCCAGGAAGGAGAAATTGAGATGTCCGTAGCCCCCGGAAAAGCCGTTCCATTTAACCATGCCCGGTTCGATTTCATTAGCCCCGTTCCAACCCTTGTATTGTAAAGGTTCCCAACCGTTATACGACACAATCTGCCCTGGCTTAACATTGGGCGCTATCTTGGCCCGGCAACTGAATTCACTGATGTCATTGAAGATGCGGATCAGGTCATCATCCCCGACGCCTCTGGCTTTGGCATCAATAGGGTTGATCATGACGTTTGGCGACCCTCGATGCGTTCCCAGGACCGTTTTGTTCATATGATTCATCGAGTGCACTGACCAACGGCTGTGGCCCGACGTCAGCCCCAATGGATAGTCACCACCCATGGCGGGATTGGGTTTATGCATTGGCAGTTGCTCGCTCGACTCCAGAAACCACTCGTGGTCGATGTAAAACTGTGCCCGTCTGGCATAGGAGGGGAACGGATCACCGGCCTCTACGTGATTGCGGAAAGGCGTGTGGGTATCATTGCTCTCAAACGGTGAAGCCTGCATCAGGGCACCGGGCATCTTTCCCCAATCGGTAAAGCGAATAAAGCCGGTTTTCCTAAGGGTGTCGAGGGTGGTACCTTGCGGCAGCGTGCCGGCCAGTACGCAATCCCGAATCTGCTCGTCAGCCACTATCTCCTCGTTAGCATAGTAACCATCCATCGAGAACTTGTTAACCAGGTCCGCATAGCGCCGAACTCTCCCTTCCGGGTCCGTATACTCGACCAAACCGCGTTCTTCAGCCAGATTCGACACGGCCGCCAGCAGTTGCATAAAGATCTGCCACTCAGCTTTTGACTCGCCAGCAGGTTCGACAACCTTATCTGCCAATGTCAGGTTCATCACCTGCGGCCCGGTGACGGCGAATGCGACCTTCTCATAGAACTGTGCTGCGGGCAGGAAATAGTCTGAAAAGCTTGCTGTAGTGGACATGCGGAAGTCAATGGTAACGATCGTCTTTAGCTTCGGCCACAGACTGTCCATCAGCTTCTTCCTGCCCCCCCTGGCGCGCCTGAGCATATTGCCGCCGCACTCGATCAATACCTGAGGGACTTCATCCTGTCTCGGATGGTCCAAACCAGCCCACCAACCCTTGTCCAGTGCTTCCTGTAAGTACTCATCGAACGTTCTCTGCAGCGAAGCATCACCCCACTCTTTGGTATTCCAACGATCGCTATACTCGGATTGGTAGTACCACCAGAATGCAGGAATCGTGTGTGGGGCAGCAGGTACTTCAGCGCCCGGCTGCAGCTGTTTCAAGGTGCCCAATAGACCGCGTGGACCCTTGGTCAATTCCAGCATGGCCAGTTCGTCGTTCATGGTCGGGTCAAGCTTCTTGATGCTTTCGAGGCCACTCTCCCTTCCCTGCAATACCTGCTCGGCGGCCACGAGCCCCGGTTTGTTTTTCCCCATGGCCATCTGCGAACCATCCATCAATCCAGCGGCCCAACCTCGAATCCCGGTTCCCTTTCTGCCCCAGTTGCCGCTCACGGCCAATACCAGACTCATGGCCCGTTCGATCAGATCGCCGTGATAGATCTTGCAGGCGTTGAATCCCAACATCATGTTAGTGCGCTTGGATGCGATCTTGCGGGCAAGCATACGCACCGTATCGGCATGTACCCCTGTAATGGACTGTTGTAACTCAGGCGTATAGGAAGTGTTCAACTGCTCACGCAGCAAATCACAGACCGGTCTGACAGTTACCTTCGAGCCGCCGGCTAGAGCCACTTCATAGTTGCCGAATAGAGCAATCTCGAGCCCATTCAGCAGAATATTGCCCCGGTCTGCCTGCCGCAATCCGACCGCCGGGTCCCATTGATAGAGCTGATCCTCCCGGCCATCCGAGTCCAGATCTGTTTCACGCAGGTAACGCCCGGTATCTGATCTCACCAGCAATCCGAGGTCAGTCTGCTCGCGCATAAACTGCCAGTTAGCAATATCCTCCGCCATCATCACTTGAACTAACGAGAGTGCAAAGGCTGCGTCGGTAATACCATTGACGTTGATCTGATAATCGGCGTGAGTGTGTGATGCGTTGACATCAGGCGAGATATTGACAATCTCTGCACCGTTGTAACGCGCTTCCGCAATGAAGTGGTAGAAGGGAATGGAGGTATAGACAGGGTTCCGATGCCAGAAGAGAATCAGTTCCGAACAGAACCAGTCATCCGCCGAACTTTCGATTTGCATCTTGCCGAACGTCAGATAAACACCGGGATTGAAGTCACCGATGGAACCGTTCATATCCATGCCAAAGCCACCGATGGTGTCAAAGAAACGACCGGTGGGACCGACCGTCGCCGACTCGGGATTACCGTCCCGTACGATCGACCTTGGACCGTGTTCCTCAATGGCATGCACCAGCCTGTCAGCTATTTCGGTGAGAGCGTCATCCCACGAGATCCGTTGCCACTTACCCTCTCCTCTATCACCACTTCGCTTGAGGGGATAAGCGGCCCGATCCGGTCCGTGCAGAGATTGATTCCAACAAACGCCCTGCATACACCCCATGGGATTGTAATCCGGTACCCCCTCTTTGATTACGGGCATCGATCCGGATTGTTCCTCTCTGACCACCTTGCCTTCTTTTACAAATACCCGCATCGGACAGTTGCCTGGATAGCAGTCAGTACAGTGGGTGGCCCACTTAACGTCGTCTGCTGCAATTCTGTTCCAATACCGATCGTTTGCCATGTGCGCATCTACGTGAGGACTCAGGATTACCCAGTATGTATACAAAGGGTAGGGGAATAAAGGGGTGGCAGGGACTAAAGGCCGATCAGTTGATCTATGCGACTTAATTGGTTAAAAAGAATCCCTCATCCCAGCCAAACAGTCACGGTCCATCTTCAGGAGGTATCCATGCTATGAATGGCGCAGAAAGCATGCTGCAAACGTTGATGAACAACGGCGTTGAAGTTTGTTTCACGAACCCGGGCACCAGCGAGATGCATATGGTTGCCGCCATCGGCGAGTCGGACGGTATGCGTTCCATACTCTGTCTGTTCGAAGGGGTATGCTCAGGTGCAGCCGACGGTTACGCCCGTATGCTGGCGAAACCTGCATGCACGCTACTGCATCTGGGACCTGGCCTGTCCAATGCCTCTGCCAATCTGCACAACGCACGCAAGGCGAACTCGTCGGTCATCAACCTCATCGGCGATCATGCAACCTACCACAAGAAACTTGACGCTCCCCTCAATTCGGATGTGATCGGTCTGTCGGGACCCATTTCACACTGGGTACGCAGCGTGACCAATGCTGCGAGCTTGCCCTCTGATGCGGCCGATGCAGTGCTGGCAGCCAACGTCAAACCGGGCCAGATCGCAACCTTGATCGTGCCCGCAGACTCTGCATGGAACGAATCCGTGGACCCGGTGACCGCTCGCGACATGCCCTCAGCTCCACTTGTCGGTGATGAATCTGTAAAGACCGCTGCGGAACTGCTGACCAACGGCAAGACCACCATTCTGCTCATGTCCAACCTGGCCTTGTCCGAACGCTGCCTTGATCTGGCCGACCAGATCTCCCAGGCAACCGGCGCAAAGATCTTCTGCGACACGTTCGTAACAAGACTACCGAGGGGCGAAGGACGATGCTCAGTGGCGCGCTTAGGTTACTTCGCCGAGCAGGCAACCGAGCAGATCAAGGATGCCGAGCAACTCATCATGGTGTACACCAAAGCTCCGGTGAGTTTCTTCGCCTATCCCGGCAAAGTCAGCGAATTTTCACCCCAAAACAGCACCCAACACACCCTTGCACAAGTATCGGAAGACGCAGAGGATGCGCTGCAGAAACTGGTGACCGAACTGAATGCCGGAAACCACCATCCGCGCAAACGATCGCTCCAGAAACCCGGTCTGGGTAGCGGCGAACTATCGTCAAAAAACCTAGCCCTCACGTTTGCAGAGTTGCTCCCTGTCGATTCCGTCGTGGTCGACGAAGGCGGCACGGCAGGCGCACTCTGTTTCCCCATCAGTGAAAACGCTCAACCGCACGATTGGTTGACCATAACGGGCGGATCCATCGGTTACGGCCTGCCGGTGGCCGTCGGTGCCGCGGTAGCTTGTCCCGACCGCAAGATAATCTGCCTACAGGGCGACGGCGGCGCCATGTACACCATTCAGGCCTTGTGGACCATGGCCAGGGAAAACCTGGATGTTTGCATCGTCATTCTAGCCAATCGCAAATACCAAATACTCCAGGTCGAGCTGGCCAGGGTAGGCGCACAATCCATGAACAAGAAGACCCTCGACATGATGGACCTCACCAATCCCAATCTCGACTTCGTCAAGATGTCCGAGTCAATGGGAGTCAAGGCTGCCCGCGCACACAACGCAGACGAATTCAATAAGCTGTTCGCCCAAGGAATGGAAGAGCCGGGCCCAATGCTAATTGAAGCATTGCTGACCTAGAGACCAGCCAGTTCTCACCAAGTGTACCGTTGGTCGAGACATGTCCCCGGGCATGTTGTTACCATACAATTAAGTAAACTGTCCCCCCAATTCCTAAACAAGAAACAACACTGAAACCTGAGTTTCAATGTGTCACCACGATTGATGGTATCGGTGACATCCTGGGGATGACCATCATGCTGGAAACAGGTGATATTTCACGATTCAAGAAAGTAGGTAACTTCTCCTCCTATGCGCGTTGCGTGGATAGTAAGCGCCACAGCAACGACAAAAAGAAAGGGAGCAACAATCGCAAAAATGGCAACAAGTACCTTGCCTGGGCGTTTGTGGAGGCAGCGCACAGTATTATTCGGCATAACAAAACAACGCATCGCTTTTACCAGCGAAAACGCGCGCAAAAGAATGGCGCGCTTGCCACTAAGGCGTTAGCCCACAAACTGGCAAGAGCGGCCTATTATGTGATGCGCGACCAAACACAGTTTGTGCCAGAACGACTGTTTAGTTGAAAGTTTGAATGATAGAGAGAGAGCTGTGCGGGGACTGGTTTGCAACCACTAAACTGAATGCCCTCTCTATCTCCAATACAATGGATTAGCTGATACGCCTCAGTCGTGAACCACTTGGAGACTGGACCTTCGGGAACCACTTAATCTGTTACAAATCCTTTGGACACGGCTGGGAACCAATGATCTTCTGGGCCTCAAATGAGGCAGGGGCTTCACTTCAACCCATCTACAGATTTATGAGTGAATGCCTTGATCCTGATCGGTGTCTGGCGCGGATCAGATCCGTAGCCACAAAAAAGAAACGTATTGGGCGCTGACTCAGTAATCTGTTGATCCAATTCTTGTGCTAGACGCGCAACAAAACTTTATTGCTTATTGACACCTGCTGGCTAATGGGTGTCCCCGCAATTCCACCCGGCGTGTTATAACCATGCAATTAAGTAAACTGTCCCCACAATTCTCAAGCATTGCTGACCTAGAGACCAGCCAGTTCTCACCAAGTGTACCGTTGGTCGAGACATGTCCCCGGGCATGTTGTTACCATACAATTAAGTAAACTGTCCCCCCAATTC
>JASMJM010000059.1 GCA_030749725.1 Pseudomonadales bacterium | reverse complement strand
GCCACTCTCGCCACTATGGCCGCGCCGGACCCACGATTTGGCCAGGCGCTCGATTTGGATAGCGTATTTCCGGCAGCCATATCGGGGATCAATCGCCTCACCCAGTCAGGCAGCCCGTATTATTTGAGGAGCAATAGCCGGATTGCAGCGAATGGTGTGTTGCTGGTGTCCCCGGGGGTCGAGATCGTCGTTAGCCCCAAAGTCCGCCTGTCAGTACTGGGCGAGTTGCAGATGTATGGCGATTCCAACAATCTGATTAGGGTGGTAGACGAGAACAATCAGGGCTTTGAGCGATTCTTAGTATTGCAGTCAAAGCAAACAGTCCAGCTCCAGGGATTAGAGATCAAAGGCGGCGGTATCCCCATCGAAATAGTCACCGGTCAACCGCTTATCAGCAACAGCCGCATCATCGACAGCGAATTCAATGCCCTCAACATATCCGGTACAGCACGGCCCATCATTCGTGACTGTGAGATCTCTGGGGCAAAGACCTCAGGAGTGCTGATATCGGGACAAGCCCAACCCACTTTTACCAACAACCGATTTCTGAACAATGAACCGTTTCACATACAAAACGGTTCGACCTATCAAATTGATGCCAAACAGAATCAATGGGATCCGGCGGCCTCTCCCACCTCGATTCTGGGTGACGTAAGCTATTAGGGAGGTGACCATGCGAGTGCTTAGATATCTATTCCCGTTCCTGCTGGCGGCACCATGTCTTGCTGACGACTTTGTAGAGTGGGTGGGACCCAACAGCGGTGTAAACTGGAGCAGCGGACAGATCCAAGCTGAAGGAGCTGGCGTCGGACCTGATAACAGGCCGGCCAATATTGCAAAACTCATGGCCTGCCGCGCGGCTGTGGTGGATGCTCAGCGCAATCTGCTGGAAGCCATCCAGGGAGTGCGTGTACAGGGCACAACCGTAGTTGCCAACTTGATGGTGGATAGCGATGTCATCAAGACCAGCGTGGATGGCCTGCTGCAAGGGGCACGGATCGTCAGTAGAGACCCGCACGCAGACGGAAGTTGTCTGGTTAACATGACCGCCCCCCTGGCGGGCGGATTCGCCAGCAGCGTCTACGGCGAAGTATTCCAAGCGGAGCAGATTTCGTTTCTCAACGATTTAGCGCCTGCTGATAGCCTGTCCGATCTGTTTCTGAGGCTGACGGGTAGCGGCCTTGTCTGGTTGATACCGGGCGCGCAGGCAGCAGAGTCCGGTCAGCGTAAACCTGACTGGATGCAAGCCATTGAAAAACTGTCGGTTCGAATCGACATCCTTGAGAACCTGTTGACCACTCATCCCGCAGTGGTGGAAGCAACAGATACCGGCCCAACCGGTTTGGTGCTGGATGCCAGAGGCAGCAATTTCATCCCTTCCATGTCACCCAAAATTCGGCAACTTCGCGGTGGCATAATCTACCCCAACAAGGCACACCAGTCTAAATTGCAGGATCGCGGGCAACTGGTTTCGCTGTTCACCCGGGTTCTTGATACAGCCAAACGACATCCAAAGGTTGGCGATCGACCCGTGGTTATGAAGGCCCTTCGAACCTTCGGTAAGACACGCACGGAGATCGTACTCGGTACCGATTCATCAAAGAAACTAGTAGCGCTGATCGACCAGGGTTTCCTCAACGATACTGCAGTCATCATCGTACTTTAGAAACAAGACAATCAAGGGGGCGTTATGCAACAGACAATAACCACCATCAGCTGCTGTGTGATTGCCTTTCTGATGGGGCTCCCACCGGCTCTGGCTGACCCATCGTCCATTACTGAAGCGGAGGGTTACTCCTGCATGGGGGTCGACAAGTCACGCAAGCAGACAGAAACTGCCGCGCTCCAGGACGCCAAGCGCAACGCCGTTGAGTTTTCAAAAACCCATATCGAAAGCGAGAGCATGATCGAGAATTTTGAGTTGAAAAAAGACCTGGTACAGGCGTTCTCGAAGGCCAATGTGAAGATACTGACGATTCTGGAAAAAGTCTGGCAAGACCCCACAGATGGTGATTGTTATACCATCCGCATTAAGGCTGAAGTCGTTCCCGAAGCGGGCGAGATGCGTCGTGTCGCGGCCGCCAACCAGACGATTGATGACCCCACTGCTCCCCTTACTATCAGGGTGTGGACAAACAAAGAGAAGTACAACGACGGCGAACTGATGAGAGTCTATGTCAAGGGCAACAAGCCTTTTTACGGTCGACTTATCTACCTGGATGCAGATAGCACCCCACTGCAACTGTTACCCAATCCCTACCGGCAGGATAACTATTTCCAAGGCGGTGTTATCTATGAAGTACCACAGGGCAATGACAAATTCGATCTCACCGTCCAACCCCCCTATGGAACGGAAAAGCTGACCCTGTACGGCAGCACCTCGCCGCTCGGGGCTATCGACAAGACCGATGTCGGGCCCGTTTATCACGTCCAGGAGACTCCGGTGAAAATCGCAGCCAAGACCAGGGGCATTGCGATCACGGTCGCCAAACCGGGTGATAACAAAAAGAAGCAACAGGTCTCGGAATTCGACGAGGCCAGTATAAGCATAACCACCGAGAGTTAGTCGCGGCACCGCTGAGAGTTAGTCGCGACACCACTGAGAGTTAATCCGCGCCTATGCAGCGGCCGATCTAACCTGTCACACGTCCGGGTGGACCGTATGGTAATAATTGATCTGCATTCCGGAGGCGATCACCTGCCGCTCCTCATAGCCACCCACCAGTTCAGACGAAGCTGACCTGTAAGCATTGGTCGTCAACAGCGTCTCACCACCCTCGGCGGTATCTTCACCCAGCTTGGAAGCAAGATTCATCTCGTCACCGAACAAGCCTTCCAGAGTCTCCGAATAGAGCAGTCTGCCATAACCGATACCGACACAGATTCTGAACGGCTCCTTGTCCGTCAACATTAAGTTGTTGCTGTATACCGTATCGTGGGCAGCTTCGGCGGCACGTATCGCGTCATCCGAGCATGCAAAGGTGGCGAAGATGTTATCCGCCTCGAAGTGAAAGTCGAGACAGCCGTTCTCCTCGAGCACCGGCTGTACCATATTTCGCATCAACACCAGTCGAGTGAGAAAGTGGATGATCCCAAGCTGTTCCGATACTCTGGAAAAACCGGATGAATCGAGCATCATGACTGCCCGGTGCTGTCCATAGCGCTTCCAAATCTCATCTGAGCGGGCATTGGGATCGATGTTCTGATCCAGCAGTTCCCCCAGTGTTTCAAACAGATTCTTGTCTTTCATGGGTCTACCAATCATCCGTTTTCTTGTGTTTTCATTATAGCCTGAATCGAACGGGTATCCATCGCGTCGTCTATTGTACAAGGCGATGTAGCAGGTGATAATTCCAGGGCGAGGTAATCGACGTGAAGTCCAGGGTCTTCCTTTCTCTGTTACTGCTGGCCACTTCCCATTCCGGATGGAGCGAGTACATCAGTGAATGCCAAACGATCCGTGTGAGAGCGGGACACACTACTGCCTGACAGGTCTATGGCCATGGTCTGCGCTGCTACAGAATCGCGCTTCCGCATGGGCAGCAGCTAGCGTGTCCAGATAAAGGTCTCTAGAAGTCGTTGGGGCAGGTGGGTCGGAATGTTGTCGTAAACAGGGCATCGATCATGGCCATTCTCTCCGGACGCAGAATCTCGCTACGCCCGATTCGGCCCAACCACGAAGCACTGCTGTGTCCGGAGGCCAACGAAGCCAGCGCGTGGATACTGATCTCAATATCTGCATCTGCACCCTCCTCAAGTCGTTCGACCTCGACCTGCTCACCACTGCTGGCAAGCCGGTAGCAGCCATTGTTCCAGGGACAAAGATCGTCGTCCACAACGCGGATAACGGCTTCACCCGGGTGCGCATAGGGGCGATGCACCAGCACGGATTCCACATCGATCACACGCATCCAGATGCCGTCGCCGGTCCGGCGCTGCAACATGCGCGGTTCAAGCAGTAGTCCCGGTGCGGGATCATCTTCCGGAACCCCGCGCCAAATCAATTTCGCTACCAGATCATGGCTGCAGAGGTACTCCCAGATACCCCGGTAACCGTTCAAATCGAGCCAGCACAAGTCGGACATCTCCAACTGTTGCCAAGGCCCCGGCGACTCATTGTTCTCGATCTCTTTGCTGCGATAGATACAATACGCGGTTGGTTGATCCTGCCCGTCATAAAATACAGCGATGAAGGGCTTATATCTTCCTTTTGCAGGTATCATGCCGTCCCACATGACCGGTGCCCGATGGATCAACAGGTTGCGTTTGCCACTATACTGCCGGTACAGCAGGTTGATTATCGGCATGGCCTCCTCTTTTTCCAGAAGGCGCGTATAACCAACCGGGCTATCGCCATGCTGAAACTGGGTATGACGCATATCGATATCGTAGGTTACATGAGTACTCGCTAGACCATAGCCAAATCGTTGGTAGATAGCACCCATGGATGCCCACAGAATAGCGGCCGGTACACCCTTGTCATGCTCCTGATGCAGCAGGCGGGTCATAAGCTCGCGCACTAATCCCTGACGCCGATAACCGGGATTGGTGGCCACCGCCGTAACCCCGGCGGCCGCCATGGTTGCTCCGTTAAACCTGATCTTGAAAGGAAATGCTCCCGAACTGGCAACCAACTGATTGCCGTCAAAGGCACACAGGCTCCACTCGGGCTGCAACGGATCCGGAAACTCCTCCTGTTCCTTCTCGATGGCCGGATTCTCAGCAGCAAAAGCATAATCCACCAGCCGCTTATAGGCGGGCTGCTCCTCTTTGGTCATGGGTCTAAACTCGATCTGGTTCTGGCGTGTCATCGGCTCTCCTTAAGATTGTGCCCTGCGGCCGTGCACATTTTAGTCTACTTCCCACTGCGAATCAGCAGCAGGCGCTCAGTCCAGGTCGATAAAGCAAGCACCTTGTGCGCAGATAGGGTGATTGCCACCTGGTGGTAATTCACGTTGCTCCCTGTGATAACATCTGATCGTTCCGGCAGAAACTACCAGCGAGAAGTCCATGCGTCATCGAGTTCCGGCCCTTTGCCTACTGGCTTTGATATCCAGCCTCGCCCATGCCGAGGTCAATCTGCCACGCACCATGGCGTGGACAGCCTACAATCTTGGGACCACCGGCTATAATCAGGCGGTCGCCATCGGTAAAGTTCTCAAGGACAACCACGGCGTGACCTTGCGGGTGATACCGGGCAAGAACGACATCTCCCGACTGCTGCCTTTGATGAAAGGCCGGGTACAGTTTAGCGCGAACGGCGCGGCTACTTTTTTTGCATCCGAAGGGATGTTTCAGTTCGCCGCTGCCGACTGGGGACCTTTGCCGCTGCGTCTGGTAATGATGTCCAATGGCCTCAATAATCAGGCACTAGCCGTGACCGCGGATTCCGGCATCAAGACACTCAGCCAGCTAAAGGGAAAACGAGTAGCCTGGGTTCGCGGCGCACCTGCACTCAACGTCAACACCGAGGCCATGCTGGCCTGTGGTGGCCTCACCTGGGACGACGTCATGCGGGTCGACTACCCTGGCTACAACGCCATGTGGAACGGCATTGTCAACGGGCAAGTCGATACGGCGTTCGGTGCGACCGTGTCCGGGCCGGCACGCAAGCTTGAAGCATCTCCCCAGGGATTGTACTGGCTACCGGTACCCCACGCTGACATGGCGTGCTGGCAGCGACTGAAAGAGGTCGGTCCTCACTTTACAAAACACATCGCAACTCGAGGTGCAACGATTTCAGCGACCGAACCACATGAGGGAGGCAACTATCCCTATCCTCTACTGACGACTCTTGACACGCAATCCAATGAGATCGTGGCTGATCTCGCTCAGGTTATCGATGAAGGCTATGACCAGTTCAAAGATGCCGACCCAGGTGCCATCGGTTGGGCCATGCAGTATCAATTGTTTGAATGGGTCGTGCCATTTCACAAAGGCGCGACAGACTACTTCGCATCCATCGGCGTCTGGACCGATGCACATGCGGCGCATAATGAAAGGCTTATCCAGCGTCAGGCTTTATTGCAAAACGCTTGGCAGGAGATGATTTCCCTCGGCATTTCAGATCACGAGGAATTCCACTCTCTGTGGATGCAGCTGCGCCGGCGCCGACTGGAATCAGCGGGCTTCGATCCCATCTGGCGATGAATAATCTGCGCGAACTTGGCGGCGTCGCTGCTGCCCCTTTAGCGATAGTGCCCATACTGGTCGCCATCCTGGCGCTGGACAGCCTGCGCGTTTTTGGAGATCCCCTGCTTGCAGCCGTTATCCTGATCGAGACTCACTATTTCTACGCCCTGATCGGACTGTTATTGCCCTTCTCATTTCTCATCTACCGAGCTAACCGGAGGGTCGATCTGATCTATATGGATGTCGTTCTGGCATTGCTCACTCTGATGTGCTGCGCATGGCTGTTCATCAATGCAGAACCGATGCTCGACGGAGGCTGGGAATTTGGCGCCCCCAAGGAAGCCGTCTGGATCAGTATGCTGTTGTGGTTGCTGGTGCTGGAAGCGCTACGACGCGTAGCAGGCATTCCCCTTTTCACGCTGGCATTGCTTTTCTCCCTCTATCCCCTGATTGCCGACAAGATGCCGGACGCGATCTCCGGCATGTCATCGAGCCTTGATGATACTGCCGCCTACCCCGTGATGAGCAGCGAGAGTCTGCTGGGTCTGCCGTTTCGCGCCTTTGCCAATCTGGTGATCGGTTTCCTTGTATTCGGCGTCGCCCTTCAGCACACGGGTGGCGGCCGGTTCTTTATCGATCTTGCTTTCTCCCTGTTGGGTAGAACCCGCGGTGGCCCCGCCAAGGTGGCGATCTTTTCCAGTGGCCTGATGGGCTCCATGAGCGGCAGCGTAATCACCAATGTACTCACCACGGGCCAACTCACCATTCCTGCCATGCAACAGAGCGGAATCCACCGTCAAACAGCGGCAGCCGTGGAAGCATGCGCTTCAACCGGGGGCGTACTGCTGCCGCCCATTATGGGGTCGACCGCATTCGTCATGGCGAATTTTCTGGAGCTGCCCTATTACCAGGTGGCCTTGGCTGCTTTGATTCCGGCTCTTCTTTATTTTGCGGCACTCTTTATACAACTCGACTTTTATGCCGCCAAGAACAATCTAACGGGTTTGGTAGAGGGTGACATCCCATCGACTGCAGATACGCTGAAACAGGGCTGGTTTTACCTGGGCGCCTTTGCCGTACTGGTAATACTGCTTCTGGTCCTGCAGCGGGAAGCCCTGGCACCCTGGTTGGCAACCCTGTGCCTGCTTGTATTGAACCAGTTTTCCAAACAGCATCGCTGGCACTGGGTAGAGACCCGTAACTTTCTAAAGTCAACCGGTAGCCTGCTGGTGGAGTTACTGACCATTCTCAGCGGCGTCGGCTTGATTGTGGGAGCACTCTCGGTGACGGGGCTTTCCGGTACACTGGTCAATGAACTGCTGTTCCTGGCGGGCGGCTCCGTCGGCATACTCCTCCTGATGGGTGCTGCCACGAGCATCATTCTGGGTATCGGCATGACGGTGACCGCTGCCTACATCTTCCTTGCCATCATCCTCGCACCGGCATTGATTCAGGCAGATCTCGACCCGATGGGCGTGCATCTTTTCATTCTGTACTGGGGTATGTTGTCGTTCATCACCCCCCCGGTTGCACTGGGTGCATTCGCCGCTGCGTCCATCGCAGAATCGAATCCGATGGCAACCGGCTTGACCGCCATGCGCCTGGCAACGGTCACCTACTTTATCCCCTTCTTTTTCGTCCTCGAACCTGCCCTGCTGCTCAAGGCCGGCTGGCCGGCCATCCTGCAGGCAGTCGCTGAGGTTATGGCAGGGACCATCTTGATCGCAGCTGCTGTGCAAAACTACATTCCCTATGGCCGCGGATGGCTGGCCGGCCCCATGAAGGGGGGACTGGTCGCTAGGCTCCTTTTGGGAATGGCCGGTTTGTGCGTTGCATTACCGGGGCTTGCCGTCGTCGATATACCCATCAGCAACGGTGACCTGTTGCTGGTCGGCATACTACTGACCTTTGTGATTGGCCTGCATCAACGCCACGCAAATTCATCGGAACGCACCACAGGTGTTGCGTCCTCAGACTAGGTAACTCTGAGCGTCTTGCTGATTCACATCT
Organism: Pseudomonadales bacterium; assembly: GCA_030749725.1. Classification (GTDB taxonomy): domain Bacteria; phylum Pseudomonadota; class Gammaproteobacteria; order Pseudomonadales; family Azotimanducaceae; genus JASMJM01. The sequence continues at coordinate 9,153 of JASMJM010000059.1, read as the reverse complement.
TGCGGTTTGGTATAGGTTTCACTTCCAGCCATGGCTCACTCCTAGTCGGTCGGATCAATAGACGAGCCATCTGCTAATTCGCATCGAGAGCGATATCCCTACTGTATACAGGGTATATTATCACTTTAATTTCAGCGACTTACAACAACCAACACGATATTCCACCCGACTCAAGGTTCGACTAACACTTTGATAGAGCCGTACTGATCACGTCCATTGGCCACGGCGAAGGCTTCAGCAATATCATCCAGGCGAAATCGATGGGTAATGAACGGAGTCGCATCCAACTGGCCCGAAGCCAGCAGGCCGAGTGCTATTCGAAATTCGCTGTGCATCGCGCTACGCCCATAACAGAAGCAACCCACCAGGGATATCTCGTTGTGTTGCACGATGCCCACAGCAAGCTGATCGGCGATCGACTGCGCACCTACCAGCCCCACCCGTCCTCCCGGTCGCACTATTTTGAGGGCCTGACCGATGGTTGCACCCCCGCCAACAGCTTCGAAGACCAGATCTGCACCTTGCCCAGCCGACCAGGTCCTCACCCGTTCAGCCACATCGTCCTCGGCAACGTTCACGGTCTCTACATTCCCCAGTCGCTCGACTGCCTGCAGCGCCGCAGCCGGCCTCCCCAACACCAGCACAGAGCCTGCGGCGGAGATGGACGCCATCTCGGTAATAGCGAGACCGATGGGTCCGCTGCCAATCACGCAGACGTTCTCGCCGGCCTACAACGGCAGCCGGTTAAGGGCATGCACTGCGACGGCGTACACCTCCGCCATGGCACCGCATTCATAGGACACACAGTCCGGCAGCAGATGGATATTGTGCTCCGGTACATTGATCAGCTCGGCGAATCCGCCAGCCCGATCAGGCCCACCGATATGTTTCAACTGACGGCAGCGCTGGTACTGCCCTTGCAGACAATGGGCACACTTCCGGCACGGCATCAGGGGCTCGATGGCAACCCGATCCCCCACCCGGTAAGCCGTTACTTCCGTGCCGATGGCGGTCACCTCCCCAGCCATCTCATGGCCGCCGGTAATAGGTGGATGCTCGCGTTTTACCTTGGCACGATATCCGTGCAAGTCACTCCCACAAATCCCAGTCGCCTTTACCCGTACGACCACCTCTCCCTGCTCGGGAGTTGGATCAGGGAGTTCTTCAACCCGTATATCTTTCTGACCATAGAATCGTGCTGACTTCATCGCTAACCTCCCTCGCTCAGATATCTATCATTCTATACTGGCATCTAAAGAGTTAAAGGGGTGGGAGCCAATGGCACCCACTTGAAAGTTCTGATTCGTTCAAGGGTCATATCTTTGGGAACTCAGCAGAAGGGGCGGGGGTGTCCTTTTCGTAGCAATAAGGCGCAGCGCCGAGGGCCGGGAAGGAGACCCAAAGGGGCTCCTGACCAAGTGAGGGCAGCTGGGAGAGCCGCGCGCCGCGAAGAAAAGGACACCCCCGCCCCTTCTGCGAATCAGCCTTGAATATACCCATCTAGGATCCATGACGACCAAAGGTAGATTCACAGGATGCAATTACCTACGCTCTATGAAGTGTGTAAAATGCACGCTTCACCCCCACACCAGCCTTTCAGAGAGGAAGAGATCATTGAGCAGTATCTCTGCACCGGACTACTCTCCTCCACCCCTCAATGAGGATGTTGATGTAAAGACACAGTCGCTGGATCTTCGCGCCATCGCTGCTGTGTTCTGGCGAACACTCCCCTATCTCAGACCTCAGCTGCGCCACTTTATCCTCTATTACCTGCTGGTGAGTTTTCTCGGATTGGTACAACTGGGCGGCTTCTTCCTGTTTTTCGATCTGCTGATGAACAAAGTTTTTCTTGGGGAACCGCTCTCCTCTCTGCAGGCGTTTCTTATGGGGCTTGATCCCAGTCAGTTCGTAGATACAGAGGAACTCTCCACCGAGGCCCGTTTGATAATCCGCACCCAGTTGGCCTGGATCGGCGGCGGCGTGTTCTTCACAGGAATACTCCTCGGCGCAATCAATCCGTACTACCTCACCTGGATTCTGCAACGAGTCAACCAAATGCTGCGCAGCGCCATGATCGCCAACGCAGAACACTTGTCCTTGAGATTTCACCTAAGTTCCGAGGTGGGTGATGCCATATATCGAGTCTTTCAGGATAGTGCCATGGTCACGGCCATAATCCAGAATGTTCTGATTCAACCTTCCGTGCACGTATTCACGCTGCTGTTCACTGTCAGTATCATCTCCCTGTTCAACCCCTATCTGGGTGTTCTGTGCGCTGCCGCTACCATACCCCTGCTCTATCTTGTTGGCTGGTTCACTCCCCGTCTTCGGGTCCAGAGCCTGGCTGCGCGCACGGCTAACAGCACTCTGACCTCGAGCATTCAGGAGATATTCGGCGGCATCAAGACGATCAAGGCATACGCACAAGAAGAACGCATGCTGAGTCGATTCGTTGGGGACTCCACCACCGCGCTGGTTGCTGCCTACCGGCTGCGCTTGTCTCTCGCTTTGATGACAGTGTTCGCTATATTCATTATGGCCATGTGTGTGTTGGGCGCGGAATACCTGATGGCGCATTGGGCTCAGCTCAGGCAAGAAACATTCGGGGCAGATTTCAGGCTACCCGGCCTAGATAAAATGATGGCGGTCTTGAGCGAAGAGAGCGGCTTCGAAGTCTCGGCTGTGTTGGTGGGATTTACCATCTGGAATCTCGGTGCGTTTCAGGCAGCCAGAAATCGACTGACTACCATGACCAGCAATGCCTATGGGCTGATCTACGTGTGGGGATTGGCTCAAGATATGGCCATGGGACTGTCTCGCTCCTTTCACCTTCTGGATGTCAAACCGGAAATACAGGACGTTGAAGGGGCACGCCCGATGCAAGGCGTCAGTGAGGAGGTCCGTTTTGAGGATGTTCATTTCGCATATAAAGAGGACCAGCCGGTGCTGCGGGGAATCGATCTGGCTGCGAGCCCCGGCACCATCACGGCGATCGTTGGTTCGACCGGCACCGGGAAATCGACACTGATGTCTCTGCTGCTGAGGTTATTCGATCCGGACAGCGGCAAGATCACCATCGACTCCGTGGACATGCGTCACATCCGCATCGATGATCTGCGCGCCAACATCACGATCGCCATGCAGGAGAATGTGCTGTTCGCTACAACCATCCGTGAGAATATTCGTTACGCAGTGCCTCAGGCCAGTGATGAGCAAGTGCGTGCCGCCGCACGAATCGCCTGTGCCGACGAGTATATCGAGGCGTTCGATGCAGGCTATGAGACAGAATTGGGAGAACGTGCTGGCAAGCTCTCCACTGGCCAGCGCCAGCGCCTCTCTATCGCGCGCGCAGTACTCAAGGATCCCTCCGTACTCATCCTCGACGAGCCCACTGCTTCTCTGGATGCGGTGACCGAACACCGGGTACTGCAGAATCTGTCAGAGTGGGGCCGGCATCGGGTGGTCTTCCTGATTACCCATCGTCTCTCGACCATTCGCAAGGCTGACAGAATAGTCCATATGGACCAGGGGCGCATAGCTGAACAGGGCAGTCACGATCAACTCATGCAGGTGGAGGGCGGGCGTTACCGGGCGTTTGTCCTGGCCGAAGAGGGGCTCAAGGCGCCTGGGGAAGATGCATGAGCGAACCGCGCTTTGACGACAGAATCGACCTCAATACCGAACTTACCAACATTCAGGTACTTGCCATCCTGCGTAGAACATTGGCGTTTATCTGGCCGGTACGACGACTCTTCATCATCAAGTTCTTTCTCATGTGCGGCAGCGTTATCCCAATTCTGGTGGCCCCGTGGCCCTTCAAGATCATTATCGATCACGTCATATGGGGGCGACCCATCGACGATGCCATCGTACCCTTTCCCCCCTTTATACAACCGTTTGTCGATCTGCTGGTGGGATTCAGCCCGATGGAGATCATGGCTGCCACCGTCGCGCTGATGGCTGGACTGGTATTCGCCTTTGGTGCCGGGGATGAAGGCCGCCAGGGAGCCATCGCGTTTTTCGCCCAAGGCGAGGACACCGCCACCCAGACCGAGAACATGATCAGCGCAGGATGGAGTCAGGCGGGCGGTATTTGGGGACTGCTGGATCTGCTCTGGAATATTCGCCTGGTGCAGGGGGTCACCCACCTGGTCAGGTACCAGCTATTTGAGCGGTTGATGAGACTGCCGATGCAGACCCTCGACGACAATCGCATCGGTGATTCAGTGTACCGGGTTATGTATGACACGCCGACATTTCAGGACCTCTGTTTCGACATCACGCTTACGCCATCGATTGCCATCCTGACCGCATTGGCATCGCTATACGTGATGCAATACAGCTATGGGGACCTTGCCCCTCAATTGATCTGGGTAGGGTTGTTGTCATTGCCGGCGGTACTCATCATCACCATGCCGCTGGCAGCGCCGGCCAGGCATGCCAGTCAAGCGTCGCGTGCATCCGGTGCGGCCACCACGGATACTGTCGAGGAGAGCATGAGCAATATCTCGGCAGTCCAGAGTCTCGGTAATATGGTCCAGGAACATAGACGCTTCGAGGCCGCCAGCCAGGAATCATTCCGGCAGTTTCGGCGGGTCAAGCTGATCAACGTTTCGGTGAGTTTCTTCGTGGGGCTGGTCGGCGCCAGCATGCTGATCTACGTCTTCTTCCTCGTCTCCTCCATGATAATCGCCGATCAGCTATCCCCCGGTGACTTCTCCGTGCTGATGTCCCTCTATTTCACCGTGGCGGTGACCGCAGGCCAACTTGGGCAACTGTGGATAGACTTCCAGAACAATGCTGCGGCAGCCCGACGCGTCTTTCTGTTCATGGATCTACCATCGGAAGATGGCCAAGCGCCATTGCAGCTCTCACCCATCAGCGAAGGTGTTCGCATTGAGGAGGCAGACTTTACCTTCCCGGACGGGCGCAAGGCACTCAGCGCTGTCAACTTTGCAGCCAATGTGGGCGAACTCATCGCCATCGTTGGACCCACCGGTGCCGGCAAGACTACACTCGCTTACCTTATTCCCGGTTACTACAGGCCAACCCGGGGTCGCGTATCGATCGACGGCAAGGACATCGCAGACATGGCTGCGGACTCTCTGCGTCGTCAGGTAACCTATGTGTTTCAAGAGCATCAGCTCTTTTCAGAGACGATCACAGATAACATACGCTTCGGTATTCCCGAGGCAACTGCAGCAGAGGTCGAGCGCTTTGCCGCGACTGCCGGTGCCAGCCAATTTATCGACCAGCTGCCGCAAGGTTATTCGACCCGCTTGGGGCGTGGCGGCAATACCCTCTCTGTCGGCCAGAAACAGCGTCTCTGCATTGCCCGCGGTCTTGCCCGCAACAGCCCTGTTCTGATTCTCGATGAACCCACCTCCTCCCTCGACGTAGAAGCTGAAGCCGATCTGCTGAACGCCCTGCAGCAGGCAAGACGTAACCGGCTGGTCATCGTGATCGCTCACCGCCTGTCGACGATTCGCGCAGCCGATCGCATCGTCTTTATGGACGCGGGCACTGTAGTGGAAGAAGGAACTCACATTGAGCTGATGGCGAGGCAGGACGGAGCCTATCGACGCTTTGTCGAACTGCAGACCGGCTGAACCGAGCAGCACGCAAGTGCCGCAACTCAGGCCATTCCTATCGTCATGGGTGTTAGTGAAATCGCGGATCATCTGGGCTCTTACTTGCTGAGATTGTCCTGATCCTGGTATTGATCGTCTTGACTGTTGTCCTTCAGTACAGAAGCAGAGACTTTATTTAGCATCTTGATCTGCCCACACCTTTGTGCCAAAGCCGGACAACGGACTCTCGATTCCGGAATCCACATTTCAGAGCCCAGATCCGCCACGATGAAAAGTGGCAGCCTATTCGGACCGTGTGTTTCCGATCATCCGCACTACCATGAATTCAGTCATGGGATATGTGCACACTGAAAAGATGAACTGCATGGTGATCTATCGGAAGTCGAACCCTAGTTACACTTCTTCATTAGCTGCGTCTTTGCATGTAGGGATTGCTTCTTCTCTTCTGAAATTGCAGCAGTATTCAGCCAATTCTCAAAAGTGTCGAACGACCAAGTGAGTTTTGGTTGCTTTGCGAGTGCGTCCGTGAGTCGGAGCTCAAATCGAGAAGCGTCCTGATCTCGCAATTCATGCAGCACGAATTGGAGATGGCAGTAGATCGTTTGGGTGGAACTATCGGTTCCTGACGTCGGCATGTTCTGCAGAACCTGAATCCCGCGATCAAAGTCACCTGTGATGATATAGAGTTCAGTTAGATTGAGAAAAGCGCCGCTGTACTCAGGATCTAATTCGATGGCTCTATTGTAGTCATCGATGGCCTTCTGATCCTCTCCCAATGCCGCGTACCTGTTGCCTCGATTGTTATAGGCATCGGTATATTCGGGATCCAATTCGATGGCCCTATTGTAGTCATCGATGGCCTTTTGATCCTCTCCCAATGCGGCGTACCTGACGCCTCGATTGCCATAGGCATCAGCACAATCAGGATCTAACTCGATGGCCTTGTTGTAGTCATCGAGGGCCTTCTGATCCTCTCCCATTGCGGCGTACCGGTTGCCTCGATTACTGTAAGCATCGGTATCCTCAGGATCTAATTCGATGGCTATGTCGTAGTCATTGATGGCCTTTTGATCCTCTCCGATCGCGGCGTACCTGACGCCTCGATTGTGGTAGGCATCTGTATAGTCAGGATCTGTTTCGATGGCTCTGTTGTAGTCATCAATGGCCCTTTGATCCTCACCTAAGGCAGCATACCTGTTGCCTCGATTGCTATAGGCATCGGTATATTCAGGATCCAATTGGATGGCTCTATTGTAGTCATCAATGGCCCTTTGATCCTCTCCCAATGCGGCGTACATCACGCCTCGATTACTGTAGGCGATGGCATAGTCAGGACCCAATTCGATGGCGTTGCTGTAGTCATCAATGGCCCGCAGGTCCTCTCCCAGGTCAGCGTAGCTGTTGCCTCGATTGTTGTAGGCCATGGCATAGTCAGGATCTAATTCGATGGCGTTGTTGTAGTCATTGATGGCCTTTTGAGGGTGCCCCAATTCTGCGTAGCTGATGCCTCGATTGTTGTACGCATTGGTATAGTCAGAATCCAATTCGATGGCCTTACTGAGACTCTCGATAGCTTCCTCATAATCACTATCGGAATTCTGCTTCGTCCCTCTAAGAAACCAATCGGCCTCTGTGAATTCCGGTTCAGTTTTGAATTCAGTGAGGGTCTCTTCAAATCTTGCCAGTTTCATCCTCAGGTCTTCAGCCTCGACGGATTCAACGATCATCTCTGATAACAGACGTTGGTCTTCCTGCACCTCACGTAATTGTGTTTCATAGTCGATCGCCAGCTTGCTGGTCGCTTGCAGTTTCTCCTTTACTTCGTTCTCTGCTTCCGCCACCAATCGCTCAATCTCCAGCGATGCGTATGCTTGTATTTCGTCCTCAAAGCCTCCTTTCGCCAGATTTCGGACAACCTGATCAGCAATGACCGTCGCGGCTATGCTTCTAAATCTAGCATAGCCAATGAGCGCCAACAGAATCAGAACAGACGCCATTATGAAGAATCCTACTATGTAGAAAGTGCTGGCTCTCTCTGCCGCACCGTCAGTCTCGTCAAATCTCTGAGTGGTTGCTTTCTGCAACTGATCAAGTTTGCGGTTGAGATTGTCTTCCACAGCCTTAGTCCGTGACTCCAGATACGCCTTGTTTTGGTCGTCTCTTGAGGAGAGGTCCTGCCTGTCCTGATCAGCTCTGGCAGTTAGTTCGCGCTTGACTTGCTCCAAGGCGCCGGTGTCAACGCCGCCCTCTGCTGATAGCACTTGAGCAACGCACAAGAGACCCGCAAGAAACAGAATTGTCCTAGTCATCGTCCTTCATCCACGCCCTTCCAGATCGTCTATCGTCAATGAGTAGCCTGTTTTCGAGCAGCGATCCCGGTGATTCAATTCACGTCTTGGGAGTTTGCCGACGTTCCATCGATCTTCGGCTCGACACCCGTCGCTCGACAAAGTTACCACTCGGGGGACGCTCAGCCTTGCGACGATCTGTCCTTCGCCTGTCGCCCGTTCTTTTGTCTTCACTCACTTCACCGCCTCCCTTTCTTGGGCCTATCCCAAGATCGTTGCCGAAGCCAGGTCCTGCTCCTTGAACCCGTACATTAATCGTGGATGCACGGAAAGAGAAATCAATCTCATTCGACGACCACATCCAACATCTGCTGGTAATCGCTTAACCCCATGAATATCTTGCCGATGGCATCCTGTTTCAGACTGCGCATCCCATCCCGCATTGCCTGAGCTTTGATCTCCTCAAGACTGGCCCTCTCATAGATCAGACTTTGTATGTGTGGCGTGCACACCAGCAACTCGTGAACACCGACTCGCCCCCTGTATCCTGTACCACTGCATTCTTCGCACCCCACTGCCCTATTGAGCTTTGCGTTCATCAGTTCTTTGCTCAACTCCGTGAACTGATCTTTACCATAGGTCTCTACCAGATGCGTTAACTCTCTGTCATCCGGCTGGTAGGACTCACAACAATTCACACACAGCGTTCGCATCAATCGTTGCGCCAGGATGCCGAGCAGGCAATCGGAGAAATTGACCGGATCCAGACCCAGATCCAACAGGCGGGCTATGGTTTCAGGAGCTGAATTCGTGTGCAGGGTCGATAACACCATGTGACCTGTTAAGGAGGCCTCGATAGCTACGTTTGCCGTTTCCGTGTCCCTCATCTCACCGATGAGAATGACATCCGGATCGGCGCGTAAGAAGGCGCGCAACGCCGACGCAAATGTCAAACCGATCTTCGGCTTCACCTGCAGTTGCTGCAGGCCCGGTTGCGTGATCTCAACTGGATCTTCGGCCGTGCAGATCTTGCGATCCGGACGATTCATGTGTCTCAGCACAGCATGCAGGGACGTGGTCTTACCGGATCCGGTCGGTCCTGTCACCAGAAACAGCCCATGGTGGTGTGCGGTGATCTTCACCACACCGTCATAGATCGGTTTGCTGAGATTCAGATTCTCCAGCGGAAGCGCCTCGCCGGACCCGAGAATTCTCAATACGGCGCTCTCGCCGAAAACGGTCGGTACGGTTGCCACCCTAAGCTCTATCAGTCT
>JASMJM010000058.1 GCA_030749725.1 Pseudomonadales bacterium | reverse complement strand
GCAAGGTGCAGATTAATGGAAAGGGGGGTCAGTTTTCAGTTGCCGAGGGGGGTCAGTTTTACATTGCCGCTAACAGCCATACCGAGAACTTCGGCAGTCGTTACATGATTGAAATTCCGTTTGTAATCTGGTTGTCCGATGCGTACCGGACGATTCATGCAGACAAGGATAGAGCAATCGGATCGAGTCTGGATAACAGGTATATGACGGACGATCTAACCCACACCGTTGTGGATCTGTCACTACTGACGACCGCGAAACTCGATCCCCGTAGAAGCGTAGTCAACCCGTTGTACGACAACAGTCGCCCCAGAACCTACAATGGCAAAGATTACGACTCGGAACTGAGGAACAGGCGGGATCGATATCTTGTCCCTGAGAAATTCTGGGTACATCGCGTCGACAGCCTGGAGAAATTTGGCCAGGTGGCGCCTATCTTTCCGGGTGTTGAACTGGATCTAGTCGTAGAGACCGGAACAACCGGTGTCTCCTTTGACGTAACTCACCCTCCGGTTGAGAGTATCGGTCTGACCCTGGACACCTACTTCGAGCAAACCAATCAGAACAGGTTGAGCTATTGGCTGGATATCAAGAATCTATCGGACGGTAATGCAGATGCCGTGCTGGCCGCCATGAATCACCTGGTGGAAAAATATGGGATCGGCAAAGATCGTCTGATCCTGGAAAGCACCAGTCCGGCAAATCTGCTGGAATTTTCGCGGCAGGACTACTACACCTCCTACTATCTGCAGTTGCCTGAAATTGCCAAACTCAGTGAGGCGGAAGTGGCTGAAGTGGTTGCAGCAACGGTCGCAGGAATCCGCCTTGGGGAAGTTGCTGCTGTCTCATTTCCATCGGACCTGTACGACTTTGTAACCAGCCGCATTTCGCCCGCAGTTGTGCAGATAGACCTGCTCACTTGGCACCTAAGGACGAAATTGGAAGCACAGGACATCGCCTTTATGCAGCGATTGCAGCAAGACGATCATGTCAAAGTGCTGTTAACGCACTATGCTACCCCGTTCGATCGTTAGATTGTAATTCGTCCTTGAAGCCACTCAGCTTTTGGATCAGCCGGTCATCTTTACTGACCAACCACAGGCGGTAATTTAACGCCGCACAGACGATCGCCAGGCCGGCCACCAGGCCGATCCAAAATCCGTAAATTCCCATCGCTTTGGCAATCCACCCAAAGCCCAATACGCAACCGACTGGCAAACCAACAACCCAGTAGCCAAACATGGTGATGAGCATCGGAATACGGGTATCTTTGTAACCTCGGAGGGCACCCAACGCAGTCGCTTGAGTCGCATCGAAGAGCTGGAAGGCAGCTACGAATAACATAAGGGTGGCAGCGAGCTGCAAAACCTTGGGATCGGTTGTGTAAATCGCCGCAACCTGATACCTGAACAGAATGGCCAGTGTCGCGGCGACCACCGCAATGGCAGCTGATGACTGCATGGCGACCCAAGTAGTCCGTCTTGCCAGATGCGGCTCGCCCGCTCCTATGTTGAAACCAATCCGTATGGTGGATGCCATCCCCAGCGCCAATGGCAGCATAAAGATGATGCCGGCAAGATTCATGGCGATGGTATGCGACGCCACCGCTTCAGCACCGAATCGACCCAGCAGGATCGTCGTCAGGGAAAACAGCCCTACCTCGAAGAACAGTGTTGCTCCGATTGGCGCACCGATAATTAAGAGCGGCTTGATGTGTTGCCAGATCGGCCAGCTGAACCTATCTTGAAGGCCTGTATTTCTGAACTGGCGTTGCGATACCACGATCAGGATGGCTATCAGCTCACACCACATCACTATCGCGGTTGAAACTCCACAGCCAACTCCTCCGAGCTCCGGAGCGCCCAGCAGTCCGTACATGAAGATGAAGTTAAGTGGTACCTTCAATAGCAAAGCACCACAGGCGATGAGCATGGTGGGACGGGTATAGCCCATTCCCTCTGCCAGGTAGCGAAACACAAAGTAGCCCATAATCGCCGGGATACCCCAAGACGTCGCCCGCAGGTAGGGTACAGAAACTTTCACTGCGGCTGGATCTACACTCATCAAATGGTAGAACGGCTCTGCATGCCTGATCCAGGTGCAGATGATCACCGCGGCGAGCAAAGCCAGCCAAAGGGCCTGTCGTATCACTTCACCGACTTCTTCCTGCCTTCTTGCACCGTTCAATTGGGAAACCGTGGGGGTAACCGCCTGCAGGAAGCCCATCATCATCAACATCACCGGCCAAAGGACATTGCCGCCGAGGGCAATTCCGGCCAGGTCGACAGCACTCAGCCGGCCCGCCATCACCGTATCCAATACCCCCATCAACATCTGAGCAAGCTGCGCCCCCATAAGCGGCACACCCAGTTTCATGAGATTGCCCAATTCACCCTCAGCAATCTGGGGCACGTTCTTGGAGATGCTATGTTCTTCTCTATCACTCACAGATGTGTCTCGCACTGCTATACAACGGTCTCGTTGAGGAGACTATACAAACAGATCGGGATCGAAGATTTTCGGATCAAATGGTCAGGCGAATACCTTCCACCAGTTTTCTATGCGCCCCTTGCTCACCACCAGGAGGTCACCAAACTGTAACATAACCGCTTCACTTTGCGTCGGCCGCAAGAACACATAGTCGTCAACTTCGAGGTTCACAGAGGTCGAGGTATTGACCATCGACTGATTGGTGCTGTTCAGCAGAATCCATTCCGGTATGCCACCGGGTGATTCATATCTTGCTTTCCAGTAGCCACCGTAGATGTAGTAGGTACGCGCGCGATTGGGATCCCACCACTCGAGAATCGGCCCTGACCAATGATCGCCTAGTGCCACCAAACCTTCATATCTCTTCAGCACCGGGGTCGCGATAAACACAGCGGGAAGATGTTCCTGCAGGTGATGGGTATCAAAATCCGTGGGTTTCACGACACCCGACCCGGCCGCCAGGTCGTTCATGGTGTCATCTTTTTCATAGATCTTAAATGTATGACTGCCTGCACCGTTGAACGTCAAACGATCGCTGAACAGTTCAGCATGGTTCTGTCGGGTATAGTCGATGCAGCCACGGTAACGGGCTAGCACGTTCTGCACCGACGCATGGTCGAGCCTTGCTGCCATGCCGGTCAAGTGCGCCTCATAGCCCATAAAACCTGCAAATTGCAGATGTGTAGGGTCGGACTGGATCAGTGGCAGAATCTGCGCAAGTGCTTGCGGTTCGCTGATTCCTCCCCGATGAAGCCCCACGTCCAATTCAATGTTGATGCGCATCGATATGCCAAGCTCTCTCGCCAGTTGGTGGTACTGGTGAAAACGTTCCGGCGTATCTATCAGCCACTGGATCTGCGTCTCCGGGCGGAACGGTCCATCCCGGTAGTTGCGATAGAATTCCCTCGCAGCCGCCAAAGGCATGGGTTTTCCCAGCAGCGCATCCGCATCGACAAACTTCCTGGCCACTTCGTTCAGAAAGGGCTGGTGGAATACCATCATCGCCCGGGTACCGGCCCTCGTCATGACATGTTGCAGAAGGTCGACCGATGGTAACGATTTTACTACGGCGCGATAGCTCTTCGGTTCCTCGATGGATGCCTTAATCACATCGATATTGTGGTTCATTCGATCCAGATCGAGGATCATCAACGGTCGTCCCGGCCCCTCGCGCTTAAGCAGTTGGTTGAGATCCGAAAAATAACGGGAATAGGGCTTGCCCTCATCGCCCGGACGAAACAGAACGGTTGCACCAGCGACGGCCGCAATCGTTCCACCTGTTGCCAGACCGAGAAAAGTTCGTCTCTTCATATGCTTCCTTCAGACTCCAAAAACCTGGTGCAGGTGATCGTTCAAAAAGCGACGTTGTGAATCCAGGGCACTTCTGACTTCCATGAAATCCTGCCACCTGGGATAAAGGTTACGAAGACGGTCTGCCTTCAGAGTATGCAGCTTGCCCCAGTGAGGCCGTCCTTCATACTTCCAGAAGATTGGTTCGATCAGATCAAAGTACGGCCGATAGTCGATATCAGCGAATTGGTGTACCGAGATGGCACAACTGTCACGTCCATGAAACATACTTAGCCAGATGTCATCCCCCTTTACGTAGCGGTATTCCAACGGGAATGCAATGTCGACATTTTGCTTCTCGATGGTCCTCAGAATCTCTCGCAGGCATTCCGGACCGGCTTCCAGCGGGATCTCATATTCCATCTCATTGAACCGCGTATTACGCACATTTGACAGAATGTCATAGGATTCACCCACCATATCGCTCACTTCCATCTGCTCGACGAACCAGTTAATCAGCCAACGCCGCAACCAGGGAAACACTCCACCGTAGTCCTGTAGGAAGCGCATGAGTTCATCGCCGGCCTCATCATCCGCCACTTCAGTGTCTGTGGTTGCTTCGTTGGTGAAGTTTATCGTCTGAACGATGGCCATATCCGAATGCACCATGGGAAACATCTCGAAGTGGCGATTGCCGTTACGCAATTCATCATCCCGTGCCAGTACCGATTCGATCTCCTCCGACCAGATCGTCTCCTTGAGCCGATAACTCTCCCTGTTCTGGGTTCCGATGCGTGTCATGACCCCCAGGCTACCGAGTGCAACCCTGGCTGCCTGAAAGATCTCCGGATTGTGCTCTCGATCGCATGTGATGACCTCGCCACCGGCAGTCATGATCGACAGTCCCGTCACATAGCTGGACGCAGACCCAAGCGTAACACCGGTACCGTGGGTTGAAGTCGATATGGCACCGGCCAGGATCTGACGATCTATATCCGCCATATTGATCATTCCCTGACCGATATCCTGCAACGGCTTACCCATGTCTCCCATACGGGTTCCAGCCCAGAATGTGGCTTGCTGAGTAACGCTGTCGCTGTCGATTAGACCGGACATTCTTGCCAACGATATGATTGTGTCGTCAGTTGGCACCAGCGGACTGAAAGAGTGGCCGGCACCCACAATCCTGACGGTTCCGCTGGTGTCCGCAATGGCCTTGGCCAACTCCTCCTCAGAACCGGGTGCCAGACGATTTTCCGGATTGCAGCTTTGTCCGCCGGACCAATTGCGCCAACCAATTGGCGTGGGCTCAGCAGCCCCGGCCCGGTTTGCAGATAACGCAGGAATAACCGGCAAGAGCAGTGCCCTTCCTGCATCTTTGAGAAAGTTGCGGCGGGTACGGCTTGTCAGTTTCATTGCTCAAAGTCCCCTGCGTGCATATAGTTGATGAGCGCTTCGAACTCATCACGACTGCATTCGAAACACAGGCCCAGTGGCGGCATGTTGCCCATCCCTTCTATGGTGCTTGTCATCATGATCTGCATCCCTTTGTCCACGCGTTCGTCCCAGGCCTGCCGATCGCCGGCCAGTGGCGCTCCGGTTCTCTTATCCGAGTGGCAGACGGAACAGTATCGTTGATATTGCTCAACGGTGCCGGGCGTGGGTATGAAGGTCGTGGTCTCTTTTTCGCAGCCCGCCACAAGTAGCACTGCACCAAGCAGTACTACACCAAGTAACGCGGCACACGCTGGAAAAGTCGGCAACTGAGTGAAATGGATACGGGTCCCTCCCGACGATAGCAGGTTGGGGAATACCATCCAGCCGCTATGCCTGTACAGAATCGAAGCGTACTATAATGTCGCCCAATCATGAAATGTACTAACACCATTGAATAACGCCCCTGACTCCACAACCAAGTATATCGGTGCACATGTGAGCGCTGCAGATTGAATACCGCCCCTCATCCCATAACCAAGTATATCGGTGCGCACGTGAGTGCTGCAGGTGGCGTGGAGAATGCCGCCGTCAATGCCGATGAATTGGAAGCGAGCGCCTTCGGGCTCTTTGTCAAGAATCAACGTCGTTGGCAGGCACCCCCCTTGACCAGCGATAATATCGACCGGTTCAAGGAAAACTGTGCGGAACTCGGTTTCTGCGCCCGGCAGATTCTTCCCCACGATGGCTACCTGATTAATCTCGGCCACCCTGACAAGGAGGCTCTGGCGAAGTCCAGGGAGGCATTTCTTGATGAGATGCATCGATGTGAACAGCTTGGCCTCTGTTATCTCAATTTTCATCCTGGCAGCCACCTCAAGCAGGTGGATGAAGAGGAATGCCTGGCTACGATCGCAGCATCCATCAACCACTGTCTGGACAGATCCGAAGGGGTCAGCGCCATCCTCGAAAACACTGCCGGCCAGGGCAGCAATCTCGGCTATCGATTTCAGCACCTGGCAGACATCATCGCGCAGGTAGAGGACAAGACGCGGATCGGCGTGTGCCTGGATACCTGCCATCTGTTTGTCTCAGGCTATGATCTGCGCAGCCGAGACGATTGTGAAAAGGTATTCAGGGAATTCGACCGTACCGTCGGGTTCCGGTACCTGCGGGGGATGCACCTCAATGGCAGCAAGAAGGAACTCGCCAGCCGGGTGGATCGCCACCACAGCCTGGAGCAGGGGTTTCTGGGCATGGACGTGTTCAAATACATCATGAACGATCGTCGATTCGATCATATCCCCATGATTCTGGAGACGGTCGACTCGTCCCTCTGGGCTGAGGAGATCGCTTTGTTACGGAGTCTGCAGGCCATTGAATCGGGGCAGGACGAAGAAGGTTAAAGGGCGAACTCACTCTCCCGACAGCTCAGCATAGCTCTTCTCCTTATCAGCTCTAAGCCCGGTGACTACGCTGGCCAATACATCGTCAAATTCAGCACCTGTGTCCACCACTTCGCTCTGCTCTGTAATGAAGGATTGAACCAACTCGTGGGCTGAATACTCGGCAACTTTAGCTCCGCTTCGATTGACGAAGATGTAGTTGTCCGTGGCTGCTATGATGGCTGCAAGACGGCACTCGGTCAGAATCCCCTCCACGATCGGTAACTTGACCCAGGCATCCACTCGCAACGACTCTACCACTGCATTGGATGCCTGCACTTTTTGCGCGATCTTGTGCTGCTGACGCCCCTCTCGCTCTATCTTGCTACGGGCATTCTGCCGCGCCTGTTCGATCGCGTGCTCACGGGCAACCGCCCTACGCGGCACGTACGTTTCGTTGAGTTCCTCCCGGTCAACCTGGGCGACCTCCTCCACCTTAATCTTCTGGCGCTGGTGGTCCTTGATCACCTTGAGCAGTTTCGCCTTGATGATGCTGGTGCAGGAAGTTTTCGGCTGCAACGGTTTGATCACGCCCGTGCTCAGGTGATAGGCGAATTCAGGATATTTCATCGGCAGCACTTTGCGCCGATTCTGATTGCTGAACGCCAACTGTTCACCGTCATCCCACTTCAGAATCAACTTGATGCGGGCGATTCGCTCTCCCTTGTCATCATAGAGAAACCATTGACCCGGTTTGATTGCACGCACCTTCTCGAGCAGCTCCGGGTCCGGCCTTGCGAACTGCTCCAGCTCCACCGCATCTACCGTCAGCATCTCAAAATCTGAGCTGTCTAAAGGAGTTCCCTCCTGGAGGGTTTCATACTCCCCCTCCAGATCACCCAATGACTGTTCCACTTGAGTGGTGTCGAACTGGAGAGATTGAAGGAAAGTGCGAATCTGGTCCGGCAATGTCGTCATCAGTTGCTGCAACTGCTGCCGGCTTTTTTCGTTCGATTCGTCGATGGGTTGCAGCGACCAGATCATCGCCTGGGTAATCTTGACGGCATTGTCCCACTCCTTGCCGTCGGCACCCAGGTGCAGTACCAGAGTTTTCAGGAATTCATGCCAGGGGCCCTGCAACATCAAGACGATAAACAGGGAAAAGCTTCTATTGGACATTTCCTTGTTGATGGTCTGCACCGCCACGCGCCGTGCTTGGTCCTCCTTGAGCTGTTTCATGCCGGTATTACGCAGAGTCTGTTCCAGCGACTTGAGCCTGTTTCGATCCGCTGAGAAGAAGCCTCGCAATTCTCCCAGACGCTGCTCGTAATCCGTCTGCTTCTTGACCAGAGCGTGGATGATGCGATCCACCTCCTCTATAAACTGCAGTCCCAGTATGCCGAGATCATTGCTCCAGCCCATACAGTTCTTACAGAGCTGATCGACAACGGACAGCAGCGGGTGGGGTTTTGTCACCGTGAAGATATTCTCCTCGACGACCAGCTGTGCGATGGCAGGGGTAACGCTGCGAACCAGGTTTTCAATCCTGAGATCCAGATCCGCCTGTCCCAGAATCTCGCTGATACACTCGTCGATGAAGGTGAGCTGGGAAAAGTGTTCTTTCGATAAGGCCCGATTGGGGTATTGCGCCTTTAGACGGTAGGTCAAGTGTTCAAAATCATCCTCAGGATCAAGTGGCTGCAAAGTGGCCAGTATTTCCAGCAGTTCGGGTTGGGTGAGCAGCGGAGTATCTCCCTGATCCGATGCATAGCTGCCCGCCAGGGTAGTCGCCACCAGTTCCGGGGTAAGTTTTATCTTCGCTTGGCTATTTGCGTCCATGATTCGCCTGATGCTCTGTGCTTACCTGTTGCGCTCTGTCGCGGCAACTGGTGAATCTGCCGACAGTTTAGCGGGGAAAGCCGGCCAGATCCAAGAATTCTGGCGCAAGTCATTGATTTTACACAGAAGCCAGCTACCGATTAACGTGATGTGACTCAATGGAATCTATTCAGCAGGGCGTTATGAATCAGTGACTTACGTCGGGTTTACCTGCAGGATCAGCGACCTGGTCAGGACTCCGGTCGACAACAGCCACGACTAACTGGTGTGGTGTGGACCCTAGTCCTGGGTCGCAGATTTTACGATCCTCACATCCCTATCGGCATCACTCCAAGAGTGGTTGCCGTGACACGATGAGCAACTGTACCGCCCGATGAAGTCTTCATCGTAATCGAAAACCGGTATATCAACTGTCCTACCAGTACTGACAGGTTCTCCTGTTTCCGGGCATCTCGTCATCACTTCGTAACGTACTGGCATGGTAGAGCTCCTCTGTGCACTTCAATGGCGATCTGATTTGGCAATGGCCCGATGAAGCGCCTTGGGGTTTCCGCATAACTCGTCATTGGGCGCGCAGCACAAATAGCTGTTCTCACCGCACATATTGCTTACAATGCAGCGAATGTACAGCTAGACCCGCGTTTACCAGACCAGAAAAGGGATCACGATGGAAGCAGCACCCGCAGCCCTGTCCCCATTTACCCTCAATGATGCCAGCGGTCGCGCCTACACATTCCCCTCAGAAAGCCCGACGCTGCTGTGCTTCGTCAAGGAGGACTGTCCTACCTGCAATACCGTCGTGCCGCTGCTGGAACAGATCAACGAGGCATCCGGTGACGCGTTAACGGTCTTGGCTGCAGGACAAACCACCGAGGGTAATGCCGTACTTCAGCAGCGTCACGCCATGGCTGTACCACTGCTGGACGATTCCTCTTTGAAGGTATCCTTTACCTACGTCATCGATATCGTACCGACGATAATTCTTGCTGATAGCAGCGGTCGTGAACTGAGACGACTGGAAGGATTTGCCAAAAGCGAATGGCAGAGTTTGGTGAATGACCTCGCCCCACTCGATCCGGGTGAGACTGTGGAAATCGACTGGCCGGTATATCCCGACTGGCGCCCCGGCTGCGGTTCCCTGTCTGCTGATCCGATCAATGCAACCCGGCTGCAGGCGGAGGTGGAGAACAGCCCGCTACGTGCCAGACGAATTGCCATCGCCGAACAGGATGACGTCCACGAGTTTATGTTCGATCAGGGCTTCAGCGACGGTCTGCCCCTGATCCCCCCGACACCGGAGCGGGTCATGCAGATGCTGGCCGGCACCCACCGCGACCCACAGGAACCGGTTGCCACCGTTCCGCCCAATATGGGAACGGCAACCGTCGAGAAAATAGCCATCAATGCGGTGATGGCCGGCTGTAAACCGGAATATCTGGTGGTTGTAATCGCCGCCCTCGAAGCGGCGTGCACCGACGAATTCAATATTCACGGCGTGATGGCCACCACCATGGGCGCTTCACCGGTCATGGTCATCAACGGACCGATTCGGCTGCGCATCGGAATGAACATGAAGATGAGCGCACTTGGTCAGGGTAATCGCGCCAATGCCAGCATCGGTCGCGCACTGCGTCTGGCCATCCGCAACATAGGTGGTGCAGAGCCCGGTGGCACCGAGCGATCAACCCTGGGTAACCCGATGAAATTCACCATGTGCTTTGCCGAGTGGGAGGAGCGTAATCCATGGCAACCGATGCACGTTGGAAGGGGATTCGAGCCCGAAGATTCCGTCGTTTCCCTGTTCGCCATGACCAGCGGACCGACCCTGATCGTCGATCAGACCTCCCGCAAGGCCGACCAGTTGGCTGGCAGTATCGCACTGGGCCTGGAGAGTGCCCACCATCCCCGCGCGCATATGGGGACCAATGTGGTGCTGGTGGTGTGTCCCGAACATATCGATACACTGATGCGCGACAACTATTCCAAGCAGGATCTGCGCAAACGGATACAGGAAGTCACCACGGTTCCCATGCGCAGCTTGGCGAGCGATGACATTTCCGGCGTCGGGCTGAACCCGGATCGTATGCAGGATCTTCCTGCGGATGTACTGGATCGACCCATGCCAAAATTCAGATCGGAAGAGGATATCCACATCGTGGTAGCTGGATCTGAAGCAGGCAAATTCTCAGCAGCGTTTCACGGCTGGGCTGTAGGCCCGATGGGCTCCATCCCTGTATCTCAGAAAATTGAGGAGGTTTAATAATGACAATTACTATTCTGGACCCAACTAACGAGCGTGTTCCGGTAGCCCGTTCGCTCGCCAGGCGCGAGGGGGAGCTGACAGGCAGTGTTGCCTTGTTAGATATTTCAAAACCGCGAGGCAACGTGCTGTTGGATCAACTGCAACAGCGTCTACAGGAGCGCTTGCCGAAGATCGACATCAATCGTTATGCCAAGCCCACCTTTGCTAAACCTGCGCCCGAAGATCTCAGGCGC
>JASMJM010000057.1 GCA_030749725.1 Pseudomonadales bacterium | reverse complement strand
GGATCACGCTGCTGCAGTTGCCGCACAAAAGCAGCGCCCATCGGGTGGCTGATGATCAGACGTCCTGCTGCTGTCAGGCGGCCTGCAGTAATCTGAAGCGTCTTTTGCTGGTCCCAGACATTGCCGAACATGGCGTTGAAGAATGCCACGTCGAAGGAACCCAGGGTGGCTGGTAGGTCCACCACGTCCCCCGACCAGAAGTGGACCTCGGGGTAACTCTGCGTCGCTTCGTCAATCATAACCGGACACAGATCACAGGCAGTGATGGACTGGACGCCATAGTGCTGAATATGCGGTATCAGTGCGCCGGTGCCGGTGCCTACGTCCAGCACCCTGTACGCAGGTTTCAGCTCTGCTGCGGCTACGATGCGTTCCGTACGCTGCTGAATATCAGCGGGGATCGGTTTCCTGAAATAATCGATGGCAGAGGTGAAGACGCGATCCTGGTAGACGTTGTGTTCATGATGAGTTGTGTGCATGGTTGAAACCGTCCCTGGCACTGCTTTGGGTATGGTGTTCAGCTGCCTTATCGACAGATCATCTGAAGATTATTTTAGCTGACCCGTCGAGCGGATTTCCACTCGGGACCGCACTGCAGCCCGCGCTGCTATCGAAAGCTTTCAAGGAGCGGCGCGTGGAGGAGCATTACCGTGTAACCGTGAACGGAGAATTGAAGGATGAAGGAAGTATCGAGTTGCCTATCGACGGTCAGCAGGTAACTACCCATTACATTGCCGCGGGTTACGACCCGAACGACCAGACCACGTTACTGAACGTGACGATCGAAACCGGCCGAAAACACCAGATCAGACGTCACCTGGCTGCAATTGGCTACCCGCTCGCCGGCGACCCACGTTATGGTGATGACGATAGGCGCGACATGAACTTGATCGCGCGTCAGCTTGCGTTCTCCTGCCCAACTACTTCGCAATGGGTTGTCTTTTCAGTGCCGCTGCAGTTGATGGATGTCTGAACACCGGCACGACGGCCTCTTTACAGCCGGTAGACCTGGGCGGCTGTGCCGTAGAACATCGCGTGTTTTTCAGAGTCCGAGAAATCGCTGACGATCTTTTTCATGCCGTTCCACAAAACCTGGTAGGAAATGGATAACTTATCGACGGGGAAGTTGCTTTCGAACATGCAGCGCTCCGGCCCGAAACATGCAATCATGTGTAGATAGTATCTCCTCTGCGCCTCTGCGAAATCGTCGGAAGTGGGTGGTGTGTCGTTGCGGTCCCATCCAAAACCATTATCCGGCATGGCGAGGCCGCCTAACTTGGCGATTACGTTCGGGCACCCGGCAATTTCTTTGACGTCCTTTTGCCACTGCTCGAAGATCTCGTCCTGCTTGCCTGCATAGGCACCAACACCCAGAGGCGAACCAAAATGATCGAGAATCATGGTGGTATCTGGAACTGCCCGGGCCAACGCAAGATAGTCCTGATTCTGATGAAAGAAGTGCCAGGTATCGTACGTGTAACCGAGATTGCCCAGAGTCCTCACGCCGAGACGAAAGTCTTCCCGGCTGTACGGGCAAGGGTGGCTGGTGCCCGGGTTGGTGAGCGTTCCGGTCGTGTCGTGTGGTCCGGCGTGACGAATGCCACGAAACAGACCGCTCCCTGCTTCCTCGTGGGCTTGCAGCACCTCTTCGACCGCTTCGCCCAGGGTCATATTGGCAAAAGAGACAATACCGGCAATGGTTGCCCTACCGGCCTGCTTTGCACTTTGCTCGGCAACCCCTGTAACGTACTCAGTCTCACCGATGGGTTTCAAGTGGCTCGGCCCATCTTGCCGGTAATTGGAGTGGCAATCGATGAAGACCGTTTTTTCCACGTTGTGACCGGAGCCGGTATCGGCCCAGAGATCATCCAACTCATAAGTTCCCCACATGCCGGCGGTCTTCCAGAGATGGTGGTGGGTGTCGATGATGGCACGTTCCGGTTCAACGCTCTCCTCGGTTACGGAAGCGAGCCATTCAGCGGAGCCTGGGGTTGGCATAAGTTCTCTCCTCTATTTCTTCAACCTTGTGTTGTAGCGACATGAATCTTGGCCGGCAGTGACGATTCACCAAGTAAGATCATCGGGAATCTTGTAGTCCTTATAGTAGTCGTCTTCCTCTTCCTGCCGGTCGTTCTTGTCATACAGGTACAGCACACTTTCTTTACTGCGTTCCATGATCTTGCGTGCCACTGCCGATGGCACCAGTTCGTCCTTGTCGGCCGACCTGACGATCGCCAGTTGGCCGCTGTTAAGCTGCGCCTGGTGGGTCTCCGACACATACATCTGCTTGACCTTTTTGCCGTCGACATAGCGATAGGCAATATCACCCTCACGGGGCTGACGGTTCATCCGGATCAGATCCCTGATCTGGCTCTGCACGGATCTGGCTTGTGCTGACTGTTCAAGCTGCCGATTGAGCTGCCGATCCTGTTCTGCTTTATCCGCGCGTGTCTTTAGGGCGACTGCTTTATCCGCATCGATGGACTGTCCTTTGCGACGCTGAATATCCTGCCGTTGCTGTTGCTTGCTGCTGCGCTGCAGCTGTTTTCCGGTTATCAGTCCGGCTTGGTGCAACTGCTGCTGCAGAGAGCCGCCAACGCCCTTTTTTGATCGCTTTGCCAATCGTCAGCTCCCACACCAGCTTAGAGATTCAGGAGCGAGCCATTTAATCATGTTTTCCGTTACCGGTCTCTCGGGAAATCGATCCCAGGTCGAACGCCGCACCGCGGTACTGGCTATCATCGACATGGATTCCAATAAAGATTACATTCTCGTCCATAGAATTTCAGTGGTAAACATACCACTTGAGGCAGGATGGTGGTCCTCAATGAAGTAGAGGCGTCGGCCAAAGGTGCGTCCTCATACCTTGCTGCCACGGATCAACCCAAGCTGGTGGCGCATCAACCACTCGACGCGCACTTCCTTGAAACCTGCCTGCTCGAAAAGCGCAACGTATTCGGCACCGGACTGAACGCGACCGGTGAGTGCCCTTTGCGCAAACCTTCGAGATTGATGAAAGCTGGGTCGAGCGGTCCACTCTTGTCGTCATCGAGTATGTAGTCGATGACGAGGCAAGTTCCGCCATTCGTGAGAGCATCGTGGGTTTTCCTGAGGATGCGTACGATCTCGTCCGGCACGTAGCTCTGCAGCGGGGTGATGAAGCTGATCAAGTCGCAGTCATCGGGGAAGGGAACGTCGAAGCTACCAGTTCGCGATCAGGAATGGAAACCATGGCGATCGCATCAGGCCGCGATCTATTCCACGTAACCAATGGACTCAATTCCCTGCTATCATCGAGACAATCTCCCTCGGTTTTAACACCGATTCTGACAAGGCCGATGGGGGTAAGGTGCCTACAATTGGCAAGACTGACTCGAACAAGCGGCGCCGCCGGATTACCTATGACAAACGGGAGCTTAACCATAGTGAACAATCCCGCGTCACACGAGATCACGAACACAGAATCAGAGGGGATGGACGGGAAAATCCTACGGCTGCATGATGGGGGAGCCGATGGAGTTTGACGCGCAGGGCGAAATCTACAAAGGCAGCCTTGCGATTCAGCCCGAAGCACCGACAAAGTAGCTCCACAACGAGGACGACCTCTACGTCAATATGGCCGTCTTTGAGATCATGAGAGAGAAGGGGTGGGTGCTACTATCGACGACTTTGCAGAGGTCTCTTACCGAGGCGAGGTGGCGGCGCTGCCGGGCAAGTAGACAAGAAGTGCAAGTCAGTGTGTGAGCACTGGTGAAAGAGCGGGAGGAATTGAAATATGGGTGGAGGCAAGAGTATCCAGGAAGAGGTGTTGGCAGCTGTGCGGGGTTACGACATCGCCTTAAAGGACAGGGATGTCGATGGGCAAGTGGCCTTCTTCGCTGACAGTTGGCAAAGCAATTCCGGTACGGCCAAGGCCGACATGAGGAAGCACCTTCAGGCGCAAATCGACCAAGGCGGCTACGAGAACAAGCGTTTTGTACTCGCTGAGGCCAAGGTGGTCGTTGACGGAGACACGGCCACCGTCGACCACGTGACGCTTCGTTCCGCGACGGGAGGCGGCTCGTTTGCATTCATGATGGCGAAGGAAGCCGACGGCGTGTGGCGATGTGTGTCCGTCAGCTTATCTAAGGAGGTGGATGCGCCGGCAGAGAACGCCCGCAGCCTGCGGGAGCGCATTCTAAACGACCCGGCGCGTCCGCTTTATCATTTCGTGGTACCGGAAGGCGTCGCGATGCCCTTCGACCCCAATGGCGCCATCTACTGGAAAGGCCGCTATCATCTGTTCTACATCTACCAAGACAACCAATTGGGCAAGCGGTCCGACCATTGGGGCCACATGTCGAGCACGGACCTGTTTCACTGGCACCACCATCCCACGGGCCTGCTCGATGGCATGTACAGCGGAAACTGCTTCATCAACAAAGACGGTGTCCCAACGATCTGCTACCACCAGAAGGGCCAGGGAAACGCCATGGCCGTGACCCTCGACGATGACTTGAACGACTGGCAGAAGCTCGACTCGAACCCAATCACGCCCAGGACTGAGGAAGGGGATAAGCACCACGGGCGGTACCGTTCATGGGATCTATTCGGGTGGCTGGAAGGCGACACCTACTACGCCATCTTCGGCGGCCAGCGACCGGGCATCGCGAAGTCACCCACACTCGAAGGTGAGTGGAAGTACGTGGGGGATCTGTTTGCGCATGGGGTCGCCGGCGTATCGCTTGAGGAGGACGTGTCATGCGCGGAGCTATTTAAGCTGGGCGACAAGGACGTGCTACTTTGCATCAGTCACCGGCTTGGCTGCCGTTACTACTTGGGGGAATGGAGAGATGAGCAATTCTATCCGGAGTCTCATGCCCAGATGAGTTGGGTCGACAACTCGTTCTTTGCGCCGGAAAGCCTGGTGGACCACAACGGCCGCCGCATCATGTGGGCCTGGATTCTGGATGAGCCCCGGTTCGGTGTGCGTTCGAAGTACGGCTGGTCGGGCACGATGAGCTTGCCGCGGGTATTATCCATTGGGGATGACGGTCGACTGCGCATGGATGTCCCCGAGGAAATTGAATCGCTGCGCTATGGCGCTGTCCAGAGGGGACCCTTCACGACTCACTCCGACAAGGACCTGGTTGTGGATGGCGTCGCCGGCAACAGCCTCGAGTTGCTTGTTGAAATTGACAGCACCGCGGCGTCTGCGTATGGGGTCAAAGTGTGCGCATCGCCGGACGGACACGAGGAGACATCGATCTTCTATGACACAAAGGAAAAGCTGCTGAAAGTCGATACACGCAGATCGGGTCCTGAAGACACACCCCGAACCGTCGAGGCGGGTCCGTTCGAGCTGCAAGACGGCGAGAAGCTGAAGTTAAGGATCTTCGTCGACAGGTCCGTGGTCGAAGTCTTCGCCAATAGCCGCCAGGCCATCATGCGGCGCATCTATCCTTCGCGTCAGGACAGTGTGGGCGTGCGCCTGTTTTCCAGCGGTGGTGATGCCGAGGTGCACGCGCTTCGGGCCTGGAACATCACGCCATCGAATCTCTTTTGAGAACCTAATCCGTCATTATGTCGACTGAGCTTGCCGAGATCGATTTCCAGTGACGACATCGAGGCACATTAACAGACCTTACTGAGCGTCAGAGTCGATTTCTGTAGTGCCGTCACACCAACATCAGTGCAGTGAATTGATAGGCTTCAACCGCGCTGATAGCGAGACGATCGCTCGTCGACGCGCAGCATGACGATGTATGCGCCCGCCTCGCTGGTCAGGGGGGTGCTGCAATGGATGGGGCAGCACGCGTACGGCTCTCCTTGAGGGGTGACGACCTTCCCGGAAATTGCGAGCAGGTGCTCCTCTTCATGAGGACTGACCGAACGGACAGGGGGTGTCAATCAGCAATTTGCATCACCATCTCGTCACTCGCTTCCCACAGGCGACGTTGGCCTGCTGCATCGAGCGCCGCAGCCGCGGGCGTCTTCTCCCGGCACTTATCGAAATATCTGCCGGTCACACCCTCAACTTCGGGAGAGGTCGCGATGTAGATGCTGGTTTCGGCACCCTCATCTTCGCTCAGGGCAAAGAGATGAGCGAATTTGATCAATGGGCGCACCCACCATTTGGGATTGTTGGTGATACCAAAGTTGGAGGCCACAAAGCCCGGATGCAGCGCGTTGGCCGTCACGCCCGTGCCCTCCAAACGCCGGGCCAGTTCGTTCGTGAAGAGAATGTTCATCAGCTTGCTGTTGCCGTATTGGGCAAAGGCGCTGTAGTTGCCCCGCATCTGCAGATTGTCAAAGTCCAGACTGCCCTGCGAGTGCGCACCGGAAGAGACACTGACGATACGTGCGGGTGCACTGGCTTTGAGCATGTCGAGCAGTTCCATGGTCAGCAGGAAGTAACCGCTCAGGTGATTGAGGGCGAAGGTGCGTTCAATACCCTCATCCGTTTCCCCATACCCGAGGAACATTGCGCCCACGTTGTTGATCAGGACATTGAGGCGATCGTAACGCTCCCTGAACTGCGCTGCCGCCGCGCGCGTCTGCGTGAGGGACGAAAGGTCGGCGAGTAGATAGTCGACCTGCTCGTTGCCTGTGAAACGGCGGATCTCCTCCACGGTGGACTGACACTTGGCTTCGCTCCGCCCGATGATGACCAGTTGGATGTCCTGACGGGCCATCTCCCGCGCGGTGACCTTGCCGATTCCGGCTGTTGCACCGGTAACCATGACGGTCTTCTTGCTCATCGTCGTATGCCCGGGGAGTTGTCGTAAGGCATATCTTACAGCAGGTTAAGCACACCTACAGCCAGGATATGTGGGTTTGATTACTCTCGTCTCGTTTGTGGCCTTTACTTTGAATGGCAATGAGTGGCGCGGCATCTATCGGGTCCGATAGGGTGATCGTGCCGATAGCATTCCGACCTATCATCGACAGTTTGGCGGACTGGACCCATGGTCTGCAGCCGCCTCATTCTGGAGATGAAAACTGAACCAGACTTCTACCACTTCATGGCACCCTTCAATGTACGCTTCGAGGCAGGTTACCCGATTGCCTCGGACATTCCCGGCACACAGGAAATCCAGCGTCGCGAACTGCCTGGTGGCAAAGCAGTTACCGCGCAGATCCCAGACTCCAATCTGGGGCAGGGCCAGAAGCAGTTTCCCTGGGTCATTCAGTATGCCGAGGATCATGGATACCGTGTGGACGACAGTTGGGGAGGCAATGGTGGCTGGCACGTGCTTGAGACCATTCGATCCCATTACCATGATGTAGATGGGAGGCCATCTCGGATATTTCTTCCGGTTGGGAAGTAGCCGACATTTGTCAGTCGCAGGCGATATGCAATTGACTCGCTGACCGTGCTTGCCACTGTTCGTATCCCCTTCGGGCCGATCGTTGGGCAGGGCTTAGTGGGACAGTCGAGGACAGCAAATGCTAGATGAATCCGTCGTGCGTGCGTGAATGACCAACTGCAGCCACAACCAGACATTCATAACCTACCAGATGCCGTAGGACCTCATCGCTGCACTCGCACGCGGATGAACAGCAAGCGGTCTTCAGAACGCGCGTGATTACAGCAGACATTAACCATCTCGGTTCGGCTGCGCGCTGACGGGGAGACAGGCCAACACTCTTGGAAACAACTACCTACAGGACCTATGATTCGATTCCGGCCCCGGCACCAGACCCAGTGGCTAACCCGAATCAGCCAAACTCACTCTTGAAGGTCTGCAACAGCAGTTAGATTCCTGGCCCACCAACGCGTGGCGGAAGGTGGTTCGTGTGAATACAACCCAGCAGGTAGTGCCGCATGACCTCACCGTCCAGAATCTCGAGATCATAGCGTCCGCCGGATACGAACATGTATTCACGGCCCCGCAGTTGTCTGTCGACGAAGCGGCTGTGACTCATGGGGATCATCTGGATGATAGTCTCACCTGACGTATCGCGTCCTATAAGATTCCCGCGTTCCAGGGAAAACACAACGGGCGTTGACCCCATGCCCCGATAGGTCCCAACATAAGACTGGAGGACACTGCGTGGCACTTCGACTGATTGGGACAGCAACTCGCCTACCTCGTGTGGGAGCCAAGCTCGAGATTCTGGCTCGTCACTGTCGTTGGCCTGAGTGACACTCTGCAGGGCGCTTCCCGGCCACGCGATCAGTCGTGCCGGGTCCTCCCGTCCATGGACGCTCGCGTTCCTCAAGTACTCATTCACAGGATCATTCGTCAGGAAACTCGGCAGCACGGCGACGTGTACTGCCTTCGGGGACCCCCGAAGCTGGCCGCCATCCATTGCGCCAAGTGGATCGCAACTCAGCAACCCCATAGCTAGGACGGCAACCGTGATCAGACCGACACAGGGCAGACCCAGGCGGGAGCGCACAATGAATCCCAGCCACTGGTTTCTGATCGCATCCAACTTCGAAGCAGGCGAGCCGCATTGCGGCTGCACGCTTGGGCCGCCGTCGTCGATCTGGTAAGCCGGATGCGCCATTGTTGGATCCTCCTCGCGCCCATTATCTGCCTGGGTGAATGGATATCAATGGCATACCTTTGCCATACCGGAGGGTGCAATGCGTCTGCGAGGAATTGAAAGCGGCAGAGAAGGCCGAAGCCATGCCGTCGGACATGGATCTATGCAGAGCGGCAGTTGTCGCCAAAGCGTTGCCAATCCCGGAAGCCGTCGGTGCAAGCCAACGGTCCGTGAAGATGCCAATCTGTCGTGGTATCGTTGGCTGTAGATAACGTATCGATCGATTCCAACAGTTATGGTAACTCGAGATGCTCCATTGCGGGTCTCATTCCGTTCTCATTCGTTTTAAAAGCCAGAAAACGTGAGGATTCTGATCATCGGCGGCACTCGATTTATCGGCCCTCAGGTCGTGCGTCAATTGACTAACATGCATCACCATGTAACTGTTTTTCATCGCGGGCAATCTCCAGTGCAGCTGCCAACGGGCGTGGAGCACATTTACGGTGACCGGAGAAGCCTGCCGGCGTTCAGAAGAGAATTCAAAACACGAGCACCTCACTTGGTGCTGGATATGATCCCCATGAATGAATTGGATGCCCAATCGGTGATGGAAACCTTCATGGATATTTCTCAACGCATGAGGACCACGTGGGTTGTCCCATCATCGTAGGGGGTTTTCAATTGGTAGACAACGTTCCCGTTACGATGAGTTTCGCGCTTCCGTTTCGGAAATCATGACTGACGTGCAGATCCTCGAAGGACAAGGACTTGCGCGCACCTTCAGGAATCTATATACCGACGCGTGGAAAGTACCTTCGATGACCATAATTCACTAGAGCGCTTTGCGCGGTCAAAGAGGATGTACTGAAAGCGAAACGGTGTCTGGAATCAATTCGTGAGGTGAGATGCTCTACGGTGTAGGCTCCTGCCGACGTTGCGCCTTTCTCCTGTCTGACTTCCTACGTTCTGTCTTTCTCCGGTCTGAAACACGACGTCGCTCGGCTGATCCAGGTGATTTGCCCTCCACCTTGCGACGTTGTGTCTTTCGCCTGCCGGATATCTTGCTTCTATCTTTAATCACTTCACTCTCATCCTTTTCCACTGGTGACTGACAATTGGACCCATGCAAATATCTCTGTGAATTTCTCCCTGTGGGATTGTTTCGCCCTAACACGATAGGCCGGAACCTACGATTCTCATTGGGCGGGCCGTACTCATCTTCGGCTTGGCGGCTTTCCTCACTGGCGCCGTGAGGAATGGAATCGAAACACACGACCCCGCTAGTGCCGATCTTCTGCAAGCACTTCTTGACGACCTCGGCAGAGAGTTGCCGGATGACTCCGAGGCCGTGTCACTTCTGAGACGAACACACGCTAAGTTGGACAGCTTTCAGTTTCAGGAAGCGCTGCCCATACTGGAGCAAGCAGAACTACATCTACCCAGTTCATGACCTACCGGGTCGGGGCGCTGATGTCGTGGTGTTGGAAGATGCCGCAAACGCGCCACTTCGCACCTGTTCTCCTAAGGTGACAAGTGAAGGGGTTGCTCTGGGAGAACCTTCATCGAGGGGCGCGGCTGATGGATTTCCGGTCTTCGTCACTGCGTACGGCAGAGGCATCGACCGTGGCTGGCGTGGGTGGGCGGGTCTATGCCTTCAATGTCCCGGGCAGTAGGCCGCTCGGTGTCGCTCACGGCAGTGATGTCGCCGTCACCTACAATGGCATCAACCATGCCGCCTAATTCCTTGCGTGGTTTGAATTCGGCCGCTATCACCATACTCCAGACATTCTAGATCCATGCAATGACTCGAATCATCACAGGAACACAATTGTAGTTTTCGGCCCACATGACATGTTTGAGCGTATGGGTATTTGGCCACACGCGGTGGCCAGGCTGTGGGGCAGGGGAGAGGTCCATTGGTACGGTCGCGTTCCGCTGGCCCCAAAAAGAACTTATACCCAAATCCTCTAAACAGTATTGCTGTGATGGCAATTCCTTCGTTAGGGCATCAAAACGAGTGCAATATAATTGATATGAAGCTGGTGTCTAAACAAGGAGGTCTTATGACTATTTCAGCCAGAGTAGACAGCTATCTGAAAGATCACAGCATCAATTATCAGATAGTCAACCATCACTACAGTGAGGGTGCCTATAACACGGCGGTTGCTGCTCACATACCCACGAAGAAGTTGGCCAAAGCTGTGCTATTGATCGATCATGACGGTAAACACCTGCTAGCCATACTCCCGTCATCCAATATTCTGAGTATCAAGGAGTTGAGCAAAAAACTGGATAGAGAGTTGCAGTTTGTGCAGGAACAGGATCTGGGCGTGTTTTTCACCGACTGTGCTTTCGGCGCTATTCCCGCTGTCGGGCAGGCCTACAACATCTCGGTGATCTGGGATGACCACCTGAAGGATGAACCAGATATCTATATCGAGGGTGGTGACCATGAAGCACTTATCCATATGGATAAGGAAGATTTTATGAAGCTCATGGCAGATCAACCCCACATGATCATCAGCGAGCCCGGGGGTGTTCTTGCGAGAAAAATCCGTCATCACTAGACATCATGAAACAGCGCCCTACTGACATTCCATAGCAATAATCCAGTTTCTTGATCGGGACACGACTTGTTCCCCACCAGCTTGTTGTCAAGCCAAAGGCAGGTGGTATGGCCGATAGCGAAACTCGCAAGGTAGACAGTGCTTTGCAGGCAATGGGATTATCGGGTGCAAGAACAACTGACCCCCGGATAGTCTCGCAGGCTCTGAGTGAGATGAAGCTAAGGGACCTGCAAACACAGTACGAACCTATTCAACGCTTTCTTGCTGATGCAACCACTCGACCACTGGCGGTTGACGAGTATCTGACAAAGGTATCCCGGCCGCTGACAGCTAAATACCCGATGATTACGGAGTTTCTTGACATCGCCTTACGCAAGAACTGGCTGAAGCCGACTTAAACGAGCTTTCCCTGCGTCGGGACTTTAGTCGAAAATTTCACTGGCCACGCGTGCGCTTTGTTCCTTTTGTACTCAACTGCATTATCGACAGAAACGCGATGACGAGCTGAATCAGGCGCTTCCAGTTTTCGTGCTGTATCCCTCTCGAGGCTGCGGTAGCTCACGTGACTCACACCAACTAAAAAGGGGTATCATTGGCGCACGTGTAACACAACGGGAAGAGCATGTCAGAAGACATAGTCGATATCCTGATCATCGGTGCAGGTGCATCCGGGGCAGCGGCTGCCTGGAGTCTGGCCGATACCCGGATGCGTATCATGTGTATGGATCAGGGCGATTGGGTGAGTCCGGCAGACTATCCCAGCAATTCTAGAAACTGGGAATCCGCAAACCGCCGTCAGTTCGCCACCAGCCCCAATCAAAGGCAACTCGCGGCTGACTACCCGGTGAATGATGAAGACTCGCCCATTGCGGTGCTCAACTACAACGCAGTTGGGGGTAGCACCATCATCTATGCGGCACACTTTCCTCGTTTTCATCCATCGGATTTCCGAGTGCATAGCCTCGATGGTGTTGCCGACGACTGGCCGTTGAACTATGCCCAATTAGAACC
This sequence comes from Pseudomonadales bacterium, assembly GCA_030749725.1. Lineage (GTDB taxonomy): Bacteria > Pseudomonadota > Gammaproteobacteria > Pseudomonadales > Azotimanducaceae > JASMJM01. The sequence continues at coordinate 17,638 of JASMJM010000057.1, read as the reverse complement.
CTATTACGAAGAAAATGATCGCATGATGGGCGTATCGGGGTTGTCGGGTGATCCGGCGGGTCCGGCCAAACAGCCACCTTTACCACCGTTACCGATCGGACAGGTGGGGGAAAAGCTGGGTCGAGGGTTCAACAGTCTCTGCTGGCACTGGTGGCCATCCGACAGTGCAATCGTCTCGAAAGCCTACGCCGGTCGCGACAAGTGCATCAACCTCAGCGCCTGCATGAAGGGGTGTCCGCAGGGCGCAAAGAGTACTGTGGACATCACCTACTGGCCGGAGGCACTCAGAAAAGGCGTGCAGCTCAGAACGAAATGTCGGGTCCGCGAGATCACCGTGGACGAGCGGGGCATGGCGACGGGCGTGATTTACTATGATGGTGACGGCAAGGAAAGCAGACAGCAGGCGCACGCCGTGATACTGGCCTGCAATGGCGTGGGTACGGCACGGTTGCTACTGAATTCCCGTTCGTCCGGGTTTCCGGACGGGCTCGCAAATCGCAGCGATCAGGTGGGTAGGAATCTCATGTTCCACCCCTATGGTTATGCCGTTGGGGTGTTCGAGGAATCCCTGAGCCATATCGGTCCCGAAGGCTGCTGTATCCTCAGCCAGGAGTTTTATGAAACCGGCATGGACAGGGATTTCAAACGCGGCTACACACTGAAGGTGAACAGAGGGCCGGGGCCTGCAGTCACGGCAATCGGTGGTAGCGCCAGGGGTGATATACCATGGGGCGCCGACCATCACCGTGCCTTTGCCGAACGATTTGACCACACCGTCAGTGTTAGCCTCATGATTGAAGATTTGCCGGAGCCTCACAACCGGGTGACGCTGGACCCGGATCTGAAGGATGCCGACGGCATACCAGCTCCGAAGGTCGACTACCGGCTCAGTGATAACTCCCGTCGGATGATGGCCCATGGTCTTGAGAAAGCAGGCACCGTCCTCGCGGCGTCAGGTGCCAGCCAGATAAAGACCTTCGGTCCGATACGGCTGTCCGGATGGCATTTGCTCGGAACGGCGCGGATGGGAAACGACCCTGACACTTCAGTCGTCAATCCGTTTGGTCGCTGTCACCACGTACGGAACCTGTTTATCATCGACGGTAGCATCTTCGTTACCGCGGCCGCGGTAAATCCCACCAGCACGATTCAGGCGCTGGCTCTATATATAGCTGATCATATGAAGAAAAACCTTGCAAATTTGTTCGATTGAGGAAGGTCCTGAGGCGTGTACAATAGTCACGGGCGGCCAGTGAGAGAGCAACCATGGCCAAGGTTTGATCAACTCTGTAGAACCGTTGGGAAGGACGCTATGCGCCGGATAATAACCCTCTTCGCGATCATCATCACGTTTTCTTCTTCTGCCGAAGAAGCTCGATCACCGGAGGATCAGGCCCTCCTTGGGGTCATTGAGGTCAATCGCCACGCGAAACGGGTATGTTCCGGCGTGTTCTTGTCCGGACGCACGGCCGGGGACATCCTGCGCCAGGATCATGGCGTTGAGGCGACTGACTATGCGGTCGGCGTCAACCGTGTCGCTGGCTGGGTACGCCTTAGCAGCGTGACGACGACGTCAACCGCCGTCTACCGCCCCGGACTCGGCTGCACGTTGCTTTACGGCCTCACTGCAGAGGAACTGCGCAAACAGGCTACCGGAAATCTCAGCCCACGCGTTCTCGACAGCGCTGTCGCCTGGCCGAGGGGGAGCAAGGTCGAGGTCATGACACCCGAAGGACTCGATCGCGGTGCGTTGACCAGGGCGCTGGACCGGGCGTTTTCAGAGCCGGATCCCGATAACCGACAAGGCTCCCGTGCCGCCATCGTGATGTACGACGGCCAGATAGTCGGAGAAAGGTATGCGCCCGGATTCGCGCCTGACAGGCCGCTCATCATCTGGTCCATGACGAAGTCCCTGACCAACGCGCTTGTCGGATTGCTGGTGAAAGACGGCGTTATCGACCACCGGTCGCCTGCGTCGGTACCGGAGTGGCATAAGACCGATGACCCTCGCGCCGCGATCACGCTCGATCAACTACTCAGGATGTCGAGTGGGCTCAAATTCGACGAGATCTACACGGGCGGGTTGATCGACGTCACCATCTCGCTGTTTGGCGATCCGAGTTCAGCGCACTACGCCGCCAAGCAACCACTCGCTTTCCAGCCGGATGAAAAGTGGGCCTACTCGAGCGGCACGACAAACATCGTCGCGCGATTGGTTCGCGATTCGCTAGGCGGGGAGTTGGACGACTATGTGACATTCGCACGTGCTCGCCTGTTCAATCCGCTTGGCATGAGCGATACCGTCATCGAGCTGGATGAAGCCGGCACCTTCGTTGGCTCGTCATTCGGTTACAGTACGCCGCGTGACCTCGCTCGCTTCGGATTGATGCTGCTGCAGGATGGCGTTTGGGAGGGCAAGCGGCTGTTGCCGGCCGGATGGGTGCGCTACTCGACCGAGCCGACGCCGAAAGCCCCGAATGGTGTCTACGGGGCTCACTTCTGGCTCAACGCCGGAGAACCGTCTGACCCGGCCAAACGGGCCATGCCGAATGTACCTGCGGATGGCTACTGGATGTCGGGTTATGAGGGCCAGACGGTAATGATGGTTCCTTCGCGCCAGGCCGTCATCGTTAGGCTGGGGCGGACGCCGCCCGGCAACCGATTCAGTATGGATCGGTTTATATCCGAAATACTCTCCGCACTCCCGCCCAGCTAACCCGGTCGTTCGGCCGTGATAGCTTCGTCCGGTATCTAAGCTCAGGTTTGATGAGTTGGAAGAGAGATGGTGTTCATTGGCCACACATTGATCGTGGTCGTGAGAAGCCAGGTTGACGCACAAGGTCATCCTGCTGCAAGCTAACATATCCCTCATAGAGAGTTTGGTAGATGGCGACGAAGGCACTGGACAATTTCCAATCCGAGGTGCGGGCCTGGCTAGATGACAACTGTCCGGAGAGCATCAGAGGCCCCGGCGATGTCCCGGGTGGCGGCAAGAAGGTACCGATCAAGGACCCAGACGCAAGACACTGGCTCGATCTGGGCGCAGAGAAAGGTTACACGGTCCCCATGTGGCCAGAGGAGTATGGTGGGGCCGCACTAGGCAAAGATGAATACCTGGTCTTGCTGGAAGAGATGCGTCGTATAAAGGCGCGATCCCCCCTCCAGGGCATGGGCATCGGTCTGATTGGCCCGACGCTCATGGAATTCGGCACGGATGATCAAAAGCTGCGCCACCTGCCGCGCATCGCTGGCGGCGAAATACGCTGGTGTCAGGGTTACAGTGAACCTAACGCAGGATCAGACCTGGCCAGTCTGCAAACTCGTGCCGTTGCCGATGGAGACAACTTCATTGTCAATGGCCAGAAAATCTGGACGTCCGGTGCAAACCATTCGGACTGGATGTTCTGTCTGGTGAGGACTGATCCCGATGTGCCCAAACATGACGGTATCAGCCTTCTGCTTCTTGGAATGGACCAACCTGGCATAACGACTCGTCCAATTCGATTGATCAGCGGTGATTCACCCTTCTGCGAAACGTTCTTCGACAATGCGCTTGCGCGCAAGGACGATCTCGTTGGGCAACTGAATCGAGGCTGGGGAATCGGCAAGCGGCTCCTGCAGCACGAGCGTTCGGGAATGACGATATTGATGGGGGGAGCAGCGAAACCAGTCAGTACCGAAAATCCTTTCTTGAAGCTGATTAAGGCCTATGGTGCGGATGACGCGCTTATCGATCAGGTGATCTCACACCAGATGCGCGACAGAGCGTACCGCCTGACCCAGCGTCGTACCGTTGCGGAGTCAGAAGATGGGCAAACCCCCGGTCCACAGACCTCGATCATGGAACTGGTGACAGCCGAGCTGGAGAAGGAGGACGCAAATATCAAGACGCTGCTGCGCGGATTTCGGGGGCTCGGCTGGGAAGGTGACGGCTTCACGGATGATGAGATCGCAGCCACCCGCCACTATTTCAGCGTCAAGCGGCGCTCGATTGCACGTGGCTCTAACGAAGTCCAGCGAAACATCATTGCCAAACGGGTCCTCGGTCTGCCGGATTAAGTCACCCGGAAGTCGCGGTCACCGATAGCAAGGGAAAGTAAATGTCATGACCTACACCGAGAACGAACCACTGGTTCAGTGGCTGTCTCAGGAAACGCCGGAAGCGGTGATTGAGCCTGACCTGCCGATCATCGATCCTCATCATCACTTGTGGGACATCCGCAAGGTCAACACGGAACCGCACGCAAGTTTCCAGCAGAAGGTATACCTCTGCGAGGAAATCATGAATGACATCGACACAGCCGGACACAATATCGTGCAGACGGTATTCGCCCAGTGTGGAGCCTTCTACCGGTCCGATGGCCCGGAACCAAAGAGGTGTGTCGGCGAGACAGAGTTTGTGCATGGCATCGCGGCCATGAGCCGGTCTGGACTGTATGGTCCAACACGTCTATGCACCGGAATCTTCGGCACGGCCGATCTGCGGGTCGGCAAATCGGTGGAGCCTGTGATTGAAGCACACCTGGCTGCCTCTCCCAACTTCCGCGGCATTCGCAGTGCCTTCCCGCGTGATCTGGATGCGCAGTTCCTGGAGGGTTACGCGGTACTGGCTAAGCACAATCTCAGCTTCGACAACTACTCGCCCGATTACGAACGCCTACCGTTTTTGGCGAAGCTGGCATCTGCACATCGGGATGTGCAGATCATCGTCAACCACCTGGGGGGCAAAATAGATCCAGATGCTGGTCCTGACGCTTTCGTTACGTGGCAGAAGTGTATTGACTCGATCGCCGCTTGTCCTAACGCGACCATGAAGGTGGGCGGCGCTCAGCAACGGGTCGGGCCTTGGGAGCCGCCGTTCCACATGCATCGGCGCCCTGGACCAATTGGATCGGAGGAGCTTTGTGAACTGCTGTACCCATTCTATATCTATGCGATCGAGGCATTTGGTCCCGATCGCTGCATGTTCGAGAGCAACTTCCCCGTGGACAAAGAGAGTGTCTCCTATGGTACTCTCTGGAACACCTTCAAGCGCATTGCCGCCAAGGCAGGCCTCAGCGAAGCGGAGAAGACGTCTATATTCAGCGATACAGCGGCGCGCGTTTACCGGCTGACTCCTGTCGGCTGACCACCAACTCATCCACGTGTTTGGCCCATCGATCCAAACCGGCTTCGGAGTAAATGTATGACAACTGCCAACCGAACGCCGGTAGAGTTTGCCACCATGGGATTTGCGACCCCTGGACTTGCCGTGCCAGCAGCACAGGCTGCAGAGCGTGACGGCTTCGACATTCTGTTGCTGGCCGATAGCCAGTGCCTGCGCGGCGATGTTTATACCCAACTTGCACTTTGTGGCAACGCTACCAGCACCCTTAAACTTGCCACCGGTGTCACCAATCCGATTACGCGCCATGCGTCGGTCACGGCGGCAAGCATCGCCAGCATACACGCCGAAACCGGTGGACGGGCCATCCTGGGAATCGGCCGGGGTGATAGCTCGGTCCTGCACGTTGGCCGCAAGCCCGCAAAGATGGCTGACTACGGAGAATATTGCCGACAAGTACAAGCCTATCTTCGAGGCGAGGAAGTGGATCAACAGGGATTCCCCAGTCGCTTGCGCTGGCTTGACCAAATCGACGTCGACAAGGTCCCGGTCGACATGGTGGGCTCGGGCCCGAAATCGCTGGCGCTTGCCGCGGCTATTGCCGATCGTGTCACGCTCGCTGTGGGCGCTGATCCGGAACGGATTGAATGGGGCATACGACAGGTTCGACGGGGAGCCGAGAAGGTCTCCCGTAGTCCTGACAGTATTCCTGTAGGTGCGTACATTAATGTTGCCATCGGTAACGACACGGCAAAGGCGATGGAATCCATCAAAGGCTCTATCGCGACATTCGCCCACTTCAGCGCGTCACCCGGCGCTGACTTCAAAAACCAGCCAAAGGTCATGCGACGAGTGACCGAGCGCCTGGTTACAGAGTACGATACGAAACACCATACCGAGGGGACGGCCCCGCACACGCAATATATCGACGATTCGTTTGTGGGCTGGTTCGGGGTTGTCGGTTCCGCTGAAGAAGTGGTCGACAGACTGACCCCGCTGCTCAGACTGGGACTCAGTTATGTGTACTTTGTGGGTACGGGACGGGAGGGTCTGGTCAAAGAGGTGATACCGGCGCTGAGGGCAATCTAACCATTTAGGATAACGCCAGCAAAAGAGGAGCATCCCATGTCTGACATGGAACAGGTGAGTTCAAGCTCAGGATATATGACAGAGGAACGCCGGATGCTGCAGCAGTCGGCCCGTGACTTTACCCTGAGAGAAATCCTCCCAGTCGCCAACGAGCTGGATCCGGTTCAGGGAGATATACCCATGGCGCTTCGTCAGAAGATGGGCGACATGGGTTACTTCGGCATCTTGCTGCCGGAAGAATACGGCGGCCTCGGGCTGGGCGTTTTCGAGTACTGCATGCTTTCCGAGGAGATAGCCCGGGGCTGGATGAGTTGTGCCAGCATCATTGTACGAGCACCAAGCATGATGGGAATGGTAGGGTGGCCGATGGAAAAACGGATCGAACTTACCAAGCGAGCCGCTCGAGGGGACTATCTGCGCGCTGCGGCTCTTTCCGAACCCAATGCAGGCTCCGACCTTTACGGGGGCGTTCAGTGCAGAGCTGTCCTCGACGGTGATGAGTGGGTGATTACCGGCAATAAATACTGGTGCACGTTCGCGGATGGCGCCGACTGCATATCCGTATTGTGCCGCGTCGACGAGAGCTTTGGGGGTCGCAGAGGAACCCGAAGTTTCATCGTCGAGAAACCGCGTGGCGAGTTGCCGGAGAACTGCCAGGGCAGTCCGATCCCGAAGATAGGCTATTTCGGTTGGAAGACCTGGGAACTTGCCTTTGACGGATGCCGTATCCCCAAGGTGAACATCGAGGGTGCGGTACCCGGTATGGAGCAAGCACCGCGATCGGAATCAGGGACACAATCCCGCACCCGGCGCGCATCGCCACTCAGCGGCCTGTCGGTTGCACGCGTACATACAGCCGCAAGGGCTATTGGACTGGCACGCGGTGGGCTGGAAGACGCCATCGAATACGCCCAGCAGCGGCAACAGTTTGGACAGCCCATCTCGGATTTCCAGGAAACTCGATTCAAGATTGCCCGCATGGCTGCAGAGATCGAAGCCGCCAGACAACTCATGTATTCCGTGGCTACTGAACTCGATCACGGCCGCGGCTCGGACAAAGAAGCATCCATGGTGAAGTGGTTCGCCAGTGAAATGGCGGAACGCGTCACATCCCATGCGCTGCAGATATTCGGTGGGGCTGGCTATACCAAGCTCTATCCTATCGAGCGCTATTGGCGGGATGCACGGCTGACCAAGATCTTTGAGGGGACCTCGGAAATCCAACTGCGCATTATCTCTGATCAGTTGTTAGGCAGACCCACCAATCGCCGGCGACAGTCTTGAATTCGACACCCGGTATCCTTCACCCTTACAATGGCGTGGCCAGTTCTGAAAACCTGGGAAAGCTAGATGTGATCAACAAAGTTAAGCGAAACCAGATTGAAAAATCACACATTCTTATGTGGCCACTGCTTGCTGTATTCCTGTCTGCATGTGCAGTGCCCACAGAAAACGATGCAGCATCGACTCAAACGACAGGAGACGTGCCGGCTGAAGTGAAGAAAGATGAGTATGGGCGTCCCGACTTAAATGGCATTTGGCAGGCGATGGGTTCAGCCCATTGGGATCTCGAGGCACATGCAGCTCGAAAAGGTCCGGTCGTATCGATGGGTGCCCTGGGCGCGATCTCCGCTGGTATGAGTGTCGTTGAAGGGGGAGAGATACCCTATCAGCCGTGGGCACGCCAGCAACAAAAGAAAAACCTGGCCAATTGGCCGGCGCTTGATCCGGCGGTGAAGTGTTTCATGCCGGGTATACCCAGAGCGACCTATATGCCGTTCCCGTTTCAGATAGTCCAGGGAAAAGAACACATCCTGTTGAGCTATGAATTCGCCAGTGCGACGCGCATGGTGTACATGAATCGACCCGATTTTGAGCACCCCTTCGAGGCTTGGATGGGCCACTCCCGAGGGCGATGGGAGGGTGATACATTAGTCATCGATGTGACCAGTCACGTTGCAGATACATGGTTTGACACGTCCGGTAATTTCCATAGTGAAGACCTGAAAGTCGAGGAGCGCTTCACCAGAATAAGTGAAAACACACTGCAGTATGAAGCGACTGTCGAAGATCCGAAGGTGTTCACCCGACCGTGGAAGATTCGCCTGCCGCTGTACCGACGCCTGGAACCAAATGCCCAGATTCTGGAATTCAAATGCGTCGAGTTCGCTGAAGAACTCATGTACGGTCATCTCATCAAGAGAGCCGAAGATGGCTAGATCTCACCCATAACCGGGTCAGGGACGATCCGGTGACTCGGTTCCGTCTTTCGGGGCACCCGTGCCGGAGGAACCCATGAATAGTCTGCGCCCGTCTTCGAACGTCATGTCGCGGCCATTGGCCTTGCATTTCGGCCGGCAATTCTTGTCCTTGCTCTGATAGCCGTGGACGATGATTGTGGTGCCGATTGTCAATGACTTGCGGTTGATACCTGTGCGCATAAGAGAGTTGGGTGTTCCTCCTTCGATCATCCACTCGGTAGTCGCCCCGTCCTCCTTTGTTACTGCCATGTGAATCCACGCGTGGGGGTTTATCCACTCGATCCGGGTGACTTCGCCCTGCAATATGACCGGTGTTTCAGGATCGAACTCGGCGGAAAATGCGTGATGGGCGGAAAGTGACGGGGCGGTGCCGAGCAAAATGGCGCCCGTCAGAAACGTCACGTAACCTCGCCTGCGTAGATTCGTACCGGATTGAGTCATTGCTTGCCTCCTGCCGCCGCTTGGGTTTGTTCTACGGCTCGCTGACCGGCGAGCATTCCTTCCATCGCATAATTACCTTCATGACAGGCGTACTCGAACAGATCATCTTTTGATTTGCGTAATAGAACGACTGCCGTCCAGGGCTTCGTCCAGGTAGTAGGGTCGTTTACCGTGACTGCCCACCTAAGGGTCTCGGGGCCGATGCGCGTGAAACGCTCGATCAAGTGAAGGTTCTGCTTCGATTGCAAAAATGCGCTCTTCGGTGAGAAGTTCTTGGTTTCGACAACGAGGGAATCTCCGTCCCAGTGTCCTCTCGGATCCCCGATCCACTGATCAATTGCTGAATCCAAATGAGGCCGGCCATCGACGGGTATCGTCCTGGATTCGTGGATCATCTCCTGGAGTATTGCCACATGCGTAGTGTTTTGGACTATCTGGAAGTAGCCGTTGTATCCTGCGAAGAGAAAAGGTACGCCGTACGTTATGCAACGGTCCGAGTTGATCCGGTCTGCATAGGTATCAGCCGGGTGCTCTTTGAGGTAAGCAACCCGGTCTTCCGTCCGCTGGGTAGCTTCCGGGGTCAGTGGCGGGAACTTGCCATTGGGAGGATCGACGAGTAGCGACGTGCGACTATCGAATTCGCGTTCCGCGACCCAGAACTGATTGTAATTGCCGGTTGTGGGATCGTAAGACTCGTGATCTTCGTCTCCAGCCAGCACTGCCTGGAACACGCTATCGCCGAATGCAGCATCGGTTTCGCCGTTGAAGAGTTTGGCGGCGCGCTCCTTAAACGTGGCTACTTCCTCGTCGGTTAAGCTCTCTCTGCCTTCCAATGAATCAGGCCTCTCCAGAGGCGTTGCACTGTTATTTGCCCAGACCCCCTGCAAATCCGGAAAGCCGCCAGGGGTTCGTGGTACCTGCCAGCCCTGATCGTCAGCGCGACTGGCGATTGACGTGGCACAAACTACTGCCAGTAGAATGAAGCAATGACCCTGTCTTACATAGTTCACTTGCCTGCCTCCAGCGAGTTTTTGGCTAGTATATAGGGTTTTACAGAAGTCGGACAAGCAGCCGGATGATCGGCGATCCGAGGGCAGGCTCAACGACAGTTGTGGGCGCCGCGAGGGCCGACGCGTCCAGCCAGAGTCTGGTTCTGGAATCGGGCTCGCATCTCACCCCTCGGGCGGACGTCTGTCAGTTGCCGATACCCATCGTGCTATAGTGCCGCCTTTGCGAACGATTCAAGGATCCGACTGCAGCCATGCCGACGCCGACCAATCGGAATGGAGACCCGGGAAATATGGGCCAAGGCAGCTTGTTCCCGGGTATCAGGGCGTTCATCCAGCAGTCGATCACGGGGGTCAGGGTTGGATCGGAACAGCTGCGGGAAATCGATCCGGACCGCATCCAATTCCAGGACGTCATTGCGCTGTTCGTTCGCACCTGGCCCTACGTTCATCCGATGCGCTGGCATGCCGTAGCCTATGTCGGCTTCGCGGTCTTCCAGTTCCTGTGGATGACCATGTTTGCGTTCATTAACTTCGGCCTGATCTACAACAATGTCCTGCTCGACCTCCCGGTTGCAGCGATCAGCGCCATATTGCTGTTCCTGGATCCATCCCAGTGGGTCGATGTGGAGGAACTGACCCGGGAACAGCGGATCGTCCTGGTGCCACGTGTGGTTGTCTTCGGCATACTCGCGGTTGCCCTAAGTAATACCGTCGGCAATGCCAATGCCTATTATCGAGTCTGGATCCTGCAAAACATCAACCAGAATCTGCGCCTGCGCTTGATGAGCCAGCTTCAGGCCCTGTCGCTGAAGTTTCACGCCGAGTCAAAGACCGGTGACGCCATCTACCGCCTGTTTCAGGACAGCGCCATGGTGACGCAGATCCTCCAGGCGCTGCTGGTCGATCCCTTTCTTGCCTGTGTCCGTTTCTTTCTCGGGCTGGCCGTGGTGGCGGCGTTCAGCCCTCTCCTCTCACTGATGCTGCTACTGACCTGGGGTCCCATGCTGTGCCTCGGACAGCGCATGTCAGCGCCCCTGCGCCGGGGATTCAAGGAAGCACGGGCCAGGAATTCAGCACTCACTTCGACCATCCAGGAGTCGATCGAAGGCATCAGAACCATCAAGGTCAACGGTCTCGAAGAGCAACGGCAAGCACTGTTCGAGCAGCACTCGCAAGGTGCCTTTGCCGCCTCCCACGACGCCCGGGTACGACTGCTGTTGTTCGGATTCTATGCCTTCGTCTGTGCTGCCGTTCCACTCGTCATCATCGAGTTGCAGGCGGCCTTGTTTGCCTACGAAGGAACGGAAACCTTCCTTAAGAATCTACTGCTGAGTTTCGGTTTTGCTGTCTGGAACCTGGGCGGTCAGGATCAGGCCCGTGGTAGAGCCAGGCAAGCCGTAGGAAGTGTCGAGGCATTGCTCAATCTATGGGGCCGTGCCCAGGATATGGCGATGGGTCTTAACCGCGTCTACCAGATCCTCGATCTGACTCCTGATATCCAGAACCGTGAGGACGCTGAGGAACTCACATCGGTGCAAGAGAGTATTCGCTTCACTGAACTGCAGTTCTCCTATCCCGAGAGAGAACTGTTCAGCGACGTCAGTTTTGAAGCCCGGGTAGGCGAGATTTGCGCAATCCTCGGTCCGACCGGTAGTGGCAAGAGTACGTTAATGCTGCTGCTGTTGCGCATGTTCGAGTTTCAGGCGGGCCGGATCGAACTGGATGGCTCCGATATCCGCGACTTCACCTTTCAGTCAATCCGCCGCAATATCACTCTTGCCACCCAGGAGAACATACTGTTCTCCATGTCGGTCCTGGAAAATATCCGTTACGCGCGGCCGGACGCCAGCGACGAAGAGGTCCGGGAAGCCGCGCGCATTGCCTGTGCCGATGATTTCATCAACAACTTGGTAGAGGGGTACTCGACATTCCTGGGCGAGAAAGCAGCCAAACTCTCTACCGGACAGAGACAACGCCTGGTCATTGCCCGAGCAATTCTCAAGGATACGCCGATTCTGATCCTGGACGAACCCACCGCCTCCCTGGACGCAGGTACCGAACGCCAGATTATGACCAATATCCGCTCCTGGGCCATGCACCGCACAGTCTTCGTCATCACTCACCGGCTGTCGACGGTCAGGGAAGCAGACCGTATCGTATTTCTGAAAGACGGCAGGATTGCCGATGTCGGCAGTCATACGGAGCTGATGGCCAGACCCAGCGCCTATCGCGATTTTGTTGAAGCCGAACTCAGCTCAAGGGTAACAGCCTGATGAATGCAGATAGTCAGCGCACGACGGGTGCCATCAGCACCATGAACGCACTGACCATCATCGGCAGGGCGATGCGCTATTCATTCCGCTACAAGTTCGAACTCGCGGTCAAGGTCGCCGCTCGGATGACCAGCATTTTCTGGATACTGTTGCTGCCCTGGCCGGCCAAGATAGTGGTGGATTACATCGTCCTGGGCGACACGGCTCCCGCTGAGGGCGCGATCAAACCATTTTTCTTCCAACCGCTGCTGGTGTTGGTCGAGGATCTGACACCCTATCAGACTGCCTGGTTCATGGGAGCCCTCTTTCTGCTCATGATCTTCCTGATCGGTGCCTTCGGAACCGAAGGCGCTGAACGGGATCTGGCAACTGCAGGACTCGCAGAGGGGGAAGATACCGCAACCCGTTCCGAGAATGAGGCCAATACCATGGACTCATTGGTCAGCGGCATGTTCGGGCTGTTCGAGGCGCTCTGGCACATACGCATCACCCATCGCCTGAACCATCACCTTCGCAGTGAACTGTTCAAACGATTTGCCGCACACCGTGTGACCGACTTTCATGACCGTTCGGTGGGTGATGTCGTCTACCGAGCCATGTATGACACGCCCGCGATATCGAACGTGGTATTCCAACTCTGGGCGGGTCCTGCGACCTCTGCAATCAATCTAACCACCACCATCCTTCTGATGTTCGTGGTTTTTCGCAGCGAACCGGCGGTGGTCTGGTGCGCCTTGGCGGTCGCGCCTATCAATTTTGTGCTGGTGCTCTACTTTGCCAATCTCACCCGTAAGTACGGCACCCTGGCCAGGGAAGCCGGTACCGAGACCACCGCGGTGATCGAGGAAAGCATGTCCAACGTCCTGGCAGTGCAGGGTCTCGGCAGTGACGACAACACGCATGCCCGATTCGCAGCTGCCAGCGCATTCTCCTACCGACGCTTCCGGGCGGTGGTGCTGATGGGGCTCCTCGGCAGATACACTGCCTCGGTGATCGGCACCGGCATGATTTTCGTGGCGCTCTGGTTCGTGGCCCCGGCATTCATATCGGGCAAGTACGCACCGGGTGATTTCCTGGTGATCTGGGGCTACTACAATGCCATTGCCGCATCGTCCGGCTACCTCGGCAGGCTGTGGCTGTCGATACAGGAGAATGTCACCGGTCTTGCGCGGGTATTCACAATCCTGGATTCACCGGTGGAAGCGATCGAGGTCGCTCCCGAGTCGACAGGCCTCGCCAGCGACTTCCGCCTGCAGCAGGGCATTCGACTCCAGGATGTGGATTTCGATTATCCGGACGGGACGGCCGCCCTGCGCGGCATCAACTTCGAAGGTCGGCTCGGCGAGTTGATTGCGCTGACGGGTCCCACAGGTGCCGGGAAGTCGACACTCGCGTACTTGGTTCCGGGATTACTCACACCAAGACGCGGCCAGTATTACGTTGACAACCACTTGCTGACAGCCAACGATCTTACACCGCTTCGACAACAGGTTGCCTTGGTATTCCAGGAAACCAGTGTGTTCGATGACACCATAGCCGGCAACATCCGCATGGGCAGGCTGGATGCCTCTATGGCAGACATCGAAAAGGCCGCCGATCTGGCCGGGGTGACCGAGTTCATCGAGGACATGCCCGATGGGTACCATACGCGTCTGGGTCGCGCCGGTGGAAAACTGTCGGTCGGGCAGAAGCAGCGGATCGCCATCGCTCGGGCCCTGGTTTCCAACAAACCCGTTATCATTCTGGATGAGCCTACGGCGGCACTCGATCCCCAGACCGAAAACCTGCTGGTCGACAATCTCAAACAGGCTGCCGAAGGACATTTGGTAATCGTCGTCGCCCACCGGCTGTCGACGATTCGATCATCCGATCGCATCTACTTCATGCATGAAGGTCAGATCGTCGAATCCGGCACCCATAGCGAGCTGATGGGTCGTGGGGGCACCTATGCCCGATTCGTACAACTTCAGACTAACGAGGAGCCCGAGTCGCCATGACTGATTTCAATGTCGGAACGGAACCCCCGCGGGAACCCGTGGGTATGAAAATCGTTGGAGTTGGCGTGATCCTATCCTGCTTGCTGCTGAGCATTCTGTTTGGTTGGGGCATATACCTGCATCTTACGGCCGAGCCGTGCGACTGTACGGATGTGTTAGAGCAGCAGACGACCGGTGCGCTCCCAGATACCATACCGTCCGCTAACCGAACAGATTAGATAAGTGGTTGGAGCTATCGACTATGCTAATCCGATCTGTCCCTTCTGTTCGAAAAATACGCTCCGAGGAGCGTGAGCACCGCGAGAACTGCGAAACTGCTCGCGAGCGTCGGCGCGTCTTGCCACATGATCCAATCTACTTCACCGACGGAGTGTCCGGCAAATGACATTGGCAATAACGCAAAAAAGACACCAAGCCCGACCAGATTGCGCGTCCAAAGCGACCAGGTGAACTGCCTTGGTTTTGACTTAATCGATTTCATCAAGCGAATCCCTAGGATAAGAATTAGCCCAACAAGCATGAGCAGAGATAAGATTTGTGGAACGATGATTGAAACGCCGACGAGCTCACACATCGTGACCACAATCTCAAGACCGCCCCAAGTGCTGGCGACGTAAGTGATCACGACTTCTCGGAGAGGTCGCTCCACAAGAAACTGGCCGAGCTTCATCTTCCTATTATATCTCGGATTCTGGCGACTCCATACTTTCACCAACAGATGAGGAGAAACGCATCTACAAGGATACTGATCTCGGAGTAGGATCAATCAGAGGTGATAGGTCTGTCATCTTGATCCACCTGATCTGATTGTCTTGCGTCACTGCGGCTACAGCTATACTCGCGCCCCGATGGCTTTTGCTCCCAAAAGAAGGCAGCCATCAGGAATGGAACCGCGTTGCGTCGTCTATGCTCTCAAGTTTACTGGTTCGAAGCGCAGTCGCAGCTGTTGACGCAGGGAACTCTCTACCCGCCACTTACCGAGATCCACCAAATCAGCCAGCCGATCCTTGGCGTTTTTCATTTCGTCAGCGGTTAATTGATCGGTGCCGGCAATACTCACCCAGGCGTCCCGCCCGTTGCTCTTCGCCAGATAAGTGCCCAAGTCGGCAATATTCGATACCTGTTCCCAGGTAGCAAAGTCCAGCTTGCCTTCAACAAAGGGGATTGGTGATATGCCAATTGATGCGGACAACTTGCCAAACCTTCCATCTCCAAGATCGTACTGGGGATCGGCGAGGCTGGCGCGAACCTTTCCTGCCATTATCTCAGCACCTTCATATGTGCGTGCCTGGCCAATGATCAGAAACTCATCTCCTCCCCAGCGAACGATGGAATCTGACTTACGGCAGCTAGCGATCAAACGATCCTTGACTTCAATCAGCGCTGTGTCACCGGCCAAGTGGCCAAAGGTGTCATTGATGAGTTTGAATCCATCCAGGTCTATCATCATCAGAAACAGCAGCCGCGGCGAATCAGGAGAGTGCTTGCCGTTACCATCTTCTTCAAACATCACACGGCGTAGCATGGATGTTTCTGCTTCCATATACTCATTGACATATCGACGGTTGTGCAGCTCCGTAAGTGCATCCGTCACGCTGGCCTTTTCCAATCGAACGTTCAGCGCCATCAGTTCATCGTTGCGCTCTGCAAGCTCGGATGTTCGTTCACCCAATAGCTTCTCAAGCCTGGCCGTGTTTTTCGCTTCGGCCATCTGTTTGCGGCGCTGGCGGTTCAGGAACCAACCAACCACCGCCAACGCGACGATCACATAGCTGACATATGCCCACCACGTACTCCACGGAGGGGGAACCACAATCACCTCGATGTTGCTCCCGCCCTGTTCCAGACCCCGTCATTGTTCGACGCCTGTACTTCAAAGGTGTAGTTCCCTGACGTCAGACTGGAGTATATGGCACGGCGGAATCCGCGCACCTCAATCCACTCGTCTTCCAGACCTGCGAGTCGGTAGCGATACTCGTTCTTGTCAGATGAAACAAAATCTAACGCAACAAATTCAAAGGAAACAAACGTGTCAAAATACTGTAATTGGACCGTAGGCACGGACCTGCCACTTCCGGTACGCGCAATGTCTGCCGTACGCGATCTCGCCAGCAACTCGACCGAAGGCGGGCGGGAATTGCTCGGCAGTTCCCCTGGAAAGAAACCGACCAGCCCTGCCGTACTGCCAAACACCAGCCGACCAGAGCGACTCCTCAACTTCGCACTGTGATTGAATTCATTGCCTCTGAGACCGTTTTTGCGATCGAATTTGCGCACGGCACCGGATTCGACCTCGAACAGGAACAGACCATTGCTGCTGCTAAGCCAGAGTTCTCCCGGCGTACTTTCCACGATACCGAAAATCTGGGACGACAATCCTTCCCTTACGCTGAACTGATCAAAGCGTACCTTCCCGGCGCGCCGGTCTTCCAGCGACCAGCGTAGCAACCCTTGCGACAACGTTCCGATCCACATAGTGCCGTCGCGCGATTCATGAATCTCCCAGGGCGTACTTGTCGGTGAATCATTGTCTTTATCTGCCCTTTTCTGCTCGAGATCAAACCGCTCGAAGCCATCTTCGACACTCTCAAGGCGGTTCAATCCCGCACCTTCAGTACCAAACCAAATGGATCCGCTTCTATCCTGGTAAATCGTCAGGACCCGATTGCTACTCAACGACGTTGGATCTTCAGGATCATGTTGGAAACGTTGGAAATGTGATTCACTGGTCACAGGCTGCATGCGGTTTAGACCGCCATCGAATACACCCACCCACAAGGTGCCGTCCAGTTCTCGATAAATACGCGTAATCGCATTGCCGCTCAGCGAGCGATCGTCACTTGCATCATGGACAAATCGGACAAAACCCTCACCGTCAGCTTGAAGTCTGGCCAGTCCACCATCGCGGGTACCTACCCATACGATGTCTTCATAGTCTACGTGAACCGCCATTACCCGATCGTCAGGCAAGCTCAAGGCATCGTCCCGATCGTGTCGATAGTGCCGAACCGTGTCACTCATCACATCTATTTTGGACAGTCCACCACCATAGGTGCCAACCCAAATGACTCCGTCCGAGCTTTCCGCAACTGACGTCACCAGATTCGACTCCAGGTAGCGTTCTGCGCTGCTGTAATACTTGAAGGTATCACTGAAGTAATTCCATGCGCTCAGCCCGGCATGTGTGGCGAGCCAAAGGACACCGGATGCGTCCTGCACGATGGCGTTGATTCGATTGTTTACGAGGCTTGTGCGATCTGTTGGATTGGTCAGGTAAGTTACAAAGCCATTGATCGCGGGCCGCCACTCCGAGAGACCACCTTCAGTGCCCACCCACAATGTGCCGCCATGGTCCTCAAAAATGGCAGATACCTGTCCGGCGCCCAAGCTGAGGGAATTACCCGGATCGTTCTGGAACCGCATAAATCTACCTGTCGTCGCATCCATCAAATTGAGGCCGCCG
>JASMJM010000056.1 GCA_030749725.1 Pseudomonadales bacterium | reverse complement strand
GAACCGGACTTGTGGATTTCCCACATCCGGCTCTCGGACAGGACACATGCCTTCGTACACACAAAGTCATCCGCAAATCCTCAGTCAACTGCTGAGAGCGTGGATCTCCGCAGAACTCTGAACAAACGATTTACCGACCACTGCGTTCTTCAGAGATACCATCGCACAGATATTCATCGGCCGAATCCAGATTTCTGTTCACCAATGGAAGAATCGCGATGGACTGCTCATCAAGTTCTGTCTCTGCGGGCTGAACGCGAGAGAGGGCAGTGGGTTCAATGATTCCCGGTAGTAGCGACTTGAGGCTAGCCAACAGCTTGGTCTGATAGGCCTCACTTGTGTGATCTGCTCGGAAAATCGCTTGCATCGCACTCAAGCTGAGCTCAAGCCCCAGCGGCAATTCGGTCTCTTCCAGGTGGACGGACAGAATCTTCCTCTCCCTGGACAAGCAGAAGTTCACTTCATTTAGACAATTAATGGAAGCAACGGATCGGGCTGTCACATAATAGAGAAAGACACTGCACTGAGTCAGAGCTAGTGCCACCTCATCCCGCCAGGTTGATCCAGGGCTGATCCCCTCATCGTACCAAATATTGAGGCCCTCACCCCTCAGTCTGGTGATCTCGGCATATACCACCTCAGCATCGTCATGTGCGTAGCACACGAAGATGTACGGATCATCGCCTTGATATGCTGGGAAGGGCCTCTCCATGCCTTCTTCCTTATTATTCTGGCGGCATAGATCTTACTCTTGGGGCAACGGATTGGCAAAAGGACCACCATCGCGAACCTTATGTCATTTCGTCCGGTTATGGCACACAACAGGCATCGGCGTGATTAGTCAAGGTGCCCATTTCCTAATACGTGCTTATTTGGAAAAGCGGACATCCAAAAACCATCAATACTGGAGATTCCACCGACCATTGGCCGAAAGAGCAACGTGTTGTCGCTTCCCAGATCAGCGCCACTTCACGGCGCGTAATGCAGGGAATTACCGGGAATACAACATTGCGGTTGCAGCGTGCCATTACGAAGATATTGGCATACAGCCATTGCGCACTATTCCAGCAGATGCAAGATCTCGGTCGATAAGGCTGTGGGATCTTCCTGCCAGTCCCCGTACATCCCCCAGTTTGGACCAGCAATGCGATAGTTCGAGTTCAAAAAACGACTCCGCGGGGAAGTTTGCACGTATCAACTCAGTGGCTTGCCATGAGCAATTATGGGCCCATGCCCTGGTGTTGGTGTCGGAACACCTGCTGGCAACCTGGATCAGGGGATTTCTTCCCTCACGTTTTCGACGCTGGTGCGTTGCCATCCACGCGCCCTTGAAGGGGGCGACTCCCTCGATCACACGTCACTATTTACAAGGCATTCGCATGTGAAATTCACTAACTTCCGCCATTTAGGGCAGGTATTGGCTAGTAAAGGGTGGATAGTGTTCAAGGTTCCCCCGCAGATGCCGCGCTAGCAACAAAGACTGAAGGTGAGGCTTATAGCCACCTTTTCTAGCAGATACGGATGAACAGTTTCATGTTGCTTTTTCTCCTGCCGGTTCAGCCTTCCGAGTACATCGCCTGGACAGTGATTACCCTTGGTCTTATGCTAGCTGCGAATGGGTGTAAGCGGGCGTGCAATGGGCAGGAAAACCGGTCGAAAGGCCAGCGGCTCAAGCGGTGGCAAGTTGCGCATCGGTGACGACTGGAACGCGATCACCATCATCGCCTTGTCGCAGAGTAATCCGCTGAAGGCAGTGGCAGAATTTGTCGAGAACAGTATCGATGCCCGCTCGCGCAATATCACGATCACCCGGGGAAAGGAACACGGTCAGCACTACCTAAAGGTAACCGACGACGGCGAGGGGATTCCCCGCAACAGTGAGGGTATCCCGGATTTTCGTTACGTCGCTACCCACATTTGCGACTCCGTCAAAAAACGGATCAAGGCGGATGGTGCAAAAGGCATTCAGGGCGAGTTTGGCATCGGCTTGCTGAGCTTCTGGACACTTGGCGAAGACCTGTCACTTACCTGTGCCGGTGAGGATGGACAGACCTATCAAATGGGGATGAAGCGGGGCGATTCCAACTATTCCGTATCGAAGCGCCGCGTGATGATCCCCGATTCCGGTACGGAACTGAAGGTCACTCCCATGCTGGCGGGTATCAGGTCCTTCAGTGGTGAGAAGATCCAGTGGTATTTGGCCTCTGAACTACGCGATCGCATTCGTCAGTCGGGCGTTTTTGTGAGGGTTGTTGACAGGACAGCTCGTAAGGAATTCAAGGTTGAACCACGAGCATTCGATGGGCAGTTGCTGCATCAGTTGCCAGTAGCGCGAACCGGGAAGGGCGACATCTATCTGGAGCTGTATTTAGGTGAACCCAGTCCGGAACGCAAAGTGGGACTCTATCGCGCCGGTACCAGAGTACTGGAGACGATCACCGAACTGGATGCCTTTAAGGGTGAAGCATGGGCGAGTGGACACTTGGAAGGTATCGTCGATGCCCCCTTTATGAATCTGACCCCGGGAACGCGCAGTGGTATCATTCAGGACGAATTCTTTGCCGAAGTTTGCACTGCCTTGAAACCAGTCGAAGAGTCCCTGCTCGGGTTGATCGAAGAGCAGAGAAAAGCAGCTGAAGAACGCGCCAACCGTCAAACGCTGCGCACCATTCAGAAGGCATTCAGGGAAGCACTCTTATCGCTGCCGGTGGAGGAATACGACTGGTTCGATATACGTGCCGCCGCTGAGGGAAGGGCTCCGATACCCGGCGAGAGCGCAAGTGGTCTGCCCATGACCGACTCCATGTCTACTCGGGATTGGGATGCCGACGAGCAGGTTACGCAGAAGCAATTTTTCGATTTCGCCGGACCTCTTCACAGTGTCCGCATTTCGCCGGCTTCCTGCGTCGTGTCCGTCGGTAAGTCCCGCACCCTGCGGGCGATTGCCAGAGATCGTCGGCATCGACTGGTGGAGCAGGGCGTGACCTTTCTGTGGGAAATCACGGCGGGCAGTGCTGAACTGGAAAACCCCGATGGAGAGATTGTCACACTCAACGCATCGCCCGAACCGGGATTGACTCACGTGAGGGTCACCGTACAGCAACGGTCGGTAAGCTGCCAGGCGGAAGCCCTGGTGACTGTGACGGATTCGCTGCTGCCGGAGAATCGCACCAATTCAACCGATAAGGAGGGACTGCCCGGGTACACGTTTCAAAGAGCGCCTGGCGAGCTTTGGCGGTCACGTTATGACCCGGAACAAAACATTATCGTCATCAATAACGGTCATCGTGATTTCGTCTTCGCCTCCAGAACCCGTGCCCTGCAGTTACGCTACATCTGCCGGTTGTTCGCCAAGGAGCTTGTAGTCAGAAATTTCCCCGGACATCCACCAAACGAGTTGTTAGAGCGGATGATCGAACTCTCCTTGTACACCGAGGAGTACCTGAAGTAAGCGGGGTGGGTATCCGGCAACATCAAAAGGAGTGCTTGCCTTGGCAGACAGTGAAGTGGCAAAATTTCGTGACAAACCCTGGATGATCGGACGGTAGGAGAACGGTATGAGTGACTGTCTTATCGACAAACGCAGCGACGGCGTCGCGTTGATCACGTTGAATAGGCCGGAGAGCCTGAATGCCATGGGCGGTAATCTCATGGAACTGCTGGGCGAATATCTGCATAGCTGTGAGCAGGACAACGAGGTACGTTGTGTCGCGCTGACCGGAGCAGGACGTGGTTTTTGTGCCGGCGGCGATGTAAAGCAGCAGTCGCTGCGCTCTGAAGCCCGCGAAGACGCCGAGCCCGCTGTGCCGCAAGCTGTCCCTTCGGCAGAGAAAGGCCGCAGCAGGAGTCACCCCCTGCAGGACAGCCACATGCGAACCAGCCACAAGCTGCACACCATGGCCAAGCCCACGGTTGCGTTGGTCAACGGACCAGCAGCCGGGGCAGGCATGTCGCTGGCACTGGCATGCGATATGCATTTCTGCTCCGATCAGGCCAGTTTTCACACTGCCTTCGCCAAAGTAGGCTTGTCAGGAGATTATGGTGGGACCTACTATCTGCAGCGATTGATCGGTTACGGCCGCGCCATCGAGTTGTACTACAGTGCTGAACGGGTGGATGCCGAGACGGCGTTGCAACTCGGAATTGCTAATCATGTGGCTCCTCACGATCAATTCATGCACAAGGGTCTTGAATTCTGCACGCGTCTGGCGTCTGGTCCAACCCGTGCATATGCCAACATCAAGGCGAATTTCAATTTTGCAGAGCGGTCTGTCCTTGAGGATCTGCTGGATCAGGAAGCACATAACATAGGCGTTAGCTCTACGACCAAGGACCACCGTGAGGGTGCTCTGTCGTTCGTACAGCGAAGGAAACCGAATTTCACCGGCGAGTAGCATGACAGGAGGATTCAGCGTATGAAACTTGGTACAGGAATTGGCGGATGGCCGGGTGAAGTAGGGGCGGCGGCCAAGCGAGCGGAAGACAACGGTTACGACTATGTAACCTGTGGTGAACTGTCGCACGATTCGATGCTGACCATGACTGTGGCGGCGACGAGCACGGAGAAGGTGGAACTGCAGACCGGCGTGACGATCGCGTTTCCCCGCAGCCCGATGGTGCTGGCGATGGAAGCCTGGGACTTACAGCATCTCTCTAAGGGGCGTTTTTCGATTGGGTTGGGTAGTCAGGTGAAAGGGCACAATGAGCGCCGTTTCAGCGTTCCCTGGTCGGCACCGGCGCCGCGCATGAAGGAGTATATCCGGATGATGCGAGCGATTTGGGAGTGCTGGCAGCAGGGCACGCAAGCAGAGTTTCTCGGCAAGCACTACACCTTCACCTTGATGACCCCGAATTTCAATCCGGGCCGCATCGATTACCCGCGCCCCAACATATCTCTGGCCGTGGTGGGTGGCGCCATGGCCCGCGTTGCCGGAGAGGTGGCCGATGGTGTTATGCCTCACGGTGGCATCATGACCGACAAGTATATGCGGGAAGTACTGCTGCCCAACGTGAAGATTGGCCTCGAGCGTTCCGGTCGAACCTGGAAGGACATCGAGATCGCTCAGAGTGGCTATCTGGTGCTCGGCGAGAATGACAGTGACATTGAACAGAATTTGGATCGGATGCGCACACCGCTTTCCTTCTACGGTTCAACCCGAACCTATCATGACGTCCTGCGCCTGCATGACCTGGAGGACCTCGGCCAGAAACTGCACCGGCTCTCCCTTGAAGGCAAATGGCAGGAGATGCGCGAGGTCATCACCACCGATGATCTCTTAAAACTCACGGAAGTCTGTACCTATGACGACTATCCTCGCTTCATCAAGGAGCATCGTGAATACGCCTCACGAACGGGCTTTGCCATGCCAACCAGAACAGCAGAGGAGCGTGAGCGCAGTCAGGACATCATGGAGCAATTGCAGGCCGTGGAAACCACCGGCGTACCGAAGGGCATGGAAATGACCGCCTAAGTGCCGTCGTTGGCTGGCATCGGCACTATCTGTCGCGTGCCGCATCCCGCTAGTTGCTTCCAGTAGCGTCAGCGGCTTTGACGCCTGCAATCACATCCTCGCCCTGTTGCTGAGTGTAGTGTCGTTGCCACTGCAGGAGTCCGAAGACTGCAATGATAATGTATAGGAAAAACAGCAACGAGTAGAGGTAGAGATCCCGTTCCATGTATAGAAATATGGACAGACTGTCGATAACTAACCAGTAAATCCAGTTCTCCAGAATCTTCTTCGCCACCATGTATGTCGTTAGCACACTGGCCCAGGTTGTAAAGGAATCGAGGTAGGGCCATGCCGCTTGGGTATTCCTCGCCAGCAGATAGCCCGAGATGGCCGAAATGAGTAGCACGCTGACGATAGCAAGAACGTGGGTTCTAGGCCGCCACATTGCGATGGGCAATGGGTCATCGTCTTTGCTGCCGTAGCGCCACTGATACCAGCCATAGACTGCCATGATGATGTAGTAGACCTGGAGCGCCGATTCCATCAGCAGGCTGGCGTCCCAGAATACATAGATGGATATTGCCGTACCGATGAGAGCAGCATACCAACACAGAATATTCTCGCGAGTTGCCAGGATCAGATAGGCCAATCCAAAAACTACAGCCAGGGCCTCCCAGACAGAGAAGGCTTCGATAGCTGATTGAAGCGTCTGACTGATTTCAGTCATACCCCGTACTTACTCGCGTGTCCCCTTGCAGAAACTTGGTAACGAAACAGGCCTTTCCGTATTCCTGGAAGGATTTCTTCATGGCTGTCTGCAGCAACTCCATGACAGCCTCATATTCCCCGAACAACTGCGTGCTGATGCTTGAGGTCTTCACTTCGATCTCAGCACTGGCGTTAAGATCGGCCAGGAACGCATCGACGGCGGGGAAAAAATCGTCCTTCATGGCATACATGCTGATTTCAACCGAGAGTTTCATAGACTTATACCGACACTAGAAGTGATCACAAGCTGTATCGAACGGTGACACCCAAGGTACGTGGTTCACCAATCTGGTAGTACGATTCCTTGACCCAGCCTTTCAGCGGATTGTTACCGAAGTAGAACCCGCGCACCTGATAGTCCTCATCCAGCAGGTTGCGACCCCAGATTGACACTTCGAACTGGTCACCGGTGTATCCGGTAGTCAAGTGGACCAGCCGATGGCTATCAGACTGGATGTTGTAGCTGTTCGAAAAGAAATACTCGTCCTTTCCCTCCAACTGCGCGTTGATGAAGTTGCGAGAATTGATGTCGTAATTCACGGACAGGTAATACTGGTAGCCCGGAGCGTGGGCTTGATCCCTGCCTTGTTGGCTCTGGGGCAGGCCGGTATCGCTGTGCTGCACGGTCAGTTCGCCCAATTCGGTATCCAGAAGCCCAAGCCCTGCGGCCAGACCGAGTCTCTCGGAGGCTCGCCAGGCCAGGTCGAATTCCAGACCGAGGTTTTCACCCTCGTCAACATTGTCCATGTAGGATTTCCAGTCCGCAGGCTCGAACAAGATCCAGGCTTTAGCCTGCATGTCATCTCGCTCCATCAAGAACGCCGATACGGAAAGGTCCAGAGACTGGTTGAGAAAACTACCCCTCATACCGATCTCGTAATTGACCAACGTCTCCGCATCGAAGGCCAATCTCTGCAAGAGAAAGTCTGCGATGACAGGATCCGCTACGGGGTCAGCGCCCGCAACGGCCTCGCCATTGATGCCTCCAGTTTTATAGCCACGGGTGATCGAGCCGTAGAGCATCAAGTCGTCAGAAACCAGGTATTCGAGACTGGCTCGACCGCCCCATTGATCGTCGTCTGGATCAGCACTGACAGCAGCGGTGTCCCGGTATGAATGATCATAGCTTTCCAGACGACCGCCGATGGAAAGGAACACGCGATCTGACAGCGGCCAATCGAGCTGACCGTAGACCGCAGTGCGCACCGTTTCGAAGTTGCTGGAAAACGTAGATGGGAAGAAACCCCAGTCATCTTCCCAGCGATCCGAGTGATCCAGCGCCACGTCGCGCGTGTACCGGTAAGCGCCTACAACCCAATCGGCAATTCCAGCGATACGGGCACTCTCCTTGGAGATTAACCTGATATCGATGTCCACACTATCCCGATCTCTGGCGTTGTTTTCGCCGCCCCGCACACCCCCCAGGGCAACGTAAGACCAATCCCAATCGAATCCATATTCAAGATCGCTGTGTTCCCAGGACGCGTTCGCCTGGATCTGGAAGTCATCGGCCCACTCATGAACGATATTCAAGGAAACTGCGTTTGACTCCTGACGATCGTGGCCGGGTTCGTCCGATCCTGTATGACGCGTGTTTTCAAGGGAGAATCCATCGTAGCCGTTATCCGCATCGACGTACAAGCCGGTCAGGTTTACTGTCGTGTTCGGAGACGATTCCCAACGCAGCTTGCCCCGAATGGTCAGCTCATCGTAACCGTTAGTATCGTCCCGGCCGAGGAAGTCGTTTTCAATATAACCATCACCACGATACTGGTGCACAGCGAGACGCGCCTGCAATCCATCTGCCAAAGGCCCGCTCAGTACAGCGCCGGCTTGCCACATTCCATAGTCACCGATCCCAGTCGTGATGCTGGACTCGAATTCCTCGGTAGGACCATTGGACTCGACGAAGACTAACCCACCCAAGGCATTCGATCCAAACGTGGTGCCCTGCGGACCGCGCAGCACCTCTATCTGCCGCACGTCATACAACGTTCCGACTAACCCGATGCCGCTGAAATCCACTCCGTCAACGATCAGGCCAACGGACGTGTCGAGGGGATCTTTGAACTGACTGCGTTCGCCCACGCCGCGTATCTGAAAGAATCTCCCCCGGGAAGCACCCGCTGCGTAATTAACGTTGGGCGCCATGTTCAGAATCTGTTCGATGTGCTGGCCATTGCGCTTGCCGATGGTCTCTTCGGACAACACGCTGACGCTTCCAGCGACTAACCTGAGCTCCTGTTCGCGAAAATCCGCCGTAACGACGATTTCAGGTATGATTTCTGTATCGGTCTCTGCGACTGACGTCTGCGTGTAAACGCTAAGAACAGCAGTATAGAATACACACAATATAGTTTGAGTTTTCACCTTAGTCCCTCCTAAATGTCGTAAGAAAGAGACCCAGTGTGCAAAGCGAGGAAAGGACTTTCGAGTTTCCTAATCCCTACGCCGGCATTAACCGGATCAGGTTCAACGGGTTTGCCACTCAAGTGGCTTCTCAGGCTTTCGCCTCCCCTAGGATTTCATTGCTGGATTACTTCAGTGTGCTCCAGCTGGCGCTATAGTAGCATAGAAACAATTGTAAAAAACAGCGGGCAGTGCGTTCCTCACAGGCGGCGCACCAAGCCAGATCGATTGCACTCGATGGAGTCTATCCATCGAGCCTCATGCCATTGAACAGGGGTTGCCGGTTGTGTTTGCGGTGGTAGGCACCGTTGAAAACTGCGTACGCACCACAGCGGGTGCAATCCACGTTGTTTCCATAGCAACAGAACGTGCGTTCGAACTGGCCGCCCGCTCCGACATACAACGGCAGCGTGCTCTTGAGGCGGCAGTTTTCGCCGCTCACGCCGGTCGCCTCAAGCGAAACGTCGGATAACATCATTTCTAGGGCACCGATGTTCGCTTTGATGATGGGATAGGTTCGTTTCAGCGCTATCACCTTTTGGACCACCCGGTCGCGATCGCGCAGATCATCCCAGCCGAGCCCGGTGGCGTCGTTCTTGTCCGGCACGTAAAAGGTAAATGCAACGCCATTGACGGGCCAGTCGGCCACTGCCTTGACGAATTCCTCCAGCACGCGCTGATTCTCCCTGGTGATCGTCATCTGCAGAATGACAGTGGTGCCATCGGTTGGATCACGCTCGAATACCGCTTCCTTCACCTTCTGGAAGACACCCTCACCACGCAGGGCATCGTTATTGAATTCGGGTCCATCCAGTGAGACTGTGACCAGGTGACCCGGTACGGAAGGAATTCCGTAGGTGCCGTTGGTGACGATCGAGCTCTGCTCAAACAGCTGCATGGCCTTCAGCACCAGATCGCGGCGGATCATCGGCTCGCCGCCCATAAAGAGCATGGATCTGATCTTGTGCCGATCACGCAATACTTTGAGCTGGTAGAGCATGGTGGCATCGTTCATTTTGTCCCTGGGTTCACTGGGGGTATCGGTACGATACACGAAACAGTGTCTGCAGGTGAGATTGCATGCATTGGTCATGATGACCAGGGCGGCGGGGTGTTCAGCGGTGCCAAAATCGGTGGGTTCTTCTATTGTTATCAATGACATACGAGATCCTCAGGATTGGGTCTGATTCGATCTGAGTCCAGAATGTAAACCAAATGTAAACCGGAGATCTGGAAATTTTCAGTTTTTGAAAGAGAGGGTCGAACTGAGCACCTCATCTATCTTGTTAGTGGCTTCCTCGTCGATGCCTGATAGCAGATGGCTGTAAATGTCCAGCGTGATCGAGATACTGGAGTGTCCTAGCCGCTCAGATACAACCTTGGGGTGTGCGCCAATCAGTAGTAGCTGCGAGGCGAGAGTGTGTCGCAGATCGTGCAGCCGCACTTTTTTCTTGTTGAATTCGACATCTTTCACCCGGTACTGGAATGCGTGTGAAAACGAGTGCGGACTGATCCACCCACCATCCAGATTCGCGAACACCATGTCCTGATCATTATACCCCTTGCCTACCTGCAGTCGTGTTTCCATCTGTTCTTTTTTGTGCGATTTGAGTGCTTTGGTCAAGAATTGGGGAATGCTAATTCTCCGCCTAGATGATTTGGTCTTCGGTGCCTTGAGCGCAATGTTGCCTTTCGTCTGCCCAAGGGATCTACGGACCTGTAGGTACCCTTTCTCCAGATCGATGTCATCCCACTTCAAAGCAAGCAACTCCCCTCGCCTCAAGCCCGTAGAGACAGCCGTGAGCACCATGATGTGCCACAAGTGCAACAGCTTCAAGAACAGATCACACAGAACACCGTAGAATCGAAAAAGGCTGACGTACTAAGAGCACTTGAGCGAACACATGATCGAGTCTTGCAGGATCTACGGGCATATGTTGGCATATTCCAAGGGAAGAGTGTGCCAGTGCGTATGCCAGTCAATCGTCTTGTCGCTGTCTCTGACATGATTAAGCAACGTCTCTTCTGTAAATTCGTGATTACCCCTTCAAAAGCCTGTTAGTCAGAGAAGGTCAGATAGCGTTTGTTCGCCGTCTGCCAGTCTTCTGCAAT
>JASMJM010000055.1 GCA_030749725.1 Pseudomonadales bacterium | reverse complement strand
TTAGCTGCTACCCTTCAACTGAATCGCTACCGCCCTGCAACTGTTATGTACAAGACGTTTGCTATCCTCATCCTGCTTCACTGGAGCTGCAATGGACATTGCGCTACCGGTGGCGGCGACGGAGAGCTGCAATGGTTCCAGATTGAACTGCTGATCTTCGTCAACGAAGGAAGTGCACCGGATAGCGAATTCTGGCCCCTGGTGGATATCCAATATCCAGCGACGATGGTAACCATTGGGCCAAACCGGGATGAACTGCTGCAACCGGAAAATCTGAGCCAGTTAAACGACATCATCGAATATCAGAAACTAATTGAGTCGACTGCCGCTGCCCAGTCAATCCCAGTTACTAACGGTAAAGATGAGTTCCTGTTCGATAACAAGCGCACGCCGATCCGACGCAGCCGCTCTTCGACACTCGATGAAGAGGATCTGATGAGCGGCTTGAATCCTGACATATCCGAGTTTGAGCCCGAGTCATCGGTGCCGCCGAATATCGAACCGGATCAATCCTCAAGTAACCATGCGGCAGCGGAAGAGACGGCTACACAGCTACGCGAATTTTTCGATTCACAATCGATAGTAGACGCCTATCGCGCCTTACCGGAGAAAGCACTTACGTTGCGAACCGTCAACAGGCGACTGGAACGGTCGCCAAATTACCGAGTGCTCTATCATGTCGGCTGGCGCCAGCCCATCGTCGCTGTCGGTCAAGCGATACCCATACTCGTGCAGGCAGGCGATCGTTTCGATGACTACTTTGAACTGGATGGGACGGTGACGATCAGTCTGGCTCGCTACCTCCACCTGGACACGGATCTGTGGTTCACCCGTTTTCGCCCCAGATACAGTTCCAACCTGAACCCGGCTGGGACACAGGGCAGCCGTGCGTTCAGCACTGCTGATGAAAAACTGATGAGCCAATATCCTGAACTGTATCGATTCGAGTCCCGCAAAAACAGTCAGCTACCGGAACGGACTTACAGACTGGTGCAATCCCGCCGGATGCGCACAACAAAACTGTATTATGTGGATCATCCAGCCTTCGGCCTGATGGTAAAGGTCACCGACTTCAAATTCGAGGACGATGGCTTTGGCGAGTGACGCGAATGCTAAGCCAGTGTTTTCAGGGCAATCTTGAGCAATTCCACAATCCTGCCCATGCCCTCATCCAACACGGCTTGCAGTTGATCCAGGCTGATTGACTGGTTGTCCAGTCCCGCTGCCTTATTTATAACGAGAGACAGCCCACTGTAACGAATCCCCAATTCTGCCGCCAGGCTTGCTTCCGGCATGCCGGTCATACCCACGACATCGCAACCATCTGCGCTAAGACGTCTGATTTCCGCGGCCGTTTCAAGCCGGGGACCCTGAGTGCATCCATATACACCGGTTGCACTGAATCTGAACTCTTGCATAGATGCGCTGAGTTGCCTGGCTGCAGCGGCCAACTGCTGACAGAGGTCCGGATCATAGGGGAACGTGAAATCGATATGCTCTATTCGATCCTCAAAGAAAGTGTGCTCTCTGCCGGCTGTGTAGTCGATGATCTGATCGCAAATCACCACTTCTGCCAATTGCAGATCGGTTCGAATACCACCCACCGCATTCACGGCAATGATCGATTCCACGCCCAGGTCTTTCAACGCCCAGAGATTTGCCCGGTAGTTGATCATGTGGGGTGGTATGTGGTGAGGATTGCCGTGGCGGGCAAGAAATACAATGGGGTGATCAGCGTAACGACCAATTTCGAAATGGTGGGAAGGATCACCGTAGGGCGTAGCCACGGAACGGGTCTCAGTGATTTTGAAACCGTCGATCTGACTGAGACCTGTTCCCCCGATGATCGCCACCAACCCCATAGGAGACTCGTTGGTCCGGTGTTTGCTATTTGGTCTTTGGCTTCACCTTGGGTCTGACTGCAGTTCTAGCATCTTTGGCTTAGGCATCGAAGTTGTCGGTTGAGGACTGGTAGTCTCAACATCCTTTAGCATCACACCTGGATTCGCTGTGCCTTGAATGGCCGCGCTCCAGGCTTGAGAGGACACCATCAAGCACATCATTACCATAGTGCCAGCTTTGAGTCCGTGCCTTGTGTTAAGAGTCATTCTGTTCTCCCTTCTTTCGCAGAATTGTTGATCTTTCCGAGTGTCTCAGCCTATCGAGAGGGATATCCCTCCCGATCACCTCACGTGAGTAAACTATCGTATGGGGAAGAGTTGTAGTGTTTTTTTTCTTGAGTGGTAGTGATTAGTCGGAATCGCTACGCTTTGTGCCGCTCTCCCTGATTGAAATTGTCCCTGCAAACGCACATATACGGGGCTGATCAGTGTAAATCACCATGCTCGACAGGTACATAGCTTTTTCACCTACATTCCAGATTTTCTTCACTATTCTCGACGAACGGTGTCAATTCACGTGGCAACCGGGCAAAAATAAATCTCAGCGGACGACACGCCGTCGCGATTGATCGATAATTGATCACTAATTGATCAAATCCATACAGATATCAGTCTGGTTGCAGGAAATTTGCCGAGAACGGACGTCGGATGAGTGGGTTCAGGATCATCGGGCACCCGTCCTTGCAGCTCACCAGGTTACCCGCACAGAGCAATGGCTTTTCGTTGGATCCGGGCCCATGGCGGCGTCAAGTGCAGGTTCAAGCTGCCTCCACGGACACGTTCAGGAGACAGCATAGATACCTGCCAGATTGCGGAAGTATTCACGGTAGTCCATTCCAAAACCGAATACATAACGATCATCCACCTCCAAGCCGAAAATGTCCGGCCGCATGCCCTGCACCTTGCGATCGTGTTTCTTGTTTACGAGAACGGCCGTGTACACCTCTGCTGCGCCCCTCTGTCGGCAGTAGGCAACAAGAGCAGAAAGGGTGTTCCCCTCATCAAATATATCATCGATGAGAATCACCGATCGACCTCGTAACGGCTGCTCAGGTTCGACCCGCCAGTTCAGATCTGAGCCGGTGGTGGCTCCCCGGTAACGGGTAACGTGCACAAAGTCCACTTGAACATGAATCGTCAAGCGAGTGAGTAGATGACCGCTGACGACAATGCCACCGTTCATAACACACAGAATGAGTGGCGTTTTGTCCGCAAATTTCTCGTTGACAACTGCGGCCATCCAGTCCAGAGCAATGTCTATTTCCCCTGCTGTGAACAGGGGAACCGCCTGCTGCTGCACCGAGTTCAACTCAGCCGGGGTCATTGTCATTTCTAATTCTGCTCAATATTTGCATCGATTTCGTTACTCAATCTGCTGCTCTGCCCAGAATCCTGCTCGGAGGATTCAAACTGGATGGTGGAAGTAGGGAACGCGATCTCCGCTCCGTGCCCCTCGGTGATATTCAGCATTTCCAGCAACACCCTGTGCTTGACTGCGTGGTACTCCGCCCAGTCAGTGGTCTTGGTAAAGGTGTAGATGAAAAAATCCAATGAGGAGGGAGCGAATGAGTTGAAATTCACCATAAGGATACGCCGTTCCGATTCAATATCGGGGTCGTTGATCAACATGTCTTTGACGTCGATGACTATCTGATCCATCTTGGCAGCATCCTGGGAACGGATGCCGATCGTTTCACGGATGCGACGATTGTGCTGCCTGTCAGGATTCTCTACCGAAATACTGGTGAAGGTGGAATTGGGCACGTACAAGGGTCTTTGATCGAAAGTTCTTATCTTCGTGAGTCGCCAGCCGATCGATTCAACGGTTCCTTCGATCTCTTTATCGGGAGACCTGATCCATTCTCCGACTACGAAGGGGCGATCGAGGTATAACATCAAGCCACCAAATAAATTCGCTAACAGATCCTTCGCAGCAAACCCCACCACGATACCACCGATGCCACCGAATGCGAGGATTCCTGAAATGCTGACACCCAGCGTCTGCAGGATCATCAGACCAATGGTGATCAATACCGAAATCCTGAGCAGCTTGCTAATGGCAGTCGCGGTGGTTTCATCAACGATAGCGTTGCGGATGTAGTTCTTTTCCGACTCCAGGATCAATCTGTTGATAAAGATACCTAACAGGACGATGACAGCCACGTAACGAGCAGGATCGATGGCGGCCAGGATAAGCGAGTCGGACTCGCTTAGAATGATCTCAGCAGCCCAGCAAATCCCAACGACTCTGATCAGGTAGACAGCAGGCTTTCTCACTGACTTCAGCAGCGCGTCATCCCAGTAGTTGGGAGTTTTTTCTACTTTGACTTCCAGGCGCACAAAAAACTTGCGCATCACGAAGCTTGCTACCATGGTAAGCAGCACAACAGCGAATACCGACAGGACTGCCGGGCTACCGACAAAACTGGACGCGACGTTGAGAAAATTGTCCACGCTTTCCATTTTCCATGCCATGTTCTCAGCAGGGAACAATACAACAAAAAGACTCGAATCGCGAACCGCCATTCGAGCTATGGGCTGCGGCTTCCAGGTGCTGGCTAGCCTTTAGTTGCTGGTTGGTGCACGGGGCTTTGCCGCAACTTTTCTGTTGCTAAAATGTCAAAGCTGTATATAATCACAGCTACTGTATATAATTCCATATATAGGGAAAGCACACACATGATCAAATTGACAGCTCGGCAAAATGAAGTTCTGAATTTCATCAAGACCTACATCGATGAGACAGGTTTTCCACCTACACGGGCAGACATCGCTGAAGAATTGGGATTCAGGTCCGCCAACGCGTCGGAAGAGCATCTAAAGGCATTGGCCCGCAAAGGGGCGATCGAAATGATTCCCGGCACTTCCCGAGGGATCAGACTTCCGGACAGCGAAGGCATCCCCATTGTCGGTCGTGTTGCTGCCGGCAGCCCCATACTGGCAGAGGAGCATGTGGAAGATTACTGTGAAATTGCACCCAGTTTCTTCAGGCCGAGAGCTGATTTCCTATTGATGGTGCGGGGCGACAGTATGAGAGACTGCGGTATTCTGAACGGCGATCTGCTGGCAGTTCACAAGACCGATCAGGTCAACAACGGTGACATCGTGGTGGCCCGGATCGATGACGAAGTGACGGTTAAGAGGCTGAAGCGTCATCGCAGCAGATACCAGGTCAGCCTGTTGCCGGAGAACAGCGATTACGAACCGATAGAGCTGGATCTTCGCGAGGACGAGCTGATTATCGAGGGGTTGAGCGTCGGCGTCATCCGCCACTGACAGGAATCCACTGGCGTACCAAGAGACAAGGTTGGCCAACAACCCTAACGCTTCTTGCCGGTTCGCTGCTCTTGCCATTTACCATCGACGTAATAGGCGCGCCAGCCGGTCTGCTTACCATTCTCTTCCGTAGTGACGTAGTTTTCCTTGGTTTTGCGCGCAAAACGAACCATGCTGCGGCGCCCGTCAGAATCTTTCAAGGGAGCGTCGAGCAGGAAGTGATACTTGGGATCGATCTCTTCCTTGTGCGGAATCAACTCATCTACATAGGGCGCGCGAGTTTCCCGATTCTTGGGAAACTGGCTGGCCGCCAGAAAGATACCAGCGGCGCCGTCCCGCAACAGGTAAGTATCATCAACCTTTTGACAGCGAAGTTCCGGCATGGGAACCGGCGCCATTTTGGGCGGTGCGGCCTCGCCATTGCGCAACAGCTTGCGGGTGTTTTTGCAGTCACTGGCGCTGCAGCCGAAATACTTGCCAAATCTGCCTGACTTCAGCTCCATATTGGCCCCGCACTTGTCACAGGCGATCACGGGTCCTTCGTAGCCCTTGATCTTGAACGCTCCCTTTTCGATCTCGAACTCACTGCAATCCGGATTATTGCTGCATACATGCAGCTTGCGTTGTTCGTCGATCAGATAACTGCTCATGGAGGTTTCGCATTTGGGGCAGCGATGCCTGCTTCTCAGCAGTCTGGACTCTTCGTCCGCGTCACACTCGCTCGCTACCACGTCATCGCCGGGAATCAGATTGATGGTGGATTTGCATCTCTCCTTGGCGGGCAATGCGTAACCGGAGCAACCCAGAAACACACCGGTGCTGGCAGTGCGGATCTGCATGGGTCTGTCACACTGCGGACAACGAATGTCGGTCACGGTGGGAACGTTGCTACGCATCCCTTGTTCCTGGTGGGCAAGGTCCAGTCTGTGAGTAAAGTCCGCATAGAAATCGTTGAGGAGCTCCTTCCATTGAATCTTGCCGTTGGAGACCCCGTCCAACGACTCCTCGAGTTCAGCGGTAAACCCGTAATCCAGAAGGTTCTTGAAGTTTTCAACCAGCCGGTCGGTGACGATATCGCCGATCTTCTCAGCGTAGAATCGTTTGTTTTGCACAGTCACATAGCCACGATCCTGGATGGTCGAGATGATGGACACATAGGTACCCGGCCTGCCGATCCCTCTTTTCTCAAGCTCACGCACCAGACTGGCTTCACCGAACCTTGGCAGTGGTTTGGTGAAATGCTGGCTGGGATCCAGTTTCAGCAAATTCAGGATATCACCAACTTTATAATCGGGTAGCGGAGTTTCATCCTCTCTCCTGACTACAACGGGTTGGACGTGGGTGTAGCCGTCGAATCGAAGGACCCGACCACGCACCCGCAGCTCCAGATCTCCGGCTGCCACAAGCACGGTGGTGCTGGTGTATTCGGCTGCCGGCATCTGACAAGCGACAAACTGGCGCCAGATCAACTCGTACAACCTTTCCGCATCCCTGTCCAAGCCCGTTACCGCACCCGGCTCTATCATCACATCCGATGGTCGTATCGCTTCGTGGGCCTCCTGTGCGCCTGCTTTGCTGGCATAGAATTTCGGTTTCTTACGCAGGTACCGATCGCCAAACTTGTCCTCGATAAATGCACGGCAGGCGGTCACTGCTTCAGCGCTCAGATTGGTTGAGTCGGTTCGCATGTAGGTGATGTAGCCCGCCTCATACAGCTTTTGAGCCACGGTCATGGTTTTCTTAACACCGAACCCCAGCCGGGTACTGGCCGCCTGTTGCAGTGTAGAGGTGATGTAGGGTGCACCAGGATTCGTTTGGGTGGGTTTGTCCTTTCTACTGCTGACCCTATATTCAGCGTCTTTCAGCAGCTCCAGTGCGGCATCCGTCTCCTCTTTGCTGCTCGGTTTGAATTTCTTTCCATTGAACTTGTTGACCTGAAATCTGACTGAATCACCGCCTTGCTGCTCCTGACGAAGCAGATCGGCAAATATCTCCCAATACTCGACCGGGATGAAGGCCCTGATTTCCCGCTCCCGTTCTACGATCAGCTTGACTGCAACGGACTGTACGCGTCCCGCAGACAGACCCCGGGCGATCTTGGCCCACAGCAATGGTGAGACCATAAAACCCACCACGCGATCCAGAAACCGTCTTGCCTGCTGGGCATTGACCCGGTCCATGTTTATGTCACCGGGATTCTGGAACGCCTCGGTGATCGCTTTCTTGGTAATCTCGTTGAACACGACGCGCTGATATCTGTCCGGATCACCGCCAATCGTTTCCTTCAGATGCCAGGCAATGGCTTCCCCTTCCCGATCCAGGTCGGTAGCCAGATAGATCTTGTCAGAATTGGCGGCCGCTTTTTTCAGCTCTGCGACTACCTTCTCCTTGCCAGGCAATATGGCGTAGTCTGCTTTCCAGTCCTTTCCCGGGTCGATACCCATTCTGGCAACGAGCTGTTGATCGGCTTTCTTCTTCTGGTGTCTGGCTTTTGCAGCTTTGGACAGTTTGCGCGTCTTGGCGGCTTTCTTGGCCCGTTCTTTGGGGCTGCTGGGATTTCGTCTATTGGCCCCGGTGGGCAAGTCCCTGATATGGCCCACGCTCGATTTAACGAGGTACTCGCTACCAAGGTACCGGTTGATGGTTCTGGCCTTAGCGGGTGATTCTACTATGACTAATGACTTCGCCATGAAGTGCCTGCTACGTTATTTCGATGTATTGCCTTTTGCTCGCCAAGACGCGCCCTTGATACAACTATACTTGCCGGGTTCACCAAAAAGTGGACATATATAATGGCAAGGTCCTCGGTCGTCAAGGATATTTTGACGAACGCCATCTTTTGTCTGCCGGGGGCATCGTGCTCTTTTTGAGGGTATATCCGGCCCTTCGCGGCGCCTATATCGCTCCCTGGCTTTCCCTCAGGACGTAGCTAATATGGGGCATCTTATGCCTGTTTCCAGTCTGTAATCCGCTGGTAATCACTGCAATATCCGGGCGTTATCGCCTGACAGCACACGGCAATCTCTGTAACTAGTGTTCTGTCCTAAACAGAACATATATTTAATAGTCTCTTTCTGGCTCTGCCCACCTTCTCGATGATCTCATCTGTCGACTTGGTCCAAACGAATGGCTTTGGATCTCTGTTGTACACGTCAATGTACTCCTCGATTCGCTC
>JASMJM010000054.1 GCA_030749725.1 Pseudomonadales bacterium | reverse complement strand
AGCTGCTCGTATCAGCGGCCAAGGCATCGGTTCACCGGGCAACCCAAGATAGTCGAGCACTCGCTGCGCCATCTGTTCATCCAGTGCATCAAACCACCCCACAGTTGTATTGTTATCATGGGTACCTGTGCAAACCACACTGCCATTGACATGATTATGGAGCAGATACGGATTGCCTGAATCACTGTCGAAGGCAAACTGGAGCACCTTCATACCAGGCAGTAGAAACTCATCGCGCAGAAGCCCCACCTCCTGCGTGATGGTGCCAAGATCCTCGGCCACGAACGGTAGTGAAGGGTAGTTCTGCTGCAGTGCGGATAGTAGTTCATGACCCGGTACCGGCACCCATGCCCCCTGCTCTGCGGTGGGACTGTCGACCGGAATCTGCCAGCAGGATTCGAAACCGCGAAAGTGATCCAGTCGAACGATGTCGAACAGATTCAGGCAGGTTCGAATGCGCTTCACCCACCAGGCAAATCCGTCAGCCGCAATCCTGTCCCAGTCGTACACGGGATTCCCCCAGCGCTGGCCGGTAGCTGAAAAGTCATCCGGCGGCACCCCCGCCACAAACTGCGGGCGTCCTTCGCTATCGATCTGAAAGTAGTGCCGGTGAACCCAGACATCGACACTGTCATGGGCCGCATAATAGGGAACGTCCCCGAACAGGAAGATGCCCTTTTCCCTGGCATAGGATCGTAGGCGTTGCCATTGACTAAAGAAGACAAACTGCTCGAAACAAGTCTGTTCTATTCTCGACCGGTATGCGTCGCCTGTCTGCTTCAGCGCCCACGGATCCCGCTCGCGAAGATGAGCAGGCCACTGCCACCAGGATTTTCCCTGCTGCCGTTCTCGGATCGCCTGGTACAGTGCATAGCTGTCCAGCCAATGCGATTGCTCGACCTTGAAGTCGTCGTACCGGGCCCTCTGCTCCTCCGGCGCACTGTCTTCGAAACCTTGTCTCGCATCGATCAGGAGCTTCTGTCTATGCTCCGGCTTGATTTCCGCTCGGCGCAGCGCATCTCGCTTGAGCCATCCGCTGTCGACAAGACCATTCAAATCGATCATCAGGGGATTACCCGCATGCACTGAGTCGCTCTGGTAGGGTGACCCTTGATGGGTAATGGGTCCAATTGGCAGTACCTGCCACAATGCCATGCCCGCTGCGGCAAGAAAGTCTACGAATCGATAAGCATCGCCTATATCACCTTGAATTCCGTCGCCCGGTAGCGAAGTCACGTGCAGAAGGACACCAGCCCGTCTGTGTTCGGACAGTGAATAAGTTAACGGGGAATCCAATTGGCCTCTACCTACTTTTCTCTACCAGGCCGGATGACACCACCCATGGCAGGTGTTCCCCGGCCTCGGGAAAGCGTCTGACTCAGGTATTGCGGCGGTTCCATGGCCATGAGTTGGTACAGGTTGGCCACGTGCTGGCGAAACAGACTCTCGAAGTCACTGACAGTTTCAGCCGGATTGTACTCACCGAACCACCAAAACCAGTCCGACCCTTCACAGACGGCGAGCTGACGCTCTATCTGGCGCAGCCGCTCATCGTTGAATTGCCGCGTTCTTCGTGCATAGTCGAAAGCTCGCTTGACATCCCCCAATATGTCCCAGGCCCTGTTTTTCTCCTCATCACCGATCCAGGTGGCGAAATTTCCGTATACCCAGCTTCCCGCCACAAGATTGGGTAATCGTGGATGGTCTGGGTTAGCAGCGTGAAACTCACTAAAGGTCGTCAGTTCGATGCCGGCATGTTCCACCAGTCGCTGGTACAGAGCGTTAAGAAAATGATATCCGTTCTCCGGATAGTACTCCCAGGCGTTCTCGCCATCCATGATGATGGTGACCACCGCGTCTTGCTGGTCGCGGCACGCTTCTGCGATCTCTTCCAGACGATGAATAAAATTGGCGACGGCATCGTCGGCGTGCCAACTTGCATAGGTGAATCCGATCAGATCCGACAAGCTGTCGTCTCGAAAGAACAGCCCCATGTCACTTCCTTCATCACGATACATCCGGTACAGCCACGACTTGTCATCAGGGTCCGGAGCCGATTCGCCTTGGACTAGACTGTTATACAGAACACCTTCACCGGACGCGATCCAACTAAAGCCGGCATTTGCCAACATCGCCACGGTTGCGTCGCTCACGCCTCCCTCTGACGGCCAACAGCCTTGGGGGGGAGACCCGAAGTGATCTTCAAACGTCCTTTTGCCCTGCTCGATGTGCCACTCTATTCGTTCTCGTCCCCCGGGATACCGTTCCAGCGATGGCAGTAGAACATCGGGTAGCGCCTCTCGGGCACAGGCCAGATCGATCACCAACGGCAGAATGGGGTGTCCCGATGGAGACATGGACAGCTCGATCTGTCCGGAATCTGCTAAGCGCCGATAACGGGTAAGAATGTTCTGCAGCAAGTCACCAACGATTCTGGTGAGGCTGCGGCGTTCGTGCAGTGAAAAGCCACTGGCTTTGCGGATCAGGTAGGCCACTTGCGGATTTTCCCGGCGCACTGTCTCACCCAGCCACACCAGGTGGTACCAGGTAACCAGATCGACCAGGAACTGGTTATTGATGTAGGTACTGGTTGCATAGTCATCCAGAATCCACTGCGCCATATCGGCCAACCTGCGAAAAGCGGGATAGCGGCTGATGACACGATCTTCATTGGCACGCAGACAGGCCTTGATCAGGCTAACTCTCTTCTCCTGCTCCGCGGGCAGGACAGGCAAATTCAGTGCTGCCAGCAACGGGTCGCGAATAGCCACACCACTATCGAAAAAGCGGCTCACCTGCGCTGCATAGTCCTCAATCTGATCCAGCAGAATGGGACCGAAATTGATGACTGCCTTCGCTTCCGGACAGGCTTCCAGATGGGAAGCCATATCCACATAGTCCTTTAGGGCATGCAGGTAGGTCCAGGGAAGCTGGTATTCAGCGGACGCCAAGTTGCGATATTCAGGTTGGTGCATGTGCCAGCAAAATATGACCTTGAGAGGTTTACCTTCAGACAATACTCGACTCCTGTCCCAACATCTCCGCAGAGATCAGGACAATTCCGTTGGGGGTCACATGAAAACGTGTCTTATCCTGCTTGATACTCTTACCCACGATCGTGTCTGCCGGTATTGTACAGTTGCTGTCGATAACCGCTCGACGAATCCGGCAATTTCGTCCGATTTCAACGCCCGGCAGGAGTACACTGTCCTCCACTTCACTGTAGGAATTGACGCGAACGTTATTGAATAGCAGGGAATGCCGGACCAGTCCCCCGGAGACGATACACCCGTTAGAGACCATCGAATCAACGGCCATGCCACGACGATCATCGTCGTCGAATAGAAACTTGGCAGGGGGGGTCTGCTCCTGGTAGGTTCTGATAGGCCAGTCACTATCATAGAGATTCAATTTCGGTGTCACGCCGATCAGTTCCATGTTGGCTTCCCAGAATGCGTCAACCGTGCCGACATCACGCCAGTAGCGTTGCCCATCCGCCCCCATATCAGCAATTGAGCAGGCCAGACAATGATTGTCGTCGATCAGGGAAGGAATGATATCGTGACCGAAGTCATGAGTCGAAGTTGCTGACTCGGCATCGCGTGCCACAAGTTCACACAAGAAATCGATCTGGGCCAGATAGATTCCCATGGATGCCAGTGAGAAGTCCCCTTGAAACGCAAACGGCCTGGGATCAGCCGGTTTTTCAGCAAACTGCCTGATGCGTCCATTCTCATCGACCCGCATCAAACCGAACTGACTGGCAGCGGCAAGAGGCACCTCCACGCATCCCACGGTCAGATCCGCATTGTTCTGCACGTGCTGAGCAATCAGCAAGCCGTAGTCCATCTTGTAGATATAGTCACCGGCAAGGATCAGCACGTAGTCCGCATTGCATGCTCGGATTAACTCCAGGTTCTGATGGACGGCATCCGCTGTTCCCAGGTACCAGGACGTTTCGATTAGTTGCTGTGCCGGCAGTAAATCGATGAATTCGCCGAACTCGGGTCTGGAAAATGACCAGCCCCGTTCAACGTGGCGCATCAGCGAGTGCGCCTTATACTGGGTCAGAATAGCGATCTGACGAATGCCGGAATTGACGCAGTTGGACAAGGTAAAGTCGATGATCCGAAACTGGCCCGCAAAGGGAACTGCTGGCTTGCATCGACTGGCAGTAAGCTGCTGCAATCGTGTGCCACGCCCACCGGCGAGAACAACAGCGATGGTGCTTCGACTTAGCTCTCGAATGGACCTACGCTCATTTTCCATCGATCTATATCCCTATACTTCAGCCTCCCCTTGGTTCAGAAACACACTGTGATCAGTCAGAGATACCGTCCATAAGTGCCAGGCGTGAAATAAGATCCCCAACCCGACTGCTGTAGCCCCATTCATTGTCATACCAACTGATGACCTTCACGAGGCGATGATCGATCACCTGGGTCAAGCTGGCATCGAAGATTGAGGAGTGAGCGTTTCCCACAATGTCACATGAAACCAATGCTTCTTCACTGTACTCAAGTATCCCTACCAGATCGCTCTGGGCGGAATCTTTCATCGCTGCATTTACTTCGTCTTTATCAGTATCGCGGGACAGCTCGACGGTTAGGTCCACCAGGCTACCGTCCGGAATGGGAACACGCATCGCCAGGCCGTCCAGTTTGCCATCCAGTTCCGGTAGAACCCT
>JASMJM010000053.1 GCA_030749725.1 Pseudomonadales bacterium | reverse complement strand
CATCGCCTGTCGCGCCAATGGCATCGACCCGGTGGATGGACCCTATGCCAATTTCGGCAATCCCGAGGGCTACCGGGTCGAATGTGGCCGCTGCAAGGTTCTCGGTATGGTGGGCAAGTGGGCCATTCACCCCTCTCAAGTTGAGCTGGCCCAGGAGGTATTCTCGCCCACCGCCGAAGCGGTGGCCAACGCACGAAAACAGAAGGCGGCCTATGAGGAGGCGATGGCACGGGGAATTGGCGCGATTACCGTAGACGGTGTCATGGTCGATGTGGCCAGCGTACGCATCCTGCAGAACATCATCGATCAAGCCGATCTGATCGGCATGAAGGCACCCGCGGCCAAGAAGCGACCGACAGCGAACAAAAGCACAAAGAAGAAGTCGGTAGCAAAAAAGAAACCTGTCGCCAAGAGGAGGGCCGCCAAGACGAGGGTCGCCCAAAAAACGGCAGCGAAGAAAAGTAGCCGCAGATAATTGACGAATCGGCAAGGGCAATCAGCATGGTTATGAATCGAAGCGAGGATGCAGTGCAGGAAGCGAGCAGCGGCTACATGACGGACGAACGTCGCATGATCCAGGAGGTCGCCCGTGATTTCACCATGAAAGAAGTACTGCCGGTCGCCAACGAGCTGGATCCCGTGCAAGGCGACATCCCCATGGAGCTGCGCGAAAAAATGGGCGAGATGGGTTACTTCGGTATCAGAATACCGGGGGAATATGGTGGCCTCGGACTCGGCGTGTTCGAGTATTGTCTGATTGCGGAGGAACTGGCCAGGGGATGGATGAGCGTTGCCAGCATCATCGCCCGTGCCGGTGGCGTTATGGGGGTAGTTGGCTGGCCACTGGAGAAACGCATCGAATTGACCAAGAAAGCCGCCAAGGGGGAGTACCTGGCCGCAGTCGCCCTGTCCGAACCGGATGCCGGTTCGGATCTTGCCAACGTCAGTTGTCGGGCGGTACTGGACGGTGACGAATGGGTGATCACCGGCAGCAAGTACTGGTGCACCTTTGCCGATGGAGCGGATTACATCCAGGTATTGTGCCGGGTGGACAGCGATAAAAAGTCCCGAGGCAGGGGGCTTAGAAGCTTCGTGGTGGAGAAAAACAGGGGCGAACTGCCTGCCAACGTACATGGATCTCCCATTCCCAAGATCGGCTATTTCGGCTGGAAAACCTATGAACTAGCCTTCGACGAGTGTCGCATACCGAAAGAGAATATCATCGGTGGTGAAGAGACCGAGGGCTTCAAATCAACCGTCAGCGGACTGGAAGTGGCCAGGGCACACACCGCTGCGAGGGCGATCGGGCTGGCACGGGGTGCTCTGGAAGATGCCATGGCATACGCACAGGAAAGAGTTCAGTTCGGACAGCCTATTTCCGATTTTCAGGAGACCCGATTCAAACTTGCCCGCATGGCCTCGGAGATCGAGGCCGCCAGACAGCTGATGTATTTCGTGGCCACCGAGGCGGACAACCGGCGCCGTCTCGATAAGGAAGCCGCAATGGTAAAATGGTTTGCCGCAGAGATGGCGGAACGGGTGACCTCCGACGCTCTACAGATTCTCGGTGGCGCCGGTTACACAAAACTGCATGCAGTGGAACGATACTGGCGCGATGCACGGCTCACCAAGATCTTCGAGGGGACCTCGGAAATTCAGCTGCGAATCATCTCGGACCGGCTGCTGGGCAGACCGACTAACAGGCAACGGCAGTCTTGACTGCACCACAGCAATCAACTGATTTATGACTCTGAACAAATCACCAGACAGCAAGCACGACCGGGGCTCCGGTCCGGCTGGCAAATTGCATCGTGTGCTGTTGTGGATGATGAAGCAAGCAGCATGCAAGCTATCAGATCGGCGCTGGAGGAAGAATATGATGTCGTTACCGCCACGGATGGTCAGCAAGCGCTGGACTTAATCAACGGGATGGAACACCCCGAAGATATTCACCTGATCATCTCCGATCAAAAGATGCCTCACATGACAGGTGTCGATTTCCTGACGGCAACCGTTGACATCCTGCCGAAGACCATACGCGTTATATTGACCCCATACACCGAGATAGACAACATAATCAGTGTCATCAATGATGGCCGGATAAATCGTTACGTTCTGAAACCCATATCGCCCAGCGACCTGCAGGCCGCCGTCAGGAGCGCCATGGAAATTTATGAACTGGCGCAGGAGAATGTCCGCATTATAGATGAACTCACGGCCACCAATACCGCCCTGCAGACAGCGCTGAAGAATCTACACCTGACCAAAATAACCAATGGTGTCTTCTGGCTGCAGATACCCGAGGTAGATCTATATATTCTCTGTGGCTGTCCTGCAGACGTCGTCAAGCACATGATGCGTAAGGGTCAGATAACTGAAACCCACACCGGGCAGATCACCTTCGAATCCGGCCCCAACGCGATCTTGCTGTCCGACAGCCTGCTGCAGAAAGGCGAATTCTCCAATCTTGCCGAGTTCCCCATACTTCAGATGATGTACCGGCAGGGAATCGCCATTCCGTCCCACCCCAACAACAAAGGCATCAATCCCATTCTTATCGGATCCGAACAGCAGGTCAACTCCCAGATGGAGTACATCCTGCGGGGAAAC
Source organism: Pseudomonadales bacterium (assembly GCA_030749725.1). GTDB lineage: Bacteria > Pseudomonadota > Gammaproteobacteria > Pseudomonadales > Azotimanducaceae > JASMJM01. The sequence goes on along the minus strand of JASMJM010000053.1, from coordinate 9,493 downwards.
TACGGACTGATTTCGTTACAGGAGATCATGGACAGCGGCGTTTCGGGGCCGGAAGCGGAAGCCATGATGAGGATTAAGCTGAAATTCGCCTTCGGCACAATCGTTAAGTCGGAGGAATTGCTGGACCGCTGTATCGTGGACCAGGATCTGACCGAGATTCGCGATGGCGTATCTGTGCGACGGGTGGGCTTCAATAAGTACGAATTCCATCACAGGGACAAGGCCGTTACGGTCGATCTCAACCTGGGACCTGACGAGATATATGAGGCGCCATATGAATTGGGATTTCATCAGATAAACCGGGAGTTTTTTGCAGTAGTACACACCGGTGAGGGGGATGGTTGGGATATCCGTCGTCCCTGTATGGCCAGCATTCTGATGTACAAGGGAGATATCTATCTGATCGACACCGGTCCGGGCATTCCCCATATCCTGCTGATGCTGGGAATCGATGTCAGTGAGATCAAGGGAATTTTCCACACCCACGGTCACGATGACCATTTTGCCGGACTGCCCGGCCTGATGCAGGGAGACCACCAGATTAAGTACTATGCCACGGCTCTGGTAAGAGCGGCTGTGGCCAAAAAGCTATCTGCGCTGATGTCCATGGATGAGGAACTGTTCTACCAGTATTTCGATGTCTGTGACCTCGAGGCCGACAGTTGGAACGACATCGATGGTCTCGAGGTCAAGCCGATCTATTCGCCCCATCCGGTAGAGACAAATATCTTTTTGTTTAGAGCTCTGGGGGAGGATGGTTACAAGAGCTATGCACACTGGGCCGACCTGACCTCTTTCGAAGTGCTCGAAAGCATGATCGAAGAAGATCCTTCCAAACCCGGAATTTCCAAAGAGTTTTACGACGTCACCCGAGCCAACTACCTGATTCCGGCGGATATCAAAAAGGTCGATATCGGCGGCGGCATGATCCATGGCCAGATTCAAGATTTTGCTAACGATCAATCTACCAAGATTATTCTGGCGCATCGGTCTGATCCGCTGACACTCAAGGAGAGAGGTGGGCTCGGACGCGTCCTTTGCCACCATAGATATTCTCATCCCCCGGAAGGAGAATTACCTGCAGCAGAAGGCCGCCGAATATCTGCACGAGTATTTCCCGAACCAACCCATGGAGGACATGGCTCACCTTTTGAGTGGTCCGGTGGAGTCGGTCAATCCAGGCACCATCGTACTTGAAAAGGGTACCCGTCCCGATTGCGTCTATCTGGTTCTTTCCGGCACCATGGAATGCATCAAATCAGAACTGAATATAAAGTTCCACATGTCGACAGGTTCGTTCATCGGCGATCTGCCTTGCCTCGATAATTCCGAGTCAGCGGCTACGTATCGGAGTGTTTCCCACGTACAGATGCTGCGACTGTCCGACGAGTTGTACAGATCCTTCCTCGAGTCCAACGACCTGCTGGATCAGGTAGTCAGCATCCAGAACAACATCGAACTGCTGCGTCGGACCTGGTTGTTCGGTGAAGAACTCTCCTACGTGGTGCAAAACAAGATTGCTCAGTCCATGCAGTCGATGGAGGTCGAAGAGGATGAAGAGCTGTCCATTGAGGGCAAGTCAGGCCTGTTTCTGATCGATGACGGTGAATTGAATGTGAAGAATTCTCAAGGTGAAATCGTCGAGGTACTTAATTTCGGTGACTTTTTCGGCGAGCAAAGCTTGCTGTCGGAAGAATCTTTCAGAGGCACTATACAGGCTTCCTTCCCAACCAAACTCTTCTTTATCGATGCCGACGTCCTGGCCGGAATCCCAATCGTCCACCTGAAACTGACCGAAGTCTGGGCCACCCGCAGGAGCCACTGAGCAACGCACCCGTCATCTGGATTGCGATTCACGCCTCAAAGACCGTTCGTCCCCCCAAAACGGTACGCTGGATCTTGATATCGATGATGGCGTCAGGGTCGACGTCATGGGGATCCTCGGCCAGCAGCACGACGTCGGCAAGCTTGCCCGGCGTCAGGGAACCTTTGATAGTCTCCTCGCAGGATGCATAGGCGCCGTGCATGGTGCATATCTTCATAGCATCATCCACGCTGATCTTCTGCTTCTCACCCCAGACCTGCCCTAGATAATCCTTGCGCGTGACCATCGAGCGAATCGCCATCATGGGGTCATAGGGTCCCGGTGTATAGTCTGAGGCCGGTGCCACGGGGATACCGTAATCCAGGAAGGAGCGGTGGGCAAACATCCAGTTCATCCGCTCGTTGCCGTATTCCGCCCACTTCTCTCCGTGATAGTAAGCATAGGTGTAAAAGGGCGCCGGTATCACGCCGGTATCCTTGATCCGCTGCAGCAGATCCGGATTCACCAGGGAACAGTGCTCGATTCGAAAACGAGGGTTTTCTCCCTGCCAATTCTCGAGCACCCGTTCGTAGGCTTTCAGTACCATGTCGATGGCCTCATCGCCATTGGCGTGAAAACCGATGCGGTATTGGTTAGCCACGGCGTCGTCAACGGCGGCGTCGATCGTCTCCTGGTTGGTGACCAGAATACCGTAATCATCCGGTCTGCCTTCATAGGGCCGGGTCATGCGCATGGTGCGCTCCGACGCCGAACCATCCACGAAGTATTTCGCGCCCCCTATTCTGAGCATGTCATCGCCATAGCCGGTCAATATCCCTGCAGCTTTGAAGATTTCATAGAGGGAACGGGGACCATCCATGTCGCTGTCATCGAATGAGCCGCCCATGGGCATGATGGCAACACGGCAATTGAGTTCGCCCGCCTTAAGGGCGTCCTGATAGGCACGAAAATTCTGCGGCGAAGTGGCTGCGTCCGTACTGGAAGTAAGGCCCACCGAAGCCATGCGCAGCGTACTCAGCCTGGCCGCTTCCTGCATCAACCGGCGCGTCACCTTTGGCCATACACCGATGCTGCGAAACGTAAAAGCAGCCCGTTCGGCTACCTTGCCGGTGAGGATACCGTTTTCCCGATAGTAAGCGCCGCCATCCGGGTCCGGGGTATCCATCGTTACGCCCGCCAGCTTGAATGCGGCTGTATTGACGACCGCTGTGTGGCCACCGCGATGACCGACGTAAACGGGGTGATCCGGTGCGACGTAATCCAGATCCGAAATATGTAACGGTCGGCCCTCCTCAAATTTGGTGTCGTCGTACATAAAGCCGAACACCCACTCGCCTGCCGGAGTTTCCTCCACCTTGCTCCTGATCGCATCCTGGACCTCGGTAATGCGACGATAGTCAACATTGACACCGGCTGCTTCGTTGGCCATCAAGGGGTGCGCGTGGGCGTCGATAAAGCCCGGCGTGACCGTCATGCCGCCGGCATCGATGACGCGGGTATCGGCCTGAATCAACTTCTCAATCTCAGCTGCCGATCCAACAGACAGGATATGACGACCACGAATCGCCAGGGCCTCAGCAACTGGCTGCGCAGCATCCTGGGTCAGTAACTTACCACCCATAATGACGCTGTCGACCGATCCAAACATGTTGCTTCCAGCTCCTGCGGCCACTTGCCCTGCCTCCTGGTCTACCAATCCGAGCGTGCCACCGTAGCACCGGCCTTGAGGAACTTCAACCGCCTGCAATAGCCCGCCGCTTTACCGTTACTTACAGGCGATGGTCTAATCATGTCCAGGGCTCAGATCAAATCCGTAAGAAAAGTCTTCCAGGACATGCAATCGATATCGTCTTTGCTGAGAAACTCACGGTTACCTTTCAGGTAAACCTGGATTGCTTTCACATCCGGGAACTTTCTTTTAAAGTAAATCAGATGTTTGCTGATATCCTTGCCTCTTGTCTTCACTTCAATCGCCATTGTCGGGATGTTGTTTCTCAACACGACAAAGTCCACTTCCCGTCCTGTCCGATCTCTGAAGTAACGAAGTTTGTAGTCTTCACCTTCGCTGTCCTGCTTGAAGTGCACCCATTTTAGAAGGTGGCAGGCAATCAGGTTTTCGAACCGGTCCCCTATGTCAGTGACTAAAGCCCAGTTGTAGTGATAGTGCTTTTGTTCCTTCTTTACTGCCTTTATCTGGTCACTACCGAAGGGCGACAATCGAAAGATCATGTACATTCTTGCAAAGATATCCAGCCACTTGGCAACCGTGGCATGGGCAAGCTGAAGATCTTCCCTGAGGCTGTTGACAGAAAGCGGTGAAGCAACGAGATCTGGAAGACGCTCCATCAGCAGTTGCATTTGGGTGAGGTATTGGGTTTGTTCAAGGGAGGTGACGTCTTCATAGATAAACCGGTTTTGGTAGTCTCGAGCCCAGCGCCGGGCCTCTCGTTGGGAAGCTGAAAAAAAAGGTTCAGGGAATCCTCCGAGATTCAGCAGCGCTTCAAAATCCTTCTGTGTCTCAATTCCCAGTTCGGCAACGCTCAAGGGGTGCAACCGATAGAGAAAATAACGACCCTGCAGAGAATCGCCGCTGTAGCGGTAGTAGTCGAGTCTGGCACTTCCGGTAACCAGGATCCTTTTTGTATGACCGTACTTGTCAAATACACCTTTGAGGTAATCTCGCCAGCGCTGGAACTTGTGGATTTCGTCGTAAATAACAAATCGCTGGCGCGGAATCTCCTGATGCAGAACGAACTGCCTGTCTTCTTCTACATCCCAGTTAAGATAACGGCTACCTCGTGGTGCGAGATCCATCGCCATAGTCGTCTTGCCAACCTGGCGCGGTCCGCTGATGAAGACCATCTTTTTATGCAGGTCGTCCAGCGTCAGAGATGTCAGATATCGTTCTGTGAGTTGACGCACGTAGATACACCTCTTCCTGTATCTGTACTATTTTACATAGGTATCTAAAATAGTACATTCTATTTTAGATACCTATGGAGATTCGTAATGTGCGGTCTGAACCGTTACGCGTTCCTTTCTCTTTGCCTTAACACTTCATACAGAACCAGCGTGGTTGCCATGGCGACATTGAGGGAGTCGGCTCGACCCAGCATGGGGATGGCAATTCTTCTGCTGGCTTGCTTGAGCCACAGGTCGCTCAATCCATACTGCTCAGAACCCATGACGACGGCGATGTTGCCTGCGAGATTCGTGTCCGTATAGTTTGCCGCCGCATCGGGAGATGTGGCTACGATGGTGAAGTCGTTTTCCCTTAGCCATTCGATGCTCTGTGCGGCGCCGGCCTGCACCACCGGTCTGGTAAACAGAGTGCCTATACTCGCCCTGACTACATTGGGATTATAGATGTCCGTGACCGGATCACAGACGATTACGCCGTCCGTACCAACAGCATCGGCAGAACGCAGGATCGTTCCGAGGTTACCCGGCTTTTCGATGGCTTCCACAACGACGATGAGGGGCTGTTTGCTAAGCTCGATGTCGCCCAACCCCCAGTGCATGGGTTTGGCGATGGCCAGCAGTCCATCCGGCCGATCACGATAGGATATTTTCAGAAAGGCATCCTTGCCAACTTCCTGTATCTCGGCAGCACGCTGCGCCGCAAGTTGAATGAGAGAATCCTCGTTCTCCCCGAGAAAATACGGGGGACAAATCAGCAGGGATTCGATCTCTACCGATGATTGCAGGGCTTGCAGAACTTCGCGATATCCCTCGACGGGAAAGCGTTCCAGGCGATCGCGCCAACGTCTGTCGCGCAGTTTGACCACCTGCTTGATAAGCGGGTTCTTGAGACTCCTAATAACCTCTGCTCGCTCGCTTGTCATCACCACTAATAACTATTGTTGGGGGGCCAGTGGGATCTGACAAAATCCCTGGGCCGGTACATCCAGAGCACTGTTGAATTTACTGGACAGATTCTGGAAGGCGATCAAGCCGGTCAATTCAACGATGCCGTCGTCGTCAAACACAGTTTTCAGTCTCAACATCAATTCATCACTCACCTGCTGATCCGAATAGGTCACCGCTTCAGTATACTCAAGCGCCACTCTCTCCTCGTCGCTGTAAAGATCACTGCTTTGCCACTCGCCGAGTGCAGTTACTTTCTCCATGGAGCCTGACCGTTCCGCCAAGGATGCAGAGTTTATGTCAACACAGAATTCACACCAGTTGATCTGAGATACACGCACCGTGACCAGCGACCGCAACACCGGATCAAGGGGAGATTTGCGTCGATCGAGTACACCGTAGAGAATCGCCACAGCGGCAAAAAGTTTCGGTACCCGCCCCCATAACATACCGGGTATCAGTACCTGGCCGTATCTTCTTCGCTGCTTCCAGAAGAATGGCCGTATAAACAGAGGGTATTCCTGCAGGGGTTTGGTGTTAATTCGCATTTTGTGCACTGAATTGTTGACTGGTAAGTGACTTGGCATGACTCTGCGGCAAAGCTTGCGGCGCCAGCTTATAGTAAAAGTCAGCGCATTCCCATAAGCGCTCTACTCGGGAACGCGACGGCCGAAGGCTAATCCTACTCGGTGCACGACGAGCAACCTGTACGTAGCGCGTGTGTTGTGGTGTTACACTTACGTACACAAAACTCTGTGCAGAGGCAATATGAAGGTAACTGACAGAGCGATTGGGTTCTGGAAAGGGTTGCTTCACTGTAGTGGCCTTTACGTGCTGCTTGTGGCCTCGTTAGCAGGTGCTCTGGGCCAGGCCCCAGCGATTGCCGAGGATGGTGATCAGCTCGAGGATCAGGCCGAGGCGGCCGAAGAAGTTCAAGACGACCACGACCCACGCCCAGACGCAGACATTGAAGAAATCAGAGTATCCGGCAGCAGAACTGATTTTCGCACTCCTCTCAGCATCAGTTTGGACACCAAGCAATTGGAGAAGATACCGGGGACTCAGGATGATCCCCTGCGTGCCATCGTCACGCTGCCCGGCGTGGCGGTCAACAATGACTTTGAAGGAGGCGTGGCGGTTAGAGGTTCCAGGCCGGGCGACAATCGTTACTTCCTTGACTTCCTGCCAGTGGGATATCTGTTTCACCTAACTGGTTTGAGTGTTGTCGACGGCGATCTGGTCAGTGGATTCAGCCTGTATCCGGCGGGGTTTGGGGTCGAGTATCAGGGTGTGACAGGTGCGGTAATCGACGCAAGCACCCGCGATCCAGCCAGCGACGGCCGCCACGGCGTGCTGGACGCGAGTATTCTGGATGCAGGCGTGCTGTTCGAGGTGCCCGTTAGCGAATCACAACGTGGAATCTTCTCGGCACGTGCCAGTTACTACGACCTGATTCTTGGCAGAGTGATCGAGAAGATCAATGAAGATGAAAATGAAGGGGTTGATATTGTCCAACTGCCGAGGTATCGCGACTATCGGGGAAGATATCAGTTCGACATTGGTGAAAGCAGTACGCTGGACCTGTTTGTCGACGCTGCCTCCGACGAAGTGGCACTACTGTTTGAGGATACGGCATCGGCGGTCGCACTGGATCCAGCCGTCGCCGGAAGCCATCGATTTGAGCTTCAGAATGATCGTCAGGGAGCAGTATTCAATCGCGCGGGATCGACTGGTCAGGAGCTACAGATCGGCGTTGGGCGTATAAGAACCCTTGTGCGTGGCCGGTTTGGCGGGGTTGGCCGTTTTGAGACCGATGTAGTAGAAACAACTCTACGAGCGGCAAATAGGTTCGAAGAGCTGGGACGCCACATGTTTGTACCCCGTCAGCACCATCTGGACACATTGGCCTGATTGCTTAAGAGACACATTTGGCTCATCGTTAACCCCAAGAGGAACGATGATGACAAAACGCAATCCTAACAAACGCAGTTCTGAACAGACTGTACGCGATATCCGCAGGGCAACACGACGCCAATATTCCGCCGAAGAAAAGATCCGTATTGTCCTGGACGGACTCCGAGGCGAGGACAGTGTCGCCGAGCTATGCCGCCGCGAAGGCATCAATACTAATGTCTACTACCGCTGGTCCAAGGAATTTCTGGAAGCGGGTAAGAAACGCCTGGCCGGTGATACCGCCCGGGAGGCCACCCCTAATGAGGTCAAGGATCTCCGCTCTGAAGCTGCCGCTCTCAAGGAGGCCGTGGCCGAGCTGCTGATGGAAAACCGGCTGCTCAAAAAAAGCGTGACCGGGGATGGGGCGGACGATATATGAGATATTCGGCTTCAGAGAAGTATGAAATCATCCGTCTGGTGGAGCAGTCCAGCCTGTCGGTTAAACAGACACTTGCCCGCCTGGATATCCACCGGTCCACATTCTATGCCTGGTTGAAACGCTATGAAGCCGGAGGCATTAATGCACTTGAGGACCGCAAACCGGTTCCCCGGTCTGCCTGGAACAAGCTGCCCGAAGAAGAACAGGTGGCCATTGTGGATCTGGCCCTGGAAAAACCGGCGCTATCACCCCGGGAAATCGCAGTGACGTATACGGATGAGAAAGAGCGATTTGTCTCTGAATCTACCGTCTATCGGCTTCTCAAAGCCCAGGACCTGATAACCAGCCCCGCCTATATCCTGATGGAGGCAGGCGACAAGTTCCAGCACCCCACCACCCGGGTGAATGAGATGTGGCAGACAGATTTTACGTACTGCAAGATCATCGGTTGGGGCTGGTATTACCTGTCGACGATTCTGGACGACTACTCTCGATTTATCCTGGCCTGGCGCCTGTGTACAACCATGGCAGCCAGCGATGTCTCCGATACGCTGGACGACGCGCTGGATTTTACTGGCCTGGATCAGGTACAGGTCAAACACAAGCCGCGGCTGCTGTCAGATAACGGCCCCTCGTACATTGCCAGTGATTTGGCGGATTATCTCGATGACAAGGGAATGGACCATACGCGGGGTCGACCGTACCACCCGCAAACCCAGGGCAAAATCGAACGCTGGCACCGGTCATTGAAGAACCAGATCCTGCTGGAGAATTACTACTTGCCCGGCGACCTGGAGCAACGCATCGGCGAATTTGTGGATTACTACAATCACGAGCGCTACCACGAGTCACTCAATAACCTGACGCCATCTGATGTTTACTATGGGCGCGGACAGCAGGTCCTGGAACGTCGTGAGCAGATAAAACTGAACACCTTGGCGATACGCCGCAAGATGCATTACGATAATCAGATGAATTTACAGACCCTGATGAGCTAAAGCGCCTCTTAAATCAGGTCGTAATCTGTCCAGAAGGTTCTGACGACGTACAGGAAACAACCTGTCGGACATCTGGGCGAATCTCCGATCAGGTGATCAAGGCGGTATCAGAGTGAGGGAAGACCTGTACCTGGGGGGAGCCTTACAGGTGGGAGAGGTAACACTCGACCTACCTGACCCTGGAAATAAGTTCGTCGAGTATGATTGCCGCAATAATCGTCTTCTCTTGGCAGTTTGCGAGCAGATCGGAGAGGAGATCGGGGATCTGGTTAAACGAGTCGGTAGAGATCGCATCGCTGTGGTGTTGGGATCCAGCACATCGGGTGTAGCTCAGGCTGAGGCAGCTTTTGGTGAACTGGCGACAAAAGGCTCAATGCCCGAGGACTTCAACTACCAACAGCAGGAGATGGGATCTGCCAGTCAATTCTTGTCCAGATACCTTGGACTGGGTAACATCGCGGTAACGGTATC
>JASMJM010000052.1 GCA_030749725.1 Pseudomonadales bacterium | reverse complement strand
CCAAAGAATCAGCGCCCAAGTCTTCAACGAAAGATGCTTCAGGTGTTACTTCTTCTTCTTTCACGCCTAACTGTTCACAAACCAGTTTCACAACTCGTTCTTCTGTGGTACTCATACTTTGGGTCACTCCTACTCTGATGCAGTCAAACTGCGCTAGTTTAATGAAATGGTCCTCAAGGGATCAAGTAATTCAACTTAAAAAAGTGTGGCTATTCGGCAGGGAATCGCGATTATCGACCACACTAGTGCTTAAGACAATGGTTTTCGAGGTAAATCGCCGCGCACTAAGCCATGTGCATGCCACCGTTGATATGAATGGTCTGGCCCGTGATGTAGGCGGCCCGATCGCTCGCCAGGAAGGCAACCAACTCGGCAATTTCTGCCGGATTGCCGAATCTCGCGGCAGGCACTCTAGCGAGCAGTGCTTCACGCTGCTGCTCCGACAGCGCTTGAGTCATATCCGTGTCAATGATGCCTGGCGCGACACAGTTTATCGTGATGCTTCTGGAAGCCAGCTCATTGGCGAGGGAACGACTGAAGCCTTCCATGCCGGCCTTTGCTGCGGCGTAGTTACTCTGACCAGGATTGCCCATACTCCCCACAACAGAGCTGATGTTGATGATCCTGCCCCATCGCTGCCTGGTCATTCCGCGTAGTGTTTTTTTGGTTACTCGGTATATGGAGGTCAGGTTTGTGTTGAGTACGTCATGCCACTCCTCATCCTTCATACGAAGGGCAAGATTGTCTCGGGTAATAGCAGCGTTATTTACCAGAATGAGAGGCGTGTCAAAATTATCCTTGATCTCCTCAAACAACTGATCGATTGATTCCCGATCGCCTATGTTCAATACTGAGCCAACGCCCTTGCCAACTCTTTTCAATTCCTCAGTAACACCGTTAGCTCCCTGCTGAGATGTTGAAGTACCAATCACAAACGCACCTTTAGATGATAGGTCAGCAGCGATGGCTTTGCCTATGCCTCTGCTTGCACCTGTCACCAGTGCCGTTTTGCCTTCAAATTCCACGATTGCATCGCCTCCTCAGTAACGCCCCATTCACACAGCAGCCAGTGTGGAATCAAGCGACTCCGGATCACTGATGACCTTCGAATCGACACTTTTTGCTATGCGTCTGTTTAGACCGGACAGTACTTTGCCGGGGCCGCATTCAATTACAGTGTCCACACCTTGAGACACCAGATACTCGACCGTATCCGTCCACAGTACAGCATGATCCATCTGCAGGACCAGATTCTCCCTGATCTTGTCAGGGTCTGCTTCCGGCTTTGCATGCACATTCTGCACGACCTCAAAGACAGGTTCTGTCAGCTCCATCCGATCAAGTGCCTCAGACATCTTTTCAGCAGCAGGTTGCATCAACTGACTGTGGAAAGGAGCGCTGACTGCAAGCAACATGGCTCTTCTCGCACCTGCTTGCTGACACGCTTCGATGGTTCTCTCTACGGCAGCCGTATGCCCTGCAATGACAACCTGACCTGGAGAATTAAAGTTGACAGCCTGAACAACTTGATCGACAGAAGACTGGTTACACAACTCCACCACCTGCTCGTCGCCCAGCCCCAATATCGCCGCCATACTGCCTACGCCCACAGGAACTGCCGACTGCATATACTGGCCACGTTTCCGTACCAGGTCCACCGCATCGGCGAAGCCAAGCACTCGTGCGCATACGAGGGCAGAGTACTCGCCGAGGCTGTGACCAGCGACGATGTCCGGTTGCCTACCCGATTTTTCCTGCCATAGTCGCCACAAGGCAATACTGGACGTCAACAGGGCTGGTTGAGTGAATTCCGTTCGATTCAGTTTTTCTGCCGGTCCGCCCTGAACCAGTTCCCACAGGTTGTATCCCAGCGCTTGCGATGCCTCGTCAAACGTACGGGCCACCGTTATCTCTTGAGCTGCGATGTCCGCCAGCATGCCCACGGCTTGTGATCCCTGCCCTGGAAAAACTATCGCTAGTTTCGCCATAGCCGCGCCTTCTTTGTTTGGTTGTACATTACGAATTCCGCATCCATTGCCAAGATTCTCTACTTACCTAACGAGGAAACAGCAGTTAGTGGTAGGCGTCTAGTACTTCATCAAGTCGTCTGGCAATCAGGTTTGGGACATCCTGCTCGGCTTCCCGTATTGCCACCTCGATTGCGTTGTAGAATCCGGCCTCGGTCGTATTGCCATGGCTCTTGACGACGACGCCCTGTAACCCCAACATGGTGGCGCCATTGTACTGCTCTGGTTTCAGTTTAGTTCGGAGTTTGTTGAGGGTCGGATTGGCAATCAACGCTGCGGCACGCGTAGCAACATTCTGTTCGAATGCGTCCTGGATCAGGTGGGCCACAAATTTAGCCAGTCCCTCGCTGGTCTTCAAGGCCACATTTCCCACCCAGCCATCGCATACAATCACGTCTGCCCCGCTTTGGTAGATCGCGTCTCCCTCCACAAAGCCGATGAAATTCAGGAACGCGTTGTCTCGGAGCAGTCCTGCGGTGACGTTGATCAGCTCGCCTCCCTTGATCTCCTCCTCACCGATATTCAAAAGACCCACGGTGGGTTTGTCGATGTTCTCCACAGCACCACACATCAAACTGCCCATGGCGGCGAACTGAATGAGGTTCTCCACCTCGCAATTTATGTTGGCCCCCAGATCAAGCAGGTAGCATCGCCCCCTGGTGCTTGGCATCGCTTTGATGATGGCAGGTCTATCTATGCCGGCCAGCGTTTTCAAGAGGTGACGGCCGATGGCCATGAGGGCCCCTGTGTTACCTGAACTGACACAGGCGTCCGCTTCTGCGGATTTCACTTTACCGATAGCAAAGTGCATCGATGATTGGCGTTTGTGACGTAATACCAGCGCTGGTTTTTCGCCCATCTCGACGACCTGGGGAGCGTGGCATACTGAGATTCTGGCAAGGTCCACTGGCCCCTCACCCATCTCTTTCTCGATCAGTTGACGATCACCTACCAGATCGAGCTCGAGTTTGGGATGGTCAGCGGCACATCTCAGTGCGGCGGCGATGATGACCTCAGGTCCGACATCACCACCCATGACGTCAATGGCGATCCGCATGGTGTCCCCGCTTCCCGATAACGGGGGCTAATCGTCGTCGCTGGAGTGAACGACTTTCTTGCCTTTATAGAATCCATCAACGGTCACATGATGACGTCGATGGGTTTCGCCGGTAGTCGGATCTTCAGAGAGGGTTGGTCCTTTTAGTGCATCATGGGACCTTCTCTGTCCTCGCCTTGCTCGGCTGACCTTGTTCTGTTGTACTGCCATTGACCTATGCTCCTAGATATCTGCTTACGCCTAACAATTCATACATCGCGGACTACGCGTCCCGCAACCTCTTCTTCAGTCGCTCAAGTTCCGCGAAAGGTCCTTCACTTGCCGCCTCGTCCTGATGGTATTCCAGCTTACCGATGCAGTCACCAGACCCATGCCTTGCCACCATCGGTAAGCTCAGGATCAGGTCATCTTCAACGATCGCAACCAGATCGATGCTGTCTCCCTCAGCCAAGATGCCATCCGCGGATTCATCCAAGGATGCGGAACTCTCATCGCGTTCCACATATACGAGGTCGAGATCTGCCTCCACGGCGACTTCCACTGGATCCAGACAATACTGGCATTGCATGGTTAGTGTGGTTCGCGCCTTGCCGATAATCAAAAGGGTGCGATGTTTACCCTTGTGGAATTGTAGCGTGATCCGTACCGCGCCACAGCGCTCACAAAGGTAGTCTGTCAGGCGTGTGAATCTTGGCAGGGGGATATCCCCCTCCAGGACCACATTTTCCTCAGCTAACAGGTGCGGGTTCACGCATTCTGGTAGGGTCGGAGTTAACATAAACGGCGCATCTTAGGCCCAGCAAATCATTGTGTCAAAAGAAAAATTAACAAACCCGCCCAATTAGCCTAATCTCCGTAGCCATCTCATATCAACGGGCGGGAGCGGCGATGACACCTCTAATCCTGGCATCTTCTTCCAGCTATCGAAAAGAGCTGCTGGAGCGATTGCAGATTCCTTTTGTACAGATGACGCCGGATTTCAGAGAGGTGCCTGCCAAGGGAGAAGCACCTCTTGACATGGTGCTGCGGTATGCGATTGGCAAGGCGCAATCGGTGCTGCACGCACTCGATCGCCACAGTCTGATTATCGGTTCGGATCAAGTTGCCCTGCTGTTGGACGAGTCGAGCAATGCTGTCCTCGATAAACCCTTGACCCATGCCAAGGCCGTGCAGCAACTCCGCCGCTGCAGCGGCGGGACTGTTCTCTTTCACACTGCACTGTGCCTGCTTAACAGCACGACTGGTTCCATGCAGAGCAGCGTTTCCGACTATCGGGTGAGTTTCCGTCATCTCAGTACAACCGATATAGACAGCTACCTGTATAAGGATACCCCCTATGACTGTGCAGGCAGCTTCCGAGCTGAAGGGCTCGGCATAGCGCTGTTCACGGAGATGGCTGGCACAGATCCGTCTTCGCTGATTGGCTTACCCTTGATAAGCCTGGTGGGGATGTTGAGAAGTGAGGGGATCAAACTTCTCGAATAAGATTAAGTAATTACGCTAACTATTTGTTTTTATTATTATTAAAGTCATCTATGATGCCCTGGAAATCTCCATCCAGAGGCGCTTTCACAACGCCAACCGGGTCGTTCAGGCCGTCCGGGAGACAGATCTCGGCGGCGTGTAGAAGCATCCTCCGGACACCCTTTGCTCGCATCACTCGGTTGTGATCGACATCCCCGTATTTGCGATCTCCGAGTACGGGGTGGCCCAGATACTGGCAATGGACTCGAATCTGATGGGTGCGACCGGTCAACGGCCTCGCTTCCACCAGTGTCGCCTCCTCGTAGTAACTGATCACCTCGAACAGCGTCTTGGCTTCCTTGCCATCTGCGCGCACTTGGGAGATGCGTTCGCCGTCCCGCAGTTCATTCTTCAGAAGGGGCGCCGACAGTTGCTTCCTTCCTCTCGGAAAACGGCCCGCCAGCAGCGCCACGTAGACCTTGCGCAAGCTGTTGTTACGCAGATTCTCGTGCAGTTGGCGCAGCGCGCTTCTCCTCTTGGCGATCAGAAGACAACCTGATGTATCCCGGTCCAGTCGGTGCACCAGTTCAAGGTAGCTGGCCCTCGGCCGCAACGCTCGTAGGGCCTCAATCACCCCATGACTTATGCCACTGCCGCCGTGAACCGCCATCCCGGCCGGCTTATTGATGACTAACAAGCGATCATCTTCATGCAGAATTCGTTCTTCCAGCTGCCTCGCCAGACGGACCGACTGTCGATCCGTGAAGGTGGGCCCGGGCTCAGATCGACTCATTCTCACGGGCGGTATGCGCACTCGATCACCCTCCTGCAGCCTGCGATCCGGCTTGACCCGGCCGCTGTTGAGCCGCACTTCCCCCTTCCTAATCAGCCTGTATATCCTGGACTTGGGAACTCCTTTCAGCCGTGTGATCAGAAAGTTGTCGATCCGCTGTCCGTCCGATTCGGGGCCGATGCATACCAGGCGAACTGTTCCCATCGAGTTGGTGCTCCAACTACCTAGAAGTAATGGGTTCAGAGCTTACCAGATATCGGGGCCGCCGAGGCCAGGACAAGGCACAACCCGAAGGGAATGGTCGGGCCGCGCAGGTCGGGCCCCGCAGGCGAGTCCTTTACAAGGGCGGTAGCCTGGGCGACCGCGATCATCTGGTAAGCCCCCTGCGGGCGAACCCGGGAAGCCGCCGATTCCAGGTAGTTGGAGTGCTGAACGGAAGTCAGTGAATCTACGCAGAATAGCCGACCATACTGCCTTCTCGATAAAAAGCCCTTTATTCTTAGGTACTTAACCAAATAGAGGGCCTTTTGATTTGAAGCGCTCGGCATTAGTTGCTATCATGTATCACGTGCAGGCAAACACAAAGTGACATGGAGGGCCCGCATGGGTCAGCAGCCTGGCACAAACCATTGGATGTATCGGGGTAACAAACCACCCGAAGGAATTTCCATATTACCAGTAA
>JASMJM010000051.1 GCA_030749725.1 Pseudomonadales bacterium | reverse complement strand
TGTTGTTGAACCAGTTTCCCGATGTGGAAGCAGACATGAGTGTCGGCCGAAAGAACTTCCCCATCACGATCGGTAGACAAGCGAGTTGTCACATCTTTTGTGCATTCATCGTTCTGGCCTATCTGATGATACCTCTCGGCGTGGGACTCACCCGGTTGCCTGCAATCAGCCTGATAACGCTTGCAGGTCTGCTGGTTGCCATACCCACAGTGATCGGCGTTTACCGTTACGCCGAGGCGACCGCGGAGTTGACACCCTTCGCGTACATGAACTTGGCGGTAACGATATTCACGCCCCTACTGTTAAGCCTCGCGCTGTTTTTGGATTCGATACCATCTGGTTAAGATTCTGCCAACTTCGCACGAGTCAGGTCTTGCGTTATGCACTCAAGCGCAGGATGGAATATTGCGCCGGTTCATGGCTACTTCTTTTCGAGTGCAGCATGGGCCGCAGCCAGACGGGCAATGGGCACCCGGAAGGGTGAACAGGACACGTAATCCAACCCCAGTTCATGACAGAACTGAATGCTGCGAGGGTCGCCGGCATGCTCCCCACAAATACCGATGTGCAGATCCGGATTCCCGGCACGTCCTTTGTCTGCTGCGATTTTCATGAGCTCACCGACGCCTTCCCAATCCAGCGTCTCGAATGGATTGTCTTTTAGGATGCCGTGGGTCTGGTATTCACGCAGGAAACGCTCACCATCGTCGCGACTGATGCCATACGTCATCTGGGTGAGATCATTGGTGCCAAAGGAGAAGAAATCCGCTACGAGGCCTATCTCATCTGCCGTCAATGCTGCACGGGGGACCTCGATCATGGTTCCAAACTGATATGACACCTCTGGATTGTTGTTTTCCGACAGTACCAGCTGCACTTCACTTTCCAACGTCTCCTTCTGCAGCTTTAGTTCGTTGACATGGGAGACCAGCGGAATCATGATCTGTGGCTGCACATCGATGCCGTCGCGCTGGCATTGAATCATTGCTTCAAAGATCGCCCTGACCTGCATACGGGTGAGTTCGTCAAGTAGGATACCGAGCCTAACGCCACGCGTTCCCAGCATCGGATTTTCCTCCCGCAACTCCTCCACCTGTTCAAGATAGTTCTGCTTGACTCGTATCTGATCCAGCGCCGCGTCGATCGCCGCCATGGTGTCAAAGTGCTGAATCTGCAATTTCAGATCCGCCAGTTCGTTGACCAATTGATCATGGGACGGTAAGAACTCGTGTAGCGGCGGATCGATCAGCCGGATCGTCACGGGGCATCCATCCATGGCACGGAATAGACCTGCAAAGTCCGATCGTTGCAGTGGCAGGAGTTCGCCAATGGCCTCGTTTCGTTCACCAACGTCCCGAGCCATGATCATTCTCTGCACGATCGGTAATCGATCGGCTTCAAAGAACATGTGCTCTGTGCGACACAGGCCGATCCCTTCTGCACCATACGCCCTGGCCCGTTCGGCATCGCGCGGATAGTCGGCATTGGTCCAGACACCCAACTCGCGAATCTCATCCGCCCAGGTCAGCAGCTTGAGCAGATGGGGGCTGCTCAAATCCGGTACCAGGGTCGGTAGCTGCCCCAGGTAGACGATTCCATTGGTGCCGTCAATGGAGATCCATTCACCTTCCTTTACGGTGACGTCGCCGATGTGCATCTCCCGCTCTTCAAGGTCTACCGACAGGCCTTGTATACCGACAACGGCAGGTCTTCCGAATTGACGAGCCACCAGGGCCGCGTGACTGGTGCGACCGCCGCGGCAGGTCACCACTCCTTTGGCAGCCAGCATTCCGTGAACATCATCCGGTTTGGTTTCGGGTCGCACCATGATCACGTCCCGGTCTTCCTGAGTCGCCCAGCGCTCTGTGATCGCTGCGTCGAATGCAACGACGCCAACGGCAGCGCCGGGTGAGACGTTGAGACCCCGAGCGAAGGGAGTTGCATCCGGTACGGCGGCCGTGTCCAGTTGTGGATGCATGAAGAAGTCGACCTGTTCAGGTTGTACGCGCTGGATTGCTTCTACTCGGGTAATCAGTCCTTCTTCAACCATATCGACAGCAATTCTCACCTCGGCCTGCGCGGTCCGCTTGGCATCGCGCGTTTGGAGTAACCAGAGTTTACCTTCCTCAATGGTGAACTCCATGTCCTGCACGTTTCGATAGTGCTGCTCCAGTCGCTCGGCGATCTGCACGAACTGTGCGTGAATGTCAGGGAGATCATCCTGTAATTCAGCCAGCGGCCTGGTGTGACGGATCCCGGCGACAACATCTTCACCTTGAGCGTTCATCAGATAGTCACCCTCGAGATCCTTCTCCCCGGATGCCGCGTTGCGGGACATGGCGACGCCGGATGCTGACCGATCCCCCATATTGCCGAACACCATGGCTTGAATGGTGACCGCGGTACCGAGGTCGTGGGAGATCCGGGCTGCATTGCGGTAGTCGATTGCCCGTTTGCCGTTCCAGGAATTGAATACAGCGGCCACTGCCATACGCAGTTGCTCGTGCGGATCCTGGGGGAATTCCAGGCTCGTGTGGGCGCGGTAGATTTCCTTGAATCGTCGAGTAACCAGACGCCATTGTTCAGCACCCATTTCGGAATCAGACTGGATTCCGCATCGTTCACGTTCATGGGTAATGACCGTTTCGAATATGTCATCCGGCAATCCCATCACGACGCAGCCGAACATCTGGATCAGGCGGCGATAGAGATCATATACAAACCGTTCATCACCGCTCAATTCCAGCAGTCCGTGCGCAACCGTATCATTGAGGCCCAGATTGAGTACGGTGTCCATCATGCCGGGCATGGAGAATTTCGCACCTGATCGACAAGACAAAAGGAGTGGATTGCCAGCATCGCCAAAGCCCTTGACGGCCTGTTTTTCAACGTCAGTTACGACTTGGCTGATCTCTTCCCAGAGGCCCTTGGGGAATGTCGACTCACTCTCAAGGTAATCGGTGCAGGCGTTCGTTGAAATCACAAAACCTGGTGGGACTGGAACGCCCAGGCTGTACATCTCAGATAGATTCGCTCCCTTGCCACCCAGCACACCGCGCACCTCTTCCCAGTCGCTGCCGACCAGATCGCGAACTCGGTCGAGCTCACTGAAAAGGTACACAAACTGCTTGTCTTCAGTGCGGTCTCGCTGAATGTTCACATCATCCTCCACATGATTTCCACGGCGACAAGCGTAACGATCCATCCAAGCCGTTGCCATGATCTATGCCACGGTGCATCCAATTCTGATTATTTGGCATACTCGCGCGTAGCTTAGTTCACCAGACTGCACACTCGCAAATCTGCCAGACCTCACGCAGGAAGAAACAGGACGCCCACAGGAAGAAACAGGACGCCCAAGTGACTACATGGATGTCCTGAATATCCAGGAAGAAACAAGACGCCCACGCGAATACATTGACGATTACATAGATGTCCCAAAGGATGCCCGAAGGATGTTCCGTACTTCTTGGTCAACAGGGACTCGCATTTGTCGGATGCCAGTCTGACTCGACCTGGTTAGAAAGTGGCAATCCCTGATCCGGTTCAGAAGGTATATGCGAGACCAATTCCGTTGGATTGTCTCTGCCAATTCCGGCTGAACATGGCCGAATCTGATTTGCGGTCTGTAAGGCTGCTGTCCAGAAACAGGTGCCAGTTCCGCCAATCCACCGAAACTCTCGTGTGCAGGTAATTGACATCAGACAGGTACTGCGAATCAAACTGCTGATTGCCAACTGAGATGACCAGGCTCAGACGGTTGGTCTGATGTGCAAAGCTCAGTTCAGCGACAGCGGATCGCTGATCGGATCCATATAGATTGTCAGCAAGGGCAAACATGAATCCCCATCGATCATGATAGTGGTAGTTGATCTGCCACTCGACCCAGTCGTAGTCTCTGGTGGTTTTCTGATCATAAGTCCCTCGCCAGACGGAAGTGTCGATGCTGTGGCCGAATGTCAAATCGTGATTGAATCCGAAGTACAGGTCGGTTTCCGTGTCAGTCTCCGTACTCCAGAGGGTCTTGTAGTTACCGATCCAGACACCGCCATACAGACCCCTTTCACTGACATACTCGAGATTACCAAAAAGCACCTGGTTGGAACCGGGGCGGCTTACGCCGCGATACGCGTAGTTGCTGCTAAGACTGACATTGCCGTTCAAATTGTCTGCGATTCCTGCCCAGGCAAACTGCGAAATCGCTAGCAGAATCGCTAGCAGAATCGCAAGCACGACTGTCAAGGAGAAATCCTTCATATTTCTGCATTCATCCCGAGAACATCACTCTCTACAGCGAATCTCATGGAACAGATGCTGTCCTCGTCATCACGCTCTTTGCAGGTCTGGCGTAGAGTCACCAGCTTGGCACGGACCTCGTTGTAACTGACTGGTTGTTTACTCACCATCAGCGATGTCAGCGCAGTTACCCTGGCGGCTGACATGGATGTCCCATAGAAAAACTGGTAACCGTTGCCTGGCTTGTTGGACAGGTGTTCGTCCGGCGCTCTGACTGCCGAAGGGTGGAAGCGGTGAATCTCTGCAGGGGTGGTAACCGCGATTACCACAGCCATGGAGGCAGGAAAACGTTTCACCGGATTCGCGGGGTTGTCGGCAGCAACGACGATCGTGCTATTGTCGACCAGACTGCTGATTAACCTCGTTAGCAGCGGGTCCTCCGGACCGGACAGGGATAGATTGACGATGTCCAAGTCATCCTCTGCGGCAGCAGCCAACGCCTTTGCCAGCGCAAACGTGTCACAGACACTGCGCTGCCAGCTATCCCGATGGTAACAGGCAGCATAACTGCTGAGAGAGACGTCGGGGGCAAAACCAACCACCCCCACACCGTTGTTCGAATTCGCCGCGATGATGCCTGCCACTGCCGTACCATGCAGCTGGTCCTTCTCATCCAGATTGTCCTTTATGAAGATCTGCTGTGAAATGATCTGACCGCGCAAGTCTTCGTGGTCGAGATCAACCGGGGTATCGATAATCCCGACCTTAATATTTTCTCCCGTCGCCCACTCATGCAGTCTCTCTAAATCCTTGGTCTGTTTTCCGAACTGAAGCACAAACTGGGGATCGTTGTAGGAGATGCTACCCATCACATCAAAGTGATTCACCGGTTGAATGGCGCTGATTCTCCGATCTGACTTGAGGGCAGCTAACGTATGTGCATCAAGCCTTACCACGAGGCACAGTTCATCGATGTTTTCCAGCGGCCAGCTATCGACAACCCGCAGGTCGTATTGATTAACGATCGCCCGTACCGTATTGCGCAGGGAGACAGGCAGGTCCCATTGTCCGCTGCTGTGATAGGTCTTACTGCCAGTCAACAGGAATGAAGTTCCCGCGTCCTTGGGGATGTCTAACAACAGTATATAGGTGCCATCCGCTATCGGCCTGTGAGACTGGAAACCGCAGGCCGAGAGCACGATTGCCAGTAGTGTGACAGCAGCACCTGCAGATCTGATCACGGGCTGGCCTCCAGCTCTGCAAACTGCACGTCAGGGTGATTTCTTAACCTTTCCAGTACCCATTGCGGATCCTTGTCCAGTGGTAATTCCAGGCGGTAAACGCCCTGCGCCGTGGGTCCGCTAATGATATGTCCCTGATCACCAAGAACCAGACTGCGGATGGATTTCTCGGGAGTATCCGGTTGAAATACCAGCTGAATCACGTGTCCGCTGCTGGACGCACTGTTACCGAGGGTTCCGAAACTCTCCTCCTGGCGCGACACGGGACTGACAATCAGGACGGCCACGACGAGGCAGGCTGCCATGGTCGCTGGAATCATCCAACGCCTGGCCCAGTTTGCCCTTCGTTCACGCCTCCCTTGCAGTTGCTGCAGGAATTCACTACGGGCCTGGCCAAACAAGTCCGGCGAAGGTTCCGGGCTGGCGTGAAACAGCTTTGATGTCTCCAACAGCACCTTCACCTCTTCATTACACTCCCGACATCCCTGCAGGTGGTCGTTTACCATCGACTGTTCCCGCTCATTCAAGGTGCCGTTGACGAACCAGGGCAGGAATTCCAATACTTCCTCATGTGAGCTCATTTATCGGTGACTCCCAGACCATAGGCCTTTTGCATGGATTTTCTGGCGTGAAACATGCGGGTTTTGACCGTGTTTACCGGAATCTGCAAGATCTGCGCGATTTCCGGATATGAGTAGCCAAATTCAAAGGTAAGCTGCGCCACCGCCAACTGTTCAGGCGTCAGCACTTTCATGAATACATTCAGATCCCTCGCGGTGATCGACTCATTCAAGGAGCTGTCCGTGGGCGTCTGTCTTGGAACCTCATTCAGCACCGTCCGGTATCTCTGGTCCTTGCGGATTCCATCCATCGCCCGGCGATAGGCGATACCGAATATCCAACTGGAGACCAGTGACTGCATCCGGAAACCGGCAGCCTTCTGCCATACAACCATCATCACATCATTGATGAGTTCAGCCACCAGTTCCCGATCTTGAATGATCCCCACCAGGAATCGCTGTAATCGTGGATAGTAGATGTCATAGAGCTGCGCCATGGCCCCTCGATCCTCCTGGACGATTGCTCTGATCAAGCTGATTTCTAGCTGATTCACACTATTCGCTTCTTCCCTTAACGAGGTGACGCTACAGGGGATACCTAAGGGTATGTCGTTCGAGCGCAGCGGACGGTTCATTGCCGGTTGTTTTTCTTACTGAATACGTCAAAGACCGGCATATGGTCGAATTTCTTTGAACCGATGCCTCTTTCCATTCGACTCACGGTTTTCAACGAATTAGAGGGACATCCCATGCCAAGAATTCGACTCATCCAAATCGGAGTCTGGGTTACACTGGCCATGACGGCAGGCTGCGGCGGCGGTGGCGGCGGCAGCAGTCCGCCTCCTCAGCAACCACCTGCAGAACCTGAGCCGACCTTCGATTATTCGATCGAGGGCAAGGCCGTCAAGGGCGTAATTGCCGGCGCTTTGGTCTCTGTGATCGATGCTGATGGCGCTTCAGTCAGCGGTGCCACTGCCACCAGTGGCAGTGACGGATCCTACAACATCACATTTTCGACCGCGGCTGAGATTGCCGAACCTGTGCAGATATCACTGGATGGCACCGGTGCCACGACGGTCTGTGACGTTACTCCCACCTGCGAGTTCGATATCGATGCAGATGGTATCTCCCTTGTAGCCGCTTTTGGCGAGAGCTACGACCTGCCTGATGGTTTCCGTATGAGGGCCACCATTACCAGCCTTGACGAGTCAGGTGATGACAGATCCGGCACAGCGCACATATCACCCCTTTCCGAATTCGTCACGGAGCTCGCCCTTGAAATTGGTGGTGGCGATGTTCAGAACAGCGAGCGCAGCTCCCTCTCAGAGGTCCTGGATGAATTCAGCGATGAGATACTGCTGAATCGTGAAGTCGATGGTGTGCTGCTCAATGAGGATGATGATTCACTGCTGGCAAGCCAGGCGGTCGCGGCGATCAGCAATGCTGTGGACAGTTTGGATGATCTGATCGACACGGGAACCGTCACCCTGCCTGACGACACCTCCATAGACGCTCTCGATACCATTCTTGCCGGTGCCGAGGATGCTCTGCCGGAGATCATCGATATATGGACTAACCTGACCCCAGGGGCGCAGACCGCGAACGTGCAGTCCGAAGCGGTGGGCTGGTCGGATATGATCCTGATTCCCGAAACCGGAAAAGTCATCGTAAGCCTTGACACCACTGGATTGACAGCAACCGCCGCCCATCTGCACCAGGCATATGCCGGTAGCAACGGTCCCATCATCCTCGGTCTGGAACAGGACCCTGGCAATGCCGACCGTTGGCAGACACCTGATGATGCCAGCCTGAGTGAGGAGGAGATGGCTGCCGTCATGCGGGGAGAGACCTACTTCAATGTACACACCGAGGCAAATCCGGCCGGTGAACTTCGTGGACAGGTCGTGCCGGAAGGATTCGAGGTCGTCATTGCCACGCCGAATGGCGAGGAACAGGTACCCATGCAGGTCACGACGGATGGTTTCGCCAGGGCAGCGATTACCTTGGATAAGAGCAGCAACACTGCTCAAGTTCATCTAACGACAACTCTGGACCTTACCGCTTCTCATCTGCATTCCGCTATTGCCGGGACCAACGGTGGTGTGGTGGTGCCCTTCGAACAGGATGCAGCGGGTGCCGGTCACTGGTTCGCCACAGATGCCGACTTCAGTGAACTGATCGACCAACTTGCGGGTGCCCAGCTCTATTTTAATCTGCACACCGCAGATAATCCTGCCGGGGAGTTACGGGCACAGGTCGCACCTGCCGGTTACCAGGTTCTGATCTCAACTCTGGATTCGTTACAGCGGCCGGGCGACACAGTCGTCGACAGTGATGCAGAAGGCGTGAGTGCCATGACTCTGAATCTAGGAACCGGTAATTTCTCGATCCACGTGAATACCATGGGCGTAGAGGACGCCACGGATGCTCACATCCACGCAGGTGCTGGCGGTGCCGTTGGTGCTGTGCTCTTTACACTGACACAGAGCATTGCCGATCTGAATCACTGGTCAGCAGACGATCAGACATTCACGGCAGAGCAACTCGTCTCCTATCTTGAAGGTGAGATGTACGTGAACGTGCACACACCGGCATACCCCGAGGGTGAGATTCGCGGACAGTTGACCCCACTGCCGCCTGGCTCAGACGACAGCGATGGTGACGGTGTGAGTGACAGGGAGGATGCCTTTCCTAACGATCCCAGTGAGTCTGTAGATTCAGACCAGGATGGTGTTGGAGACAATGGTGATGCGTTCGACAATGACCCTGCCGAGCAAGCCGACAGCGATGGTGATGGGATCGGTGACAACGGCGATGCCTTCCCCAACAACGATCAGGAAACCACAGACACAGATGGCGATGGCGTGGGTGATAATTCCGACGCCTGTCCGACAGATTCAAGCGAAACTGTCGACAGCGACGGTGACGGTATCTGCGACAACAGCGATCCTGTTAATGACATTCTGGATTCAGATGGCGATGGTGTGAACGACTCTGTCGATGCGTTCCCCAATGACCCCAACGAGTCTGAGGACAGTGGCGGCGACGGTGTGGGCAACAACGCCGATGCGTTTCCCAACAACTCCAGCGAATCGGTGGACTCGGATGCGGATGGTGTCGGTGACAATGGCGATGCTTTCCCCAATGACGCGAACGAATCTGCAGACAGTGACGCTGATGGTGTTGGTAACAATGCAGATGCCTTCCCCAACGACGCCAGTGAAAGTGAGGATACCGATGGCGACGGTGTGGGTGACAATGCCGATGCATTCCCCGCCAATTCCAGCGAAACAGCCGACACCGATAGCGATGGCGTGGGTGACAACGGTGACAACTGTCCTTCGAATGCCAATTCCGGACAGGAGGATGCCGATGCGGATGGTGTCGGTGACGCCTGTGACACTCAGTCCGCCCCGGCCTTCAGCGAGGTTCAGGCCATCTTCAATTCGAGATGTGTGGTATGCCATGGCGCCAGTGGCGGCCTGTCGTTGAGCTCTGCAGTCAGCTTCAGCAACCTGGTGAATACGCCGAGCGGCGGAGTCCCAGCCGTGGATCGCGTCGAGCCCGGTGATCCGGAAAACAGCTACCTGATTTGGAAGCTGGAAGGTAGAGCCGGAATCGTCGGATCAAGAATGCCTTTGGGCGGTCCCTTTTTGTCTCAGGAGCAGGTCGACCTGATCCGTGACTGGATCGAAGCGGGGGCCGCTGAGTAGAGATCGATTGTGGTACTTAAGGTGCAGACTCTGTTTTCTTTTGGGACGGAGTCTGCACGCTTTTTTGGCGGATTTGAGGACTAACCAGTGCGAATATTCCTATTCTTTACGGCAATCTCTGCAGCGATGAATACAATCGCTGAACCATTTCTGGCCGTTGAAAACGGCTTCCACTGCATACAATGCCATATCAGTCCAGCTGGGGGTGGTTCGCGCAACCAGTACGGTGCGCTTTTCAGCCAGACGCAGCTACCGGCAAGGACATCGTCGTCGGACAACATGTGGGCGGGCGGTTTTGCAGATCGATTCACTCTGGGGAGCGATGTACGGGCTTCTCTTCGGCAGATTGACATGGACAACGTCGACGACACAGAGAATTTTTCCACCGACAGGGTCACACTCTATATCGGCGCGCAACTCACCGATCGCGTCAGTGTGTATCTGGACGAGCAGATAGCACCCGGCGGTAGTATCAATCGTGCTGCCTGGGTGAAATTCAACCTGTCGGACAGTCTCTACGTCAGGGCAGGCAAGATGTTTCTTCCTTTCGGGCTACGCCTTGAAGACGACTCTGCGTTTATTCGGCAACTGTCCAATGTCAACTTCAATACTGCCGACAACGGATTGGAGCTGGGCTATATCAAGGATTCATGGAGTCTCCAGTTGGCAGTCAGCAACGGCACCGCCGGCGCCTCTGAAGTAGACGATGGCAAGCAGATCAGTCTACTGGGCTCCTACGTACAGCCAAATTGGCGAGTGGGTATCACGGTCAACGACAATCATACCGACTTCACCGACAGGGCCATGACTGGTATTTTTGCAGGTCTGCGCACTGGGCGGGTCACCTGGTTAGTGGAGTACGACAAAATCGATGACCGCACTCCCGGCATGGCGGACGATGAACTTTCGCTCGCGTTTGTGGAAGCCAACATCCGCATGGCCCAGGGCCACTATCTGAAGATCACCGCAGAAACAGCCATGAGCGATAATAACGGCATGGCCGATCAGGATCGCTACGCTATCGAGTACCAATACTTCCCCTTCAGCTTCACCCAGCTTCGCTTGGGTGCACGAAGCTATGAGAGTGACGATCCCGATCCATTTCTAAATAGGGATGAACTCTTTGCACAATTGCATGTGTTCTTCTAGTGCATACGACGGTTGACGCGACTTGACAGGGTCGTCACTTATCGGATACGTGACGCTGCGACTCTACAGGGTCGTTATGACACTGATACGTTAACAGATCGAATTCACGACTATTCTATTAATCGGCTCGCCCTGATGAAATCGACACCTTCAATCCAGCTCCGTCCTTGATCCTTAGTGACATCCATCTGATAACAGAATCCATCCTCAGATATGTCAAAGTATGACTCGCGATAAATAAAATCCCGCGTTCTGGTTTGTAGCTCGATCTTGCCATCACTGAAAGAAACACCGCCAAGATCATCAGCTGCCTGAGCTGTTAGAGAACTTTCCAGTACATTGAAAGATTCGATCGACCAACGATTCTCGTTCACAAGAAAACTGCGATAGGTCACGAAGATTGCACTGTAGTCGTCTTGCTGGCCGATAAACGCTTGATCAGCGATCGCATGGCCGTCAAGTATATAGCGGCCGATCCAAATCATTTCATAGGGATCTGTGCTGCCATCTTGATTCTTGAATTTTCCTTGGCCGTGCCACTTTCCGATCAGAAAGGAAAATCGTGCTAACTCAATGGGAGCCTGGGGATTAAGTGTGCCGAATAGTTCTGTAGCCTGCATAACGACTCCTCAAAAGAATGGTCATTTCGGGCTGGATGGTAATGTGTGATAGAAGAACTCCAGCCTCGTCAACTCGTCTGAGACGAAGCGCAGTGAAAAACGTGTTTGTAGTTGAGCGCAGGTTGATTGTCAGGGACTAGCATACTTTCATCAGATGCGTTTTCGCTGACTGGATTAGTCGGCTTGTGGATCATGTTGGGGACACTATTCTGCAAAGTACAAAACATGTCCCTGATTATCGACGACTGAAAATTCGTTGCTGGAGTAGTCCGTATCATGGGGTTCTGTCAGAAAGGTGACCCCTTTGGCTTTTAGGTCCCTTGCCGTCTCCAGTGCATCATCAGTTGGAAAATACAGGTGCAAGTGATCGCCTTGCCTGACAAAGTCGATCGATGGGTCCTTGTCGTCCACAAGCTTCAGGTGAAGTAACCCATCTCCTGCCTTGATGCCGGCATAGAAATCCTGATAGCGGAAATCCAATTCAAAGCCAAGTTTGTTGACGTAGAAGTCAATGGACTCCTCCATATCTGTAGTTCTGATCTGTGGAATAACCTGCTTTACCGACATGACTGTGCTCCTGATTTAGGTTCTGTTCCACCTCGCTTCGATTGAGTTCAGATCGATTCTCTCGACCTCGCACATAAGCTGCCCTATGATTGCATCTGGTATTGTGATGCTGTACTAGACTTCTATTACAATAGATCAATTCCAGCAACAGGGCTTTTATATGGCTTATGTGCTCGACGCCGCCAGCGGCATACCGATCTACCGCCAGATCATCGAACAGGTGAAAGTCGCGATTTCCAGCGGCGAGCTAAAGGCGGGAGATCAGTTACCGACCGTTCGCCAGTTGGCCGTCGACCTATCCATCAATCTCAACACGGTAATTCGAGCCTACCGCGAGCTTGAGCTGGAGGGGTTTCTGGATATGCAGCAGGGCACCGGCACGTTCGTCAGCACCCGAAAACCGGAGGTCGATCAGCTGCAGAAACAGCGCATGATCGATCAGATAGTAGCCGACATGGTGGCACGTGCTTCCTCCTATGGAATTTCCATGGAAGAGCTTGCGGCTGCGATGCGATCAACACAGGAGATATCGTCATGAATCAGGGCTCAGATTCTTTCCTCGCCTTTTCACCCGAGAGG
>JASMJM010000050.1 GCA_030749725.1 Pseudomonadales bacterium | reverse complement strand
GTAACTTCTCAATAAGTCAGTGCAACGTACTGGACTCCCAGAGCAGCATGGGGTATATTTCAACCCATGCAAGCTACCCAGTTTCTCCAAGGTCGAACAATTACGTCGGATGATGTCGTTTATATTCGCCGTCTAATCAAGGATCACCCCGAGTGGCACAGAACACGCATCTCGAAGCAGCTGTGTAACGATTGGGACTGGACGAATGATAACGGCGATTTAAAGGATATGGCGGCTCGAGCTCTGCTGAGAAAATTGGATGAGCAAGGACTGATCTCACTGCCTGCACCTGTTAGATCCGCCAATAATGGCTATCGCTATCGGAGCAAGGTTGGCATTGATTTGGATCAGACGCCCATTCGTGATCGTTTATGCGAGTTACGGGCGCTACGAATTGTCCCCGTGGCCAATCAACAGCACGCCTCGCTGTTTCGCGGTATATTGCAGGCGCACCACTATCTGGGCTATACCGGACCGGTTGGTGAAAACCTCAAGTACCTGGTGTTTGATCGACACGATCGGCTTTTAGCCGCACTCCTCTTTGGCGCCGCAGCGTGGCAAGTCGCCGATCGAGATCGGTGGATTGGCTGGACCCAAGCTGCGCGTCAACTCGGATTGTCTCGGGTGGCAAACAACATGCGATTCTTGATTGTGCCCTGGGTGCAGGTTCCCCATTTGGCGAGTCATCTGTTGTCGCAAGTGAGTCGTCGGCTCTCGGCAGACTGGCAACAGAAATATGGCCACCCGATCGTGCTGTTAGAGACCTTCGTCGAAGCGGATCGGTTTCAAGGGACCTGCTACCGTGCCGCCAACTGGATCCCGGTCGGCAGCACCACCGGACGCAGCCGTAATGACCGCTATACCAATCTCAGCGTACCGGTCAAGACGGTTTGGTTGTATCCACTGCACAAAAACTGCCGGCGGCTGATGTCATCAGTTGACCGCGAGGTCCATCATGCATCGAGGTCAGTGGCCCTGGCATGAGTACCCCGTTTCTGATTCCACCGATTCCCGCGCACGAGATGACCCCCACGGTCAAGTTGCTGTTAGCCATTATTGAGCAACAGCAAGTGACCATGAAACAGCTGGAAGAGCGCGTCAACCAACTGGAAGCCGAGGTAGCTCGATTGAAGAAGCTACCCCCCAAACCGAAGATCAGACCCAGCAGTGTGAATAAGGATGACCAGGATCCACCATCGACCGGCTCGGGGAAACGCAAAAAGAAGCGGCCCGGTTCGGGCAAGCGCAAGAAGCGACTCAAGATTCATCGTTCCGTGATAATTCAACCGGATGGAATCCCTTCTGGATCACGCTTTCTGGGGTATCAGGATTACCTGGTTCAAGATCTGATTATTCAACCCGTCAATACCCGCTATCGCCTGGCGCGTTACCAGACCCTTGAAGGTCAACACCTGATTGGCCAATTACCTACCCATCTGCAAGGAACTCACTTCGGGCCTACCCTACAAAGCTATATCCTGTATCAATATCATCATCAGCGAGTGACTCAACCCTTGTTGCTGCAACAACTGCGTGAATGGCATGTCGACCTATCCAGTGGCCAGCTGAATAGATTGATCACCGAGCAGAACGATCAGTACCATGAGGAAAAGCAGAGTTTATTGTCGGCAGGATTGGCCTATGCGAGTTACCTACACGTAGACGATACAGGGGCCCGCCATGGGGGTAAGAATGGCTACTGCACCCATATCGGCAATGAGCAATTCGCCTACTTTGAAAGCACCAAGTCAAAAAGTCGTGTCAACTTTCTGCAGGTCCTGGCCGGGATGAACAAAGACTACGTCATCAATTCAGCGGCCATCGACTATATGAAAGAGCAAGGCTTACCTGCTGGCCCATTGCAGCGACTGACGAGTGGTTCAACGCCATCAGCTCAAGCAGAAGCTATTCACTTCAAGGATGACAAAGCTTGGTCAAGCTACCTGAAAGGAATCAGTCTGAAGAACACGCGTCACCTGCGCATTGCCACAGAAGGTGCGTTAATCGGCAGTCTGATCCAGCATGGCTTCGCCAAGGATTTGGTGATCATGAGTGATGATGCGGGCCAATTCAATGTGTTTCGCCACACCTTGTGTTGGTGCCATGCAGAGCGGGTTTTCCAGCGCATCTTGCCCCTCAATGAACTCAATGCAAAAGCACGAGAATGGGTGATCAGCCAATTGTGGTCGCTTTATCAGGATCTGAAAGCCTACAAGCTGCATCCGACCAAGAAGACCAAAAAAGCCATCTGTGTTCGGTTCGACAAAATCTGCGAGGAAAAGACCCAATTCCAAACCTTGAATCAGGCGTTGAAGCGACTGGCTAAAAACAAATCTGAGCTGCTATTGGTATTAGATGAACCCGGCATCCCGTTGACCAATAACCTCAGTGAACGAGACATTCGAGAGTATGTCATCAAGCGCAAGATCAGTGGCAGTACGCGATCTGAATTGGGTAGGAAATGTCGCGACACGTTCGCGAGTCTGAAGAGGACCTGTAAGAAACAAGGCGTTTCATTCTGGGACTACCTGACCGACCGGACCACCATCGCCGGTACCATTCCCCCTCTTGCCGATCTGATCAGCGGCCACGCTGTATTGGAAGGTTGATTGCACTGATTTATTGAGAAGTTACGTGTATACTGGATATCTGCTTGATTTTAAAGGCGTCGGGCAGAGGCGCAGTCGACGTGCACTGGGAAGCAAAAGCTGACCTACACTCGCACTGCCAGGAACGTCGGTGGGCTGCCGCGTTCAGGGGACCACACCAATCCGCATCAATAATAAAAAGGACCCAAGTCAAGGATCTCGCATATCCGCGTCGCTAAAGGGCGTAGGCGAAGATAGAATTGAATGATGAGAAGATTTCTTAGAAACGCTTTCCGCTATGGCCTGCCGGTCGTGATTATAGCGGGAGGCGTTTTTGCTGCATACGCCATGACCCAATCACGCACACAAGCGGCCCAGAAACCAGTCCGGCCGCCTGCTGTGCTGGTCAACGTAGCCGTTGCCAAGCGCGAACCGGTCACGTTTTCGGTGCAGTCGCAGGGATCCGTGTCGCCCCGCACACAAACCACTTTGGTATCTCAGGTGTCCGGTCTGATTGTGCATGTCTCACCTGATTTCGTAAGTGGTGGATTCTTCTCCAAAGGAGACGTGCTGGTCAGAATCGATCCCAGTAACTACGAAACGGCGCTTAAGCGTGCGACCGCAGGCGTGAAGAAAGCAGAAACCAAGGTGGCTACCGAAAACGCTCTGGCCGGCTACGCAGTCAAAGACTATCAGCGCCTCAGAGACCTCAATGCCGCCAGCAAACCAGCTTCCGATCTGACCCTGCGCAAACCCCAGCTTGCCGAAGCGCTGGCAGAGCTGGAATCCGCCGACGCGGACTACCAGAGAGCGGTCAAGGATCTGGATCGCACCTTTATTCGTGCGCCCTATGATGGCATGGTCCGCGAAAAACGTGCCGATGTCGGCCAATTCGTGAACACCGGGACTCAGCTCGCATTGACGTTTGCCACCGATATTGCAGAAGTGCGGCTGCCGCTCACGCAGAACGACCTCAAATTCATTACATTGCCGACCCGCAGCAACAAAAGCGCTCTGCCAGTCACGCTGCGCGCGGTTATTGGCGGCGTCGCGCAAACGTGGAACGCACAAGTGGTACGCTCGGAGGGAGTTTTCGACGAATCCCGACGCGTTATGCACGTGGTCGCACAAATTGAGGACCCGTACGCGACCAGAACGCCCGACAGAGAACCTGCGCGCGTTGGCACCTTCGTCACGGCCGAGATCACCGGCCGACAAGCCGGTGCCTTATTCGTCATCCCCCGGTACTCTCTCAGTCGTGGCGACACCATCTGGGTCGTCGACGAGAATTCGCTGATACAGCCCCATACCGTCCACGTGGTTCGCTCCGACAAAGAATTCGCCTACATCGACAGCGGCATCGACGAAGGCGTCCGCTATTGCGTGACGCCACCGCCACAGCCGCTCCCCGGCATGCAGGTGCGCATGGATGGCTGATCAGGTGCCCCAAGTCAGAGGCATCATCGGTTGGTGCGCCCAGAACCATGTTGCTACAAATCTGCTGATGTTCTTCATCATCGGCATGGGCCTTTACGGCCTGCTCACGATAAAGAAAGAGACCATGCCCGAATTCAGCGTAAACCAGATCAGCGTTTCCGTGCTGTACCGGGGAGGTGCGCCGGAGGAAGTCGAACGCAGCGTAGTGGTCAAGATCGAAAAGGCGGTTGAGAACATTGAAGGTATCAAAGAGATCAGCTCATTCGCCAGCGAGGGTAGTGGCCAGGTCAGCATCGAAGTGGAGGAGGGCTATGATCTCGCCGAGATGATGGACGAGGTGAAGCTCGCCGTCGATAGCATTTCCACCTTTCCCGGTGAAACGGAACGTCCGGTCATCAGAAAGCGTACCTGGCGCAATGGCGCGATCAATGTCCAGGTTGCGGGCCCGCTCGACGAAAGAACGCTGAAGGAACTGACCGAGCGAATCCGTGAGGAGATGCTGTTGCTTCCGGAAGTCACCAGCGTGCAGGAGATGGGCATGCGCCCGTTCGAGATTGCCATCGAAATAAGCGAACAGACGCTCCGAGAGTATGGTATCAGCCTCGATCAGGTTGCCCAGGCGATCCGTCGCTGGTCCATCGATCTACCGGGTGGCGCGATCCGCACGGATGCGGGCGATATCCGCCTGCGCACCACCGGGCAGGCGTACACAGGGTTGGAGTACGGCGAGATCGTATTGCTGACGCAACCCGATGGCACGCGCGTCAGGTTGCGTGACGTTGCCACCATCAAGGACGGCTTTGCAGAAGTCGAGAGCTATTCGTTTTTTAACGGCAACCGATCCTTCGGCATCAACGCCATGGCTACCGAGAACGAGAACCCCATCGAGGTCGCCGCAGCGGTAAAGAAGTACGTTGCCGAACGTCAAGCCACGCTACCCGAGGGCGTCGAGCTTAGTGCGTGGGCCGACATGTCGAGTATGCTGGATGAGCGCATGGACATGATGTTGAAGAACATGGCGATGGGCGGCTTACTGGTGATGATCATTCTCAGCCTGTTCCTGCACTTCAAGGTCGCTTTCTGGGTGATGATTGGGTTACCGGTGGCCTTTCTCGGCGCGTTCAGTCTGATGCAGACGCCGGGAATCGACATCACCGTAAATATCATGAGCCTATTTGGATTTATTCTGGTGCTTGGCGTCGTCGTCGACGACGCCATCATCATCGGCGAAAGCGCCTACGCGGAAACCGAGAAGAGCGGCTATTCCGTTGAGAGCATCGTTATCGGCGCACAGCGGGTCGCCGTGCCGGCGACCTTCGGCGTGTTGACGAGCATCTGTGCGTTCCTGCCGCTTGTATTCCAGGTGGGTCGAACGTCTGCCTTCTCCGGTGCAATCGGCTGGGTGGTCATACTCTGCCTGATATTCTCGCTCATCGAGAGTAAGCTCATCCTGCCATCGCACCTTGCTACCATGCGCTCCTCCCACGGCAAGAAGCGCGGAGTGGCGGACTGGGTGGATCAGGGCCTCAAATCGTTCGTCGACCGCGTTTACACGCCGTTTCTGACGATGACGATGCAGTATCGGTCATTGACCATCTCGGTGTTCGTGACGTTGATTATCCTGACGTTCGGTCTCGTTGCAGGCGGCATCGTTAGATCCGTCTGGTTTCCCGAGTTTGAAGGGGACTTCCTGATGGCGGAAGTGGAGCTTCGCGAAGGTGCGCCGGAATCGCTGATCACCAGCATCGTCAAACAGATGGATAGCAGCTTGCGCGAGATTGACGCTGAACTCCAAGCCGAGTACAACTTCGACGAGAATGTTGTCAAGAACATATTTGCCGTCGTCAACGGTGGTAACTCCGCCATGATTCAGGTCGATCTGCTCAAGTCCGAAGACCGAGGCGAGACCAAAGTGCCGATGAAGGAAATCGAGAATCGCTGGCGTGACAAGGTCGGCACGATTGCCGGTGTACAGAAACTGGAGTTCCGCTCGATGAACTCCATGGGTGGTGGCAAACCCGTATCGTTTCGCGTGCAGGGCAGTGATTTTGACACAGTCGAAGCAGCCGCAGAAGCGCTGGCAGAACATCTCGCTACCTACGAAGGTCTCTTCGAAGTGCAGAGCTCATCCCAGGCAGGCCCGGAAGAACTCAAACTGTCCATCAGGCCGGAAGCGGAGGCACTGGGGATAAGTCTGATGGACCTGGCGAGCCAGGTACGCCAGGCGTTCTATGGCACCGAGGCGCAACGAATCCAGCGCGGTGACTCAGAGGTCAGGGTGATGGTGAGATACCCGCGGAACGAGCGCAGATCCATCGGTAACCTCGAAAATATGTGGATCAAGACGCCTGACGGACGTGAACTGCCATTTCACTCGGTCGCTGAGTACCGTCTGGAGCGCGGTTACAACGTCATTCGCAGGCAAGATGGACAACGTACCGTGACGGTTGACGCCAGTGCCGATTTGGAGACCATCGAGCCGATGCAGATCGTTGGTCAGGTGTTCCGCAATTTCAACCCGACGATCAAGTCGTCGTATCCCGGTGTCACACTCACCGTTGGTGGGTCGTCGAGAGCGGTTCAGACATCTCAGGCGGAGATGTTCAGCGGCTTTGGTGTCGCCCTGTTCGGCATCTACATTTTGATGGCTGTGCCGCTGAAGTCCTACCTGCAACCGCTGCTGATCATGATTGCGATCCCGTTCGGCATTATCGGCGCCGTCATCGGTCATCTGATTTTCGACCGCGCCCTGAATGCCATCTCGTTTATCGGCATCATCGCGTTGTCAGGCGTCGTCGTTAACGACAGCCTGATCCTGGTGCATGAAATCAACAGACGAATAAGAGAGGGGGCAAGCGTCGTGGACGCCGCCATCGCATCGGGAGGCGTCCGATTCAGGGCTATCCTGCTGACATCCCTGACGACTTTCTTTGGCCTCTTGCCGATCATGTTCGAAACGTCCATGCAGGCACAGATTGTGATACCCATGGCGATTGCTCTCGCTTTTGGCATTCTCTTCTCGACCATCATCACGCTTGTGCTGGTGCCATGCCTGTACAGCTCACTGGACTCCGTGAAACGTGCAGTAATACAGCTCTGGACTGGCCCTCCCGACCCCGTACTGAGCAGCGAAACACAAGCGTGAGCGGTCAGTGAACGCATGAAAGTCCTGGTGATCGGTGCGAACGGGAACACGGGTACACGTGTGGTCAAACATCTTGCCGGCGGAGTGCATGATCCTGTAGCTATGATCAGAGACCCCACCCATCGGGCAAAGTTTGACAGCTTGGGTGTGGCAACAGTTCTTGCGGACCTCGAATACCCCATCGACCATGCTGTTCAAAACTGTGATGCCATCATCTTTGCAGCGGGGTCAGGCGGTTCAACCGGCAAAGACAAGACCGTGTTGATCGATCATAAGGACCGGGAGATTCAGAAACAATACCGGCATCGTGATTCCGAAGTGCGTCAAGAGGTGCTGTTCCAGGTCGCAAGCGACATAGGCGCGACGCCAAACCAGGTTATCCTCGCCTGGTTGACGGGACATGGCATCATCCCGATAACAGGTGCCAGTACCCCACAACAGATGAGCGAAAGCCTGGCTGGATTTGATTTGACGTTACCTGATGAAATCCTCAGTCGTCTCGATGCGGCGGGCGCAGAGCAGCAATGAGAAACGTCAGTATAAAGTTCCGAGTGAGACGGGATCGTAGTCCCTGATCTCATCGAATCGTTCTTCGAACACCTTGCTGCCCCATTCGGGATCCTGTAACAGAGCCCGACCGACTGCCACCAGGTCGAACTCACCAGCTGCCAGCCTCTTCAGCAGTTCATCGATCCCGGTAGCTTTTGCTGCAGCCGGTCCTCCGGCAAATTCACTTGCCAGGCCAACGCTGCCTACCGTGATGGCTGGTTTACCAGTGAGCTTGCGGGTCCATCCGGCCAGGTTCAGCGGCGACCCGTCGAATTCCGGCTCCCAAAAGCGTCGTGTACTGCAGTGAAATATATCCACGCCGGCGTCCGATAAAGGGCTTAGAAAATCAGTCAGTTCTTGCGGATTCGCGCCAAGTTGCACGGAATAGTCCTGCATCTTCCACTGGGAAAAGCGCAGCATGACCAGGAATTGCTCGCCGACGGCGCTTCGAATCGCTTTGACGACTTCCACGGCAAATCTGTTGCGACCTGCCATGTCGCCACCGTACCCATCGCTTCTGAGGTTCGTGCCGGACCAGAAAAACTGGTCGATGAGATAGCCGTGCGCGCCGTGAATCTCCAGACCATCGAATCCAATCCGCTGAGCGTTGCCGGCAGCTTTGGCAAAGGCGTCGATCACATCGGCGATATCGCTCTCCGTCATGACATGATTGACGAGTTTGCCACCCGGCTTGACTATGCCGGAAGGGCTGTAGCCGGGCACTTCCGGTTCCGGACCAACGCCGCGTCGACGCAGTGCGCCCACATGCCAAAGCTGAGGCACGATCTTGCCACCAACTTCGTGCACCTGCTGTACGACCCGATCCCATCCGTCCAGCGGTCCATCCCCGTCGATCGCCGGAATCGCGTTGCTGCCAACTGCGGCCACGTGAGGAACCCAGACACCCTCGGTAACGATCAAGCCAACGTGGTTTTCAGCGCGCCGACGGTAATAGGCCGCCACGTCCTCTCCCGGTATAAAGCCCGGTGACATATTGCGCGTCATGGGGGCCATGACGAGACGGTTGGTCAGCGTGATCTTGTCATGCTTGAAGGGTGAAAACAGGGCATTCTGCGGTGCTATCGCGGACCTCTCCTGAAGATCCCTAGGTCTTCAATAGCTCCATGATGACGCTGCCAGGTCCGCCGATGCTCACGTAGGACATGTGGGGAAACATCTTGATCATGACTTTACCCCCATCCGCCTCAAGTTTGTTGGTGGCTTCTTCCACGTCGGCAACTTTGGTGCAAACATGATGCAGTCCTTCGCCGTTGCTGGCCAGGAAGTCAGCCCAGAGCGACGGCTGCCCCTCTTGAGGTTCCAGCAATTCGAACATGACCCCGCCCATCTTGGCGTGGGCCAGCTTCAGAGCCGCACCGCCCGGTGTGAATCGCCAGGGACCTACACCCAGCAGCTTCGTCCAGGACTCCGCGGTAGCTTCTGCATTCTTTACCACCATACCTACGTGGTCGAATGAATCCAAACTTACTTCGTTTGCCATTGTGTCTATCTCCTTCGAGTTTTGAGTTTGTAGTGTGAAGACCGTTCCCACCGTTACGGCCAACGTTGAATTCCTACTATTAGATCACCATACCGCAATCAACTGTCAAGGACTGACCGGTGATGTTCCTGGCTTCATCTGAAGCGAAAAACACACATGCATGTCCGACGTCCTCAGCAGTCAGTTCCCGCTTCATGGGCGTACGCGCGTTCTTGGCGATGTTGGGCTGTATGTTCTTTTCGTAATACTCCCTCGGCGTCATGCCCTTCGAATTCGGATCGTTATCGATTGCCCGTTGCAGCCCCCTCTCCATCATGCCGGAGTAAATGCCGCCCGGGTTAACGCAGTTAACGTTGATGTTGTGCTTGCCGATTTCCGTAGCCAGGGTGCGCGTGAAGTATATTGAACCGGCCTTGAACGCCCCGTAAGGCATCTGCGACGGGACGGGTATCTGGCCGGCAACGGATGAGATGTTGATTATGTTGCCGCTCTCTTGCTCTATGAAGTGGGGCACCATTTCCAGACACATCAGAACCTGACTCTTCAGGTTGAACTGATAGTCATCATCCCACTCGACGATGTCCTGATCGGTAAATGTCGGCCTGCCCCTGGTATAGAACGCTTCGGTATGGGCACCAAAGTTGTTCACCAGAATGTCTACCTTGCCAAAGGCGTCCAGACTCTCTTTGACTACTTTGCCCACCCCTTCTTTCGTCGTGACATCCGCCGCTATGGCCAATGACTTGCGGCCCAATGCTCTGACCTCATCGGCGACTGCGGCCGCGGTTTCTTCATGGAACGAATTGATTATGACGTCAGCCCCTTCCTTGGCCATGCAGTGGGCAATTCCCTGACCGATTCCCTTACCGGCTCCCGTAACGATGGCTACTTTACCTTCTAGTCTCATTTAGCACCTCTCTTGATCTCCAATGTTAATACTCCTGGTCTTGCATATTGACAGCCGTGGTATGGCTACGCGCCCGCAACTGAGCAGTCATCATCTTCTCAGCACTCAACTGGATTGTTGAACTGGAATAATGCCCCGCTGCCTAAGCGAAACGGCTTGAGGACTGGGCGACGGGGTTAGCGATCGAACAGTTCCTACTGCAGCGATACTGCGCCACTGTACTCGCTATCCATCCTTTACAATCCGTGCTCCGTCCTGGCAATGATACTGTCCTTAAGCGGCTTGCCCAATTGCATAAAGCAGGCATTGTAGCCGTCTACCGTGACCGTCGGGTCTCGATATTCCTCGGGTTCTTTGTGTGCAGCTCTCAGGGTGTCTGAGGAGACGACGTTGAGCTGTAAGTGAAATATTCTCTGATCGACAAATGTTCTTATCATGTGGGCAAAGCTTAACGCTAGTCATTTCACGGGGAGATGTCAATTCTAATCGGTTAACAAAGGGGTGCAAATCTGCTTGTGGTGTAGCACAAACAAACGTGGCGGATCATCTATGAACAGAATGGCTCTGCGAGTGACAACAGTGGCTGACGATGGGTGTCGTCTGGCTAGTTGAGATTGCCGGTGGTCCGGATGTATTCGCGGTAGCCGGCCAGCTGTTCTTCGTTAATACGCGACCGAATGGGAGCCAAGTGGTCGGCGATTAACGATGCAATTTTGTTTCGGTAACTGTCATCGTCCACTACATTTCTGAGCTCTTTCGGATCGTCCTTTAGATCGAATAATTGGCGTGGCAGATCGTCGTCGACGCGCACCGTTAGCTTGTAATCGTCCGTACAGATGGTGCTCTCGCCAAAGAGTTCCGATATCACCGCCTGCTTACCTTGCGACGCTTTTGGATCGTTGGGGTCAAGGTCTACGTATGGCAGCAACGACTGCCCCAACGAGTCTTGCAGAGCTTCGCCTCCCGCAATATCGAGCATTGTCACCGGCAGATCGACTTGCTCGATTAGTGCTGAACTTCGCCAGCCGCTCACGCCGTTCCTCAAACTGCCTTTTGGCGGGCGCAGGATGCAGGGCACGTGAATGGACTGTTGGTAGAAATTGGCCTTGCTCCACAGACCGTGGTCTCCCAGCATTTCACCATGATCCGACGTAAAGATAACCCAGGTGTTATCAAGCATGCCTGTGCCTTCCAGCGTAGCGAGAATCTTGCCGATCCATTCATCGATCAACGTTATATTGGCGTAGTAGCCGACACGCCATAGTTGACGTTGCTCCACGGTGGCGTGAGCGACGGCGCTGCTCTGTTGCAGTCGATGCTTGACGACCGGTGACATGGGCGGCTGGGGAAGGTCACTGATGCCCGCGTCGAGCAGGGATGCATCATAACGGTCTCGGTACTGCTGTGGTGCATCAAAGGGGTCGTGGGGACCGGTAAACTGCACCTGCAGATAGAAAGGCTGGTTGCTGTCATAATTCT
This sequence comes from Pseudomonadales bacterium, assembly GCA_030749725.1. Taxonomy (GTDB): domain Bacteria; phylum Pseudomonadota; class Gammaproteobacteria; order Pseudomonadales; family Azotimanducaceae; genus JASMJM01. Next base: position 53,340 of record JASMJM010000050.1, on the reverse strand, counting down.
GCAGCCACTCCACTGTGCTGCGACCGACAAAAGAGTCGATGTCATCGAATTCCGGCACGGGTGCCGGTGGCTGGTCCCAGGGGGTGGCGTCGCCGGAGTAAGCATCGCGGACCCAGTCCTTCATGTAACGTCGATGCGCTTCAAGCAGACCTTTAGACTCGAGGTAATCCGTGTAGTAGCAGCCCATCCAGGCCGTTTCAATCGGGTCGTTGACTTCCAACCGGTAGTCGAAGCCCCAGGCCGCAAGGTTATGGTCCATCTCTTTGACGTGTAATCCCCGCTTGCCGCTGGCGCTGTGCCGCCACAGATGGGTCTTGCCGATGACCGCAGTACTGTAACCCGCGTCGCGAATATTGCGTACGTGGCTGGGTCCATGTTCATCGCCCCCGGAGCGATTGCTCCAGATACCATTCTCCCGTGGCAGTTGTCCGGTCATTAGACACACCCGTGCCGGAACACACAGAGGCGAATTGGAGATGCATCGAGTGAACGTGATCCCAGAATCGGACAGGCCATCCAGATTGGGTGAGATCACCGGGGAACCGGGCAGCGATCCCAGTGCGTCACCACGCATCTGATCGGTGAATATGTAGAGGATATTGGGTCTGGTTGGCATAGCGTGGTTACCTCCCGGCTAGCTGCTGACTGGGGTCGACACTCGACCGGGTCGCAAACGACCGGGTCGCGCTCGACCGGATCGCGGCGATCTGACGTCCAATCAGTTCATTTTAGATCCCGCACCATATAATCGACCACTGCTCGGAGCTGACTGTCGGTGCAATCAAAGCACAAGCCCCGCGGTGGCATGTTAGCGCCTACGCCATCGGCAGCGTTGAGATACAACTCCTCAATTCCATAGCTCAGTCGAGGCTCCCAATCCGCTTTCACCCCCGGCCTCGGCGCACCACGTACTCCTTCACCGTGACACGCCACGCACGTTTCACTGAAAATACGCGCGGCATCGTCATCCGCATCCGTCTTGTCGGCACAGACGGATGCACTCAACAATGCCGTTATCAGTGCGCACACACTCTTCACAAATTTACGCCCTTCAATTTGCTTTCCCTTGCAGCGGTCATATGGATTAATTGACGAGACTAACGCGATTGCCTGAACTGGTGCTCGGCAGACAAGGCCCTCGTCAAAGCCCGTAGCGATTGGCTGCCTGCCTCTCTTCGCTTGAGCCGTGATCGGTCGTTGGACATCAACGCCGCCATACTACCCTACTGAAACCACGATTTTAAGAGGTCATCCCCGGGAACGGTCTTGACGGAGCATTCAGGATTACATGAAAATGAGCGGCAAGGAAAGAAACCGCGAGCAAGGACTTATTCATGGCGACCAATACCGAATCCAGCCACTACGGCATCAGGCTTCCTCAGGAACTCATCTTGCTGAGGGAACAGATCAGGCGATTTATGCGCGAAGAGGTCAAGCCGATCGAAGACAAGCTGCCTCACGATGCCCTTGGTTGCATGCCCGAAGATCGCCGCCATCTGAGGGACATTGCGGAACAGATGGGACTTACCCGTCTGACCGTACCGGAGGAATATGGCGGCAATCCGGTCAGTTCCATGGCCAGAGTGATCATCGCCGAGGAATCCGCCAAGTGCAGATTGGGAGCCTATGCGCCGGCCCTGGGCGCATTTGGTGGCGGCCCGCCGAATATCATCTGGGCTGGAACTGAACAACAGATCGAAAAGTACGGCATTCCAGCCGTGGAGGGCAGGGCTGGTGCGTTCGTAGCCATAACGGAACCGACAGGGGGATCCGACCCACGCAATAACATCCAAACCCGGGCGGTGCAAAAGGGTGAGAACTGGATTCTGAATGGTCGGAAGATGTGGATTACCGGGGCGAAAGCTGCCACCTATGGCATCATCTTCGCCAGAACCGACGATGGTGCAGAGGGGCAGCCGCCACAGATTACCGCATTCATCGTGGAGCCCGGTTTTGCCGGAATTTCGTTCAACGAGATTCCGGTCATACGGGCACTTTCACCCTATGAAATCCTATTGGACAACTGTGAGGTACCGGCTGAAAACGTGTTGGGCAAAGTGGGGGAGGGGTTCAACGTCGCCCAGAGCTGGCTGGTGGATGCCCGCATCCCCTATGCGGCCGGTTGCATTGGCATCGCCCAGGAAGCTCTAGATATGGCCTGCGGCTGGGTTAAGCAACGCCCGACGCGCGATGGCATGCTGGACGGCAAACAGGCGATTCAATGGATGATTGCGGATTCTGAAGTGGAACTGCGGGCATCGCGGCTGCTGGTTTACGATGCCGCGTCCCGGGTCGATGCTGGAGAGCCGGTCAAGGTGGACGCTTCCATCTGTAAGCTGTACGGCACTGAGACGGCCGGTCGTGTCGTCGACCGCGCCATCCAGATGTTCGGTGGCATGGGGGTCGCCAAAGAGATGCCATTAGAACGCTGGTATCGGGAACTCAGGGTCAAGCGGATCGGCGAGGGGCCTTCAGAAGTGCATCGCATGGTTATAGCCAGGGACAAGCTGCGCAACACCGATGGTGGGCTCTACTTCGGATAGACGGTGGACTTTACTTCGGATAACCCAAACGGCGGCGGCCCGAGGAGTTGTCATGTACCGAGTCATTCTAACGGCGCTGATCCTGTTGTGTACCGGAACAGCGCTTTCCCAAGACAACGCAAGCCATCATGACCGGCAGCTGGTCGACCTGTATCGGGACGTGATCGCCTACCGATCGGCACAAGGCCACAATCAGGTAAGGCCACTTGCTGTGTATCTTCGCGACAGGTTTCTGGCGGGCGGCTTTGCTGCACAGGATGTTCGCTACCTGCCGATGGGGGATGAAAATGCAGCTCTGGTCGTTCGTTATCGAGGCCAGGGCAAGACCGACACAAAGCCGGTGCTGTTCATGGCCCACATGGACATCGTCGATGCCCTGCCGGAGGACTAGCTCCGAGACCCTTATGCGTTGATAGAGGAGGATGGATACTTCTATGGACGCGGAACGGGTGATAACAAGGCTGGTGTGGTGCTGCTAACAGCCACATTCATCCGCCTGAGGGAACAGGGCTTTGTCCCTAAACGTGATTTGATCATCGCCATTACCGGGGATGAAGAGACGGATGCGCAAGCGATTACCAGCCTTGTGACGGAGCACAGGGATCTGGTCGACGCCGAGTTTGCACTCAATTCCGATGCTGGCCACGGCGGTATGGATGCCAACGGCAACCCTCTTGGCATGCAGATACAGATGGCCGAGAAGAACTATATGACCTTCGACTTGACCGTCAAGAACAGAGGTGGTCACAGCTCTGCGCCGAGGGCGGACAACGCCATCTATGAATTGGCCACGGCACTTAAAAACCTCGAGGCCTTTCACTGGCCTGCGAAGTTAAACGATATTACTAAGCTGCAGTTTGAGAGGCAGGCTGAGTTGGCAGCGCCGGGGGATAGGGTCGCCTCAGCCATGGGACGCTTTGCCAAGAACATTCATGACCAGGAAGCGGTCGAAATCCTGAGGAATTCAGGTGCCATGGGTCAGACCCGTACTACCTGTGTAGCTACCATGCTGAATGCCGGACATGCCGAAAATGCTCTGCCGCAAACAGCGAACGCCACGGTAAACTGCCGGGTCTTTCCAGGTGAAAGCGTGGCAGATACGACTGCGATGCTGAAAAAAGCGGTGGCCAATCAGGGCGTAGCAGTTGTAGTAAGGGGCAATCCAACGGCTGGACCGTCGTCCCCTGTACGTGACGACGTTATGGATCTGGTGACTGAATCCATTCGCAGCCAATACCCCGATTTGCCGGTGGTGCCGATAATGGCTGCCTATGCCACCGATGGAAAACTCACCCGTGAGGCCGGCATTCCCACCTATGGTGTGGGTGCAATCTTGTATGGTCCGGACGACTTTCGGGCACATGGCCTGAATGAACGGGTGTCCAGCAGATCGTTTTTCAAAGCCAGCGGCTACTGGCATTACTTGATGACGAAACTGTAAAGGGTTCGAAAGGGTGCGATACCACCCATCGGTGAATGTCTGCAAATCCGTAAGAGAAATGCTATATTCACGGCTGGCATGCTGAGTTGCTTCGATGATGAGAGTGCAAACGAGAAAGGTATACCTGTCATTGCTGCTGTGTTTTGCCGGCTCGTTGGGTGGGTTTTGTACGGCGCAGGAAGGTGCCGCACAGGAAAGCGGGCAGGATTCCAGTGAAGCCACACTCAACAAAATCGTCAACTCCGTTAATGCCGCACCAGGGGAGAGAGTGCGTGCGCTGATCGATCTTTCCAGACGATATCAGGACAAGGGTTTCAAACGGAAAGCGCTGCCGCTGCTGGAGGAAGCTCAACGGTATTCAAGCCAGGTGTCACCGCTCGGACAGCAGGAGATCAGCATCGCGATGGGATCGCTGCTGTACGACCTCGGTTCCTACGCCGAGGCGCTGAACATCCTGCTGCCGGTGCTCGAAGCCACCTCTGCAGAGGTGTCAGGGATGCGAGTATCGGTGCTGAACGAATTAGGCATGGTCTACGGTGCCCTCAACAACACTTCAGAATCTGCAAGCTTCTTCGCCGAGGGTGTAACCACAGCGGGAAAACTGACTGATCAGCTGTTCCAGGCGAAGTTGCTGGCTAACCAGTCCAGAGTTCTGATATCCGTTGCCAAGCTGGACAACCTTTTTGCTTCCTTGAGTCAACTGCACGCCGTGTTGGACCAGTTGCCGGCAAGCCGTGCCAAAGCGGAGCTGCTGATCTCAGCTGCAAATCTATATCGGTCCGCCTACTGGTACTTCGACTTTTCAGCCGATTGGATGATGCGCGGTTATGCCAATCTGATCGAAGCCGGCGACATCGCCAGGCAGAACCGGGATACCAGACTGCTCTCCTACGCCAGGGGCTATCTGGCGCGTCTGTATGAAGATGACAAGTCCTATAGCGAAGCGCTGGCTATCTCCCGGGAAGCGGCGTTCCATGCGAATTCGATCCAGTCCTACGAAAGTGCCTACCTGTGGGAGTGGCAGATCGGCCGTATACAGAACAGCTTGGGTGAACGGGAAAATGCGGTAACGAGCTATCAGCAGGCGATCGAGACACTGGAACATGTACGCTAGGATCTGATCGATGGTTCACCGTACACATTCCATCAGAAGGTCCAGCCGCTGTTTACCGGCCTGTCGGATATCCTGCTCGACACAGTACGGACCCTTGCGACGCCGGTGACCCGCCAAGAGCGCTACCGGTATGTTCAGAACATCCTGGAGCAGGCCAAATCAGCCGAGTTGCAGGACTATTTCCAGAACGACTGTGTGCTGCCGGAAACATCGGTGGAATTGGATCAGATCGAGGCGGCGACGGCAACCATCTATCCGGTGATCCTGCCCGGCCGTATCGAAATGCTGGTATCCGTGAGTGCCAACATCCATCAGTTTACAACTCCCATAGAGGTGGCCGCTTTTGAAGATCTGGTTAACGAATTTCGCGACAACCTGCAGTTGGATCAGGGCGACGAGGAGTATCTGGAGATTGGTGAGGAACTGTACACGCTCCTGATCGAGCAGTTCGAGGATCTGCTCGTGGAAAATGATGTAAAGACACTGCTGTTCGTTCCTGATGGCGTGTTGCGAACCATCCCTATCGCAGCCCTTTACGATGGTGACAGCTTTTTAGTCGAGAAATATGCAGTGGCGACCACGCCAGGTCTGAAACTAACCCTTCCCAAGCGATTGGAGTTTAAAGAGGCATCTCTTTTTGCCGGCGGTATTTCGGAAGCCGTGCAGGGGTTCAGTGGACTGCCGGGCGTGCCCGCCGAACTCCGCAATCTGATGACCAACTATGGCGCTGAGGTGCTGCAGGATAGTCAGTTCGTCCGGGACGTGGTGACCCGGGAGATGTCATCGAACGACTATTCAATCATACATATCGCCACCCACGGCCACTTTGACAGCAACCCGCAGAAGTCCTATCTGCTGGCTTACGATGACAAGCTCACCATGAATCTCCTGGAAAAGAGTATCGGATTCCGAAAATATCTCGGCGACCCATTGGAGTTGTTAGTCTTGAGTGCCTGTGAAACAGCAGTGGGCGATAACCGAGCTGCCCTCGGCCTTGCAGGAGTAGCGCTTAAAGCGGGAGCAAGAAGTGCGGTGGCGACTCTCTGGCAAATCAGTGATGCCGCCACTGTGAAGCTGGTCGATACGTTCTATGCAAACGCTTCGACCGAGGGGTCGAGCAAGGCGAAGGCGCTGCAATCTGCTCAGATCAGCTTGATCAACAATCCCGTGTTTGAGCATCCCAGTGATTGGGCGCCATTTCTGCTCATCGGAAACTGGTTGTGAAGAGTTCGTTGCGGCTCATGCAGGTTCTGTTGCTGTCGTCAGTCACGCTCTGCTGTGCATTCGCCCAAGAGCCTGCTGCTTCTAACGCCTATTATGTAGTGGTCGGGAGCTTTAGGAGCGTTGCTCAAGCGGAACAGGCGAAGACTGAATTCGCCGAATTGAGCGAGACGTCGATCACCGTCTCGCCCACGTCGATCGGAAACGAAGAGAGGTTTCGTGTCGCCGTCGGCCCGTTCAGCGGCTATTCAGAGGCGGTTGCGGAAGTGGGTCAACTCAGCAGCAAGGGAGTGGCTTCTGCCTGGATCATGTTGGCAGTCAAAGAGCAACCCGTCACTAGCGCTGAACCGGCCGATGTGGTGCAACGATCACAACCGGTGCAAGAACCGACCAGCAGGACTACGTTGCACAGGGGTGGCATCCCTGCCGACCTCAACAGAGGTGTGAGGCCGCAGATAACTGAGGAGTCGATGCGTCGTTACTTCGAGTCAAAGGTAACGGAAGGTGAGAAACTGTTGCCGGATCCGATAGAGCAGTCCGGCAACAGGATATCCCAGTTGCAGGAGATATATCTGAATGAGATCACATTCAGCGGCAACCGGCTGCTGGCGGATGAGGTGAATGCACTGGCAGCTCCGCTGGTTAACCGGGTGACCTCGACGGAAGCGTTACTGAATCTGAAAAATGAGATCAACCAGCTGTTCGTCAGCCGTGGCTATATCAATTCCGGCGTACTGATTCCTGATCAGAAGATAGAGAATGGGGTCATACATTTCGACCTGATTGAAGGTGAAGTGACGCAGGTCAATGTTGACAGCAAACTCCGAGAGAGTTACATCAGCAAACGCCTGCACACGTCCAAACCCTTCAACCTGCAGGAACTGCAGACCTCCTTGAAACTGTTAGAGAAGAACCCGCTGGTGGAACGTGTCAACGCACGCCTGGTGCCCGGTAGTGAAATCGGACAGGCCAATCTTCAGATCGCGGTGGATACCACGAAACTACATCGAATCGGCATCATGGCTGCAAACAACAGGTCGCCGAGCGTGGGTTCCGAGTTTGGCGAACTGTATCTACAAAGTGAGAATCTCACCAGCTTGGGTGACTCACTCAGATTGGCCGGGTCTCTCACGGAGGGTCTGAACAGTCACCTCATCGATTTCGTCATGCCCTTCAACTCCCGCGATCACAGCTTTTCAATCACCCACTCGGTCAGCGACTCGACGGTGATCGAGGAACCTTTTGACGAGATAGAAGTCGCCAGCGAAACTGAATCGATCCGGATCGGCTTGAATTTTCCCCTCTACCGAACGCCCAATACGGATGTCGAGCTTAGCATCGCTGCTGAGAAAAGACGCAACTACACGGAGTTGCTGGACCAGCCGTTTTCCTTTTCGGAAGGGGCCATCAATGGTGAAAGCAGGGCCACACCGGTGCGGCTGTCGCTATCGTATGTGTATCAAGGCATCGCGCAATCGTTGGCGACCAGACTGGTGGTAAGCAAAGGAACCAGTAAGTTCGATGCCGCCGACAACCTGTCCCAACCGGATGGCGACTTTACTAGCTACATCGCACAGCTTCAGTATTCCCGTCAACTGTCGGACAATTTCCACGTGACAACCAGGCTGGCGGCCCAGATTGCGGCCGATCCCCTCTTAGCGATCGAACGCTTCGCCATCGGTGGCCTGGAAACGGTGAGAGGTTACCGCGAGAACCAACTGGTTCGGGATAACATCTACCTGTTCTCGCTGGAAGGGCGATATCGCGTTCCCATGGAGACCAACCGCTTGGAGCTGATTACCTTCTTTGATTGGGGCAGTGGCTTTAACCACGATGATGCCGCCATCTCGACCACAGACACGATCTACAGCGTCGGTCTCGGTTTGTCGCTTCGCGCTTTGCGCGGACTGCGTGCGGAATTATTCTGGGCTCATGCGTTCGACGACATCAAGGTGCAGCAGCGGGACCTGCAGGATGACGGTGTCCACTTCCGACTTCAATATGAGTACAGGTTTTGAGATGAGAGTCTATCTGCCCGCCGCGCGACTCATATTGCTGCTTTTATGTGCGCCACTCTCAAGCGCAGATGTAGTGTTGGATGGCACAACCGGCGGCACGGCGGGGACAAGTGTTGGCGCCGGTAACGGGTTTACCTACGACATTCAGTCGTCGTTGGGAAATGTAAAAAGCAGTAATCTGTTCCACAGCTTCAGTGAGTTTGATATTGCAGTTACCGAACACGCCAATTTCACCGGCGACGCCGCCATAAACAACATCATTGCTAGAATCACAGGCGGAGAATCCTCCTCGATCGCCGGTCGGATCACTTCATCGATCGATAGCGCTTCTCTCTGGCTCATCAATCCCAGTGGCTTCCTGTTCGCCAATGGCGCGGTTGTGGACATCGACGGTGCCTTCAATCTGTCCACAGCGGACTTTATCGAATTTGCCAATGACGCGCGGTTCTACGCTGATCTATCCAATGACTCGGTGTTAACCAGTGCGGCCATCAGCTCGTTCGGATTTATCGGGTCGGCCGGCGGCTCTATTTCCTTCACAAGCGACAGAGCCAGCAGCATCGGTGAAGATCGCAGTTCCGGACAGAACATCAATGTGAATTCCCAGTTCATTTTGATGGATGAGAGCACGATCTTTTCACAGGAAATCAATGTTACCAGTGGTAACGCCGAATTAGGTGATATCGACATCTACGATTCAAGATTGGAGACTGTCGAGGGGGGCATCTACTTTCAAGGCGGCAATATCCTATCGGTGGATTCGACCATCTTTAACCGCGGGCGAAGGCAGCGGCATCGAAATAGATTCTACCTCAGTCGCGGTTCAAGGCGAGGATGGTGTAAGTGTCATTCAATCCGGTTCGGCAGATCTTAGCGGAGGCGGCATCGATATCACGGCTATTGATATTGAGCTTTCCAATTCTGCCGCCTTGGTATCCTCGTCAGGAGGCGCGCTGCAAGGCGGTGCAATCGACATCACTGCAGATTCGATTCTAGTCGAAAGTCAAAGCAGTATAGATCTTGCTGCCGGTGAAAGCAGCGTGGGTGGTGATCTCACCGTTACCACCAACGACTTTACAATTCGTGATCAGTCCAATATCAATACCTCCAGCACGTTGAGGGACAGCACCGCCGGGTCCATTACCATCGATGCAACCGGGGATTTCGAGCTGCTTGACAACAGCATTCTGCTCGCCAATTCCCTGATATCCGGGGCAGGGGGTAGCGTTGCCATTAAGGCTGAAAACATCGTCGTGCGACAGGGTTCAGCCGTGAACGTGCAGACGTCAGGGGACGGCAGCGCGGGCGAGGTGGAATTCACTGCGAATGACACGATCTTCATCGATCAGTCATCCACGCTAAATGCCAGCAGCACAGGTGGTGGGGATGGCGGCTTCATCGAGCTGATTGCCGAGACGGTGGAGATTAACGATACGCAAGTGTCAGGCGCGGCAAGTGGAGAGGGTTCCGGTGGCGCAATCCTGATCAATGCACAGGATGTATCCATTGGGCAAGCAACCATGATCAACGTGTCATCCTTCACCCGCGACGTCGCCGGTGGTGATGCAGGTTATGTCGAAATCAGAGGGCAGACGATCAGCATAGATGGTGACAGCGGCATCACATTGCTCAGTGTGGGCGGCGGGGTCGGCGGCACACTGCGATTGATCGGTGGCGATATCGTTCTCAACAACATGGGAATCGCTTTGGAAGCAAGGGGCGATGGTGAAGGAGGTTCGGTATCCATCGACGGCGACAGCGTCGAGATGACCGGCATGGACATCGATGCGTCGGCTTCGGGAGCGGGCGTTGGCGGTTCCATTTTCATCAATACAAGCAGTACCATCATCGATAGCTCCGGCATCAATATAACTGCCAGAGGCGACGGCGATGCAGGGGACATTACCGTCATCGGCGATGATCTTGATATTCGCAATGGAGGTGGCATCTTCGGGGAATCTCAGGGTTCGGGTGTAGGTGCGGAGATGGATCTGAGGGTAACGAACATTACAGTTGACCAGGCAACGATCACCTCAGGAGCTTTGAGCACGGGCCAGGGTGGATTTATCAAGATGGCGGGTGAGAGTCTTCTGTTGAACTCAGCCCAGATCAATTCCGAAGCTAACGGGGAAGGCGTGGGTGGGGACATCGAGATCGATATGGGTAGCGTGACCCTGGATGCAAACAGCACATTCAACGTATCCGCCAAGGCGGGCGTTGCGGATGGCGGCAGCATCGACATCGTTGCCGGTGATGTCAAGCTGCTGGGCGGCAGCAATATCCTGCTGTTTGCGCTGAGCGATGGAGCGGGAGGTTCGTTAACCGTCATATCAGATACATTTGAACTTGACGGCGGTTCGGCAATCACGGCGTCGACCACCAAAGATGGTGATGCCGGCTTTGTGTCAATAGACACCAAGACCTTTACATTAGGGGGAAGTAGCACCATCTCATCCGATACGTCAGGTACCGCGGAGGGGGGTGAGATACTGGTAAAGGCAGTGGCCATCACTATCGATACGAAGGCAAGCATGTCGGCACAGAGCCAGGGAGTGGGGAACGCAGGTCAGATTGAGTTTACCGCCACTACGATCAACATTGACGACGCATCTGTCGTTTCGACTTCATCCGCAGATGGAATCGGTGGCTTTATCGGTCTGACGGCGCCGGTAATAACGCTCGCCAATAATGCATTTGTCAATACCGATTCTCTTGGTGCGGGTGAGGGCGGCGCTATTGTTATCGACACCAACACTTTCACCATGGGGAGTGCGTCCCTCAATGCTGTCGCTGCCGGCGATGGCGAAGGCGGTGAGATCATTCTGTCCGCAACAACGATCGTCATGGATGACCAGTCGACAATCAATGTGTCGGCAACGTCGGGAACGGGCAATTCAGGTCTGGTGGAGATCAGTGCAGAGTCGATTGTACTCGATGCAGGCAGCAAGATAGCCCTCGCCACATCGACCGATGGCGACGCTGGAACATTGAACGTACGTGCCCAGGAACTCAGCCTGCTGAATTCTGCCGCCATTTTCGGTGAAACCCGCGGCGCTGGTGAAGGTTCAGACATATTGCTCAAGGTCGACCATCTGACCCTCGTTGATGGCACGATCAGTTCCGCTACCTGGGCCGGCGGTGAAGGTGGCACGGTCACGATTGAAGGCGAGAGTCTTACCGTAAACGGCAGTGTGATCAACGCCGAGGTCCATGGCGACGGGGCCGGCGGCAGTATGACGATTGACGTGAAAGAGCTGAAGCTGGTTGAATCCGGCAATATCAACCTGGCTGCCAGAGCTGGGACCAGCGATGGTGGCAGCCTTGAAATCACAGCCGAAGAGATCACACTCGCCAAGGGCGGTCATATCCTCCTGATAACCGAGTCAGCCGGAAGCGGTGGTGCACTGTCGATTACAGCAGACAAGATCCTGATGAGTCAGGATGGCTTCATTCAAGGTTCTGCCGTCGCCGAGGGTAATGCCGGCATCGTCGAGATCGTCACTGACAGCATCGAAATGCACTCCCGCAGTTTGATTGCATCCGATACCCTGGCAAGCGCGGAAGGTGGTGAGATACTGCTGACGGCGGATGACATAAGCCTGGATAGCGGAGCGCGTATTTCCGCCAAGACCCTGGGAACGGGCGATGCCGGGCAGATCGAGTTGACTGCTATCAACAGTATCGTGCTCGACGCAGCACGCATCGTGTCTTCATCTTTCGCGGCGGGGGAGGGGGGCTTCGTTGAATTGAAAGCAGCAACGGTCACACTGTCCAATGGTGCCTTTATATCGACCGATTCTAACGATGTGGGTGATGGTGGTGCCATCATCATCGAATCTAACGATTTAACAATGTCCGATAGTTCCCTCACTGCTGCATCGAAGGGCGACAGTATAGGTGGTGAAATAATCCTCACAGCAGAAACCATCAGCCTGGATGATTCCGCCGTGATCAATGTATCGGCAACCCTCGGTACCGGAGAAGCGGGCTTGGTGGATATAACGGCAGCGTCGATAGTTCTCGATGGTGGCAGCAAGATAGCCTTGTCGACTCTGACCGAAGGTGATGCAGGCATTCTAACGGTACGTGCAGGGGATTTGGTGCTGCGCAACGAAGCTGCAATTCTGGGGGAAACCACGGGCGGCGGTGATGGTGCCGACATCGTACTTGCGGTCGATCGAGTGGCATTGGACAGTGCATCGATCAGTTCCGCCGCGCACGGATTAGGAGTTGGGGGTACGATCCAAATTGCGGGGGACACACTCACCGTAAACGACAGTGTCATCAACGCGGAGGCGCGCGGGGAAGGATTGGGAGGCAGTGTAGACATACAAGTTGGTGAAGTACTGCTCAGCAACAACGGCAACATCAATGTCGCTGCACAGGCTGGCAGCGCCGATGCCGGTAGTGTGGAGATCACTGCCACTAACATTACCCTCACCGACAATGGCCATATCCTGTTGATTACCCGGACTGACGGGTTGGGTGGCACCTTGACGATCGATGCCGACACCATTCTGATGACCGAAGGGGGTGCCATTACCGGGTCGGCCATCGGCAACGGAAATGCAGGGATCATCGACCTTGCGGCAAGGAACATAGGCATTCATTCGGGCAGTACCATCACATCGGATACCACCGGAGCCGGGGAAGGCGGTGACATCCAGATAGAGGCGGTCGTTTTGAATCTCTCGACCGATGCCAAGATCTCTTCCTCAGCAACCGGTAGGGCGGATGCGGGCAATGTTACTTTCATCGTCGCTGATGCGCTGCAGTTGGTAAATGCAAATGTGCTGACGAAATCGGACCAGTCGGGTGGCGGCAACATTGAAATCGTCACCCAGAATACGATTACAGTCGACGAATCGGTCATTACCGCTACCGCTCAAGGCGTGTCGGTAGATAGCGATGGCGGCAATATAAGCATCGATCCGGAACTCTTTACCATAAGGCAAAGCAGAATCGTCGCCAATGCGAATGTTGGGGCCGGCGGGAACATCAATCTGGTGGCGCAGAACTTTGTCGTCGATTCCGAATCCGTGATTTCGGCATCGTCTCAGAAAGGGATCGACGGATCGGTGGAGATCGAGTCACCCAATCAGGCCGTCAATCCAGTCAGCGTAGCTCTCGCCACCGGCTTTCAAAACTTGCCCGAATTCCTCAGCAGCGCCTGTACGGCGCCTGTCCTGTTGAACCGCAGTTACCTGGTAATCGATAACCTCAATCCTGTCCTCGGCGACCCGGCAGACTATCTGCATGTAGAGATCGTTCCCTCGAAATTTCCCGAAAGCGCCGCTATCGACATCGAACTGCTGCGCGGCGCGATTGCATGGCAACCGCCCTGTTAGAATCTCGTTGACCTAAAATAAAGGGCGTCGCATGGATCAGTTCCAGCAGTTCAGGCAACATTTCGATCAACAGCCCCTCAACAAGATGTTGGGGATCACGCTGGTGGAACGGCGACCCGGATTCGCTCGCATCTGCCTTAACAAGGACGCCGAGACGCCGACCGGCATCGGCGGCAGCGTCCATGGTGGTATATTGGCAGCGATGGTGGACATTGTAATGCTGGTGGCACTATTTGCTGAAATCCGCCCTGAAGAAAAACCGGCTGGGACTGCCGACCTCAACATCAGCTATCTGCGGCCGGCTCATGGTCAACGTGTCTTTGCCGATGCCAACGTGGTTAAGCACGGCCGGCAACTGGCCATGATCGAAGTTGAAATCATCGATGATGAGGATCGCCTCTGTGCCAAAGGGCGTACCCTCTATGCCTTCAGGAGATGAATAGGATGAAACCCTTAGTATTCTTGTTGGCAGTGCTGGTGGCATCTGTCGTCAAGGCGGACGACATAGCCATCCAAGGTCTGCAAGAGCGCGTGGAAATACTCACGGATCGCTGGGGCGTCGCCCATATCTATGCGAGCAACGAGCACGATCTCTTTTTCGCGCAGGGATATAACGCAGCCAAAGACCGGCTCTTCCAATTCGAGATGTGGCGACGGCAGGCGACCGGCACCATGGCAGCAATACTGGGTCGGCGGGAGCTAAAACGTGACATCGGCACGCGCCTGCATCTCTTTCGCAGAAACCTGTCCCAGGAACTCAACCACTACCATCCGCGGGGAGAGGCAATCGTCAACGCTTTTGTCGACGGCATCAATGCCTACATTCGCGAGACCGAAGCGGAGCCTGCAATGCTTCCCGTGGAATTCGATCTACTCGGCATCAAGCCGGGCCGATGGACTGCAGCTGTGGTTATTTCGAGACACCAGGGACTCCTGTCTAACGTGACAACTGAGTTGCGCCTGGGGCGGGCCGTCGCCCTCGTGGGTGCCAAGACCGTCAAAGAACTGGAATGGTTTCGTCCCGGCGATCCCGTGATGCAGCTGGACCCTGCCATAGACGGGGCTCTGCTGGCGATTGAGATCCTCGATCTTTACCGGGCATTTCGCAGACCAGTGCAGTTCAAAGCCGAAGACATCGTGGCCGAATACCGCGGTGACGACAAATCAATGGCACTTCTTGCCGGGGCAGATGAGGCTGCCATCGCTGTCGGCGATGGCAGCGACGGGACCGGCAGCAACAACTGGGTCGTCAGTGGGCGCTTCACCCAATCCGGTTATCCGTATGTGGTCAACGACCCGCACCGCTCAGTAGCGTTGCCTTCCCTGCGCTACTTCGTCCATCTGCATGCGCCGGGATGGAATGTTATCGGCGGCGGTGAGCCCGTGCTCCCGGGTGTCTCTATTGGTCACAATGAGTTTGGTGGCTGGGGCCTGACCGTGTTTGGTCAGGACAACGAGGATCTCTATGTCTACGACACCAATCCCGCCGATCCCGGTCAGTATCGATATCTCGATCGCTGGGAGGAGATGCAGGTCATCAGGGACGGCATCGCCATCAAGGACGAATCACCTTAGACTGTCGAGCTGAAATACACTCGTCACGGTCCGGTTCTGTTTGAAGACAACAAGAATCACAAAGCCTATGCCCTGAGGGCCGCCTGGATGGAAATTGGCAACGCCCCTTACCTGGCCAGTTTGCGCATGGATCAGGCCAGCAGCTGGCAGGAGTTCGTGGCTGCCTGTTCCTACAGTGGCATTCCATCGGAAAATATGATCTGGGGAGATGTAGACAAAAACATCGGCTATCAGGCGGTGGGTATCTCACCGATCCGACGCAACTGGAGTGGCCTCGTGCCGGTTCCGGGAGATGGCCGTTACGAGTGGGATGGCTATCTTCCCATCAAGGCCCTGCCTCACCTCCTGAATCCGGCAAAGGGGTATTTTGCATCCGCCAACAACTACATGGTTCCCGCCGACTATCCCCACATAAACGCGCTGCACTACACCTGGGGTGACGAGATGCGCGGTCTAAGAGCGGACGAGTTGATGTCCACCGGTCGCCGCCACACGATCGTCGATATGATGAATTACCAGCATGATGAACTGGCCATACCGGCCCGCAGTATCGTGCCCCTGCTGCGACCGATAACCTTCAACGACAGCATGATGAAGAGCGCTGTCGCGAGGTTGCTGGACTGGGACCATGTGCTGGACAAGGAATCCATCGCTGCCACCATCTATGTGAGCTTTGAACGGCAGCTGTCACGCAGTATGCAGCAACTGATGGTTCCCGATCCTGACAGCGATGTTCTTTTCCGGTTGAACAAGAAACGGATCATCGATTGGCTGGTTGCGCCGGACGGCCGTTTTGGTGATGACCCGATCAAAGGCCGTGATGCGCTTCTGGTCAGCAGCCTGAAGCAGGGCCTGATTGATTTGACTGAGCGGTTGGGAACGAATATGGACCGCTGGCAATATGGTCAGGAAAAATTCAAGCACGTGCTTATACGGCATCCTCTCAGTGCAGTGGTGAGCAGTGAAGTGCGCGCCAGACTGGATGTTGGACCTGCACCGAGGGGAGGTTACGACTCAACGCTGAACAGCACAGGAACCAGTAACAATCAGAGAAGTGGTGCTACGTTTCGGGTCATTATGGACAGCGCCAACTGGGATAACTCGATTGCCACAAGTTCCCCCGGCCAGTCGGGGAACCCCGACAGCCCCCATTACAAGGACCTGTTTCAGCTCTGGGTCAAACACCAGTATTTCCCCATGTTCTTCACAAGGGAGAAGGTGGAATCGGTAACGGAGAACCGCACGTGGCTGACGCCACGAGCTACCAGCCGCTAGCTACTAGCTCCTACCCGCAGCCACTAAGAACCAGTTGCCGGCTGCTAGGCGCTAGTAACCGGAAGCTGGAGTGGGCTAGCGCTCCGCGATCGGTACAAAGTCAGTCGCGTTATCACCCGTATAAACTTGCCGCGGACGGGTGATTCGATGGGTGGGATCATCCATCATCTCTTTCCACTGAGCGATCCATCCAGGCAGTCGGCCGACAGCAAACATGACGGTAAACATGTTCACCGGAATGCCGATGGCGCGATAGATAATGCCGCTGTAGAAGTCCACATTGGGATAGAGTTTTCGCTTAACGAAATACTCATCGGAGAGGGCGTGCTCTTCCATTTTCTTGGCGATTTCCAGCACCGGATCATCGATGCCCAATGTCTCCAGGACGCGATCACAGGCCGCTTTGATTACCGTTGCCCGGGGATCAAAATTCTTGTAGACGCGATGTCCGAATCCCATCAGCCGGAAACCTGAATTCGGGTCCTTCGCCTTGGCGATAAACTTGTCCACATCGCCTCCTTCGGCACGAATGAGTTCGAGCATCTCGATGACCTGCTGATTTGCACCACCGTGCAGTGGGCCCCACAGGGCCAATATGCCGGCTGCAACGGAAGCGTAGATATTGGCGTGGCTGCTGCCCACCGTGCGTACGGTGGCTGTACTGCAGTTTTGCTCGTGTTCCGCATGCAGGATGAGGAGCAGATTCAACGCATCCACAATGTCCTGGTTCAGCTCGTATTCCTCGGCCGGGACTCCGAACATCATGCGCAGAAAATTGCCACAGTATGAGAACGCATCGTTCGGATAGATGAAGGGTTGTCCCATCGACTTCTTATAGGAAAAAGCTGCCAGGGTCCTGATCTTAGAGATCAGTCGAACCGCATTCAGATCCAGATTCTCCGCTTCCTGTTCCACCGATGCTTCTGTGTAGTAGGCCGACAGAGACGCTACCATGGCAGAAAGAATGGCCATGGGATGCGCCTGGGTGGAAAAACTGGAAAAGAAGGTCTTCATATCCTCGTGGATCAAAGCGTGTTTGTTTAGGTCGGCGGAGAATTTATCCAATTCCGTTTGGGTGGGTAATTTCCCGTAGATAACCAGGTACGCCACCTCCACGAAGGAGGACCCTGCACACAACTGTTCGATTGGGATTCCGCGATACCGTAGAATCCCATTTTCGCCATCCAGGAACGTGATCGCACTTGCGCACGATCCGGTATTACCATAGCCTGGATCCAGTGTTATGTGCCCCGTCTCAGCTCTCAACCTACTGATATCAATGGCTTTTTCATTTTCCGTGCCGGTGATAACAGGTAGTACGATGGTTTGCCCGTCGGGAAGATTAAGTTCTGCATTTTCTGCCATGGTGTTTTCTCCAAAATATGATTGACGGATGCCAACGGAGTCGATTATTTGACGAACTTGGATCGAAATCTATCACACTTTGCAACCCTGGTGAGAGGATCAGGATCAATTCCTTCCGTTTTTTTTCTACTTAGTGGAGGTATCTCACCATTTGGCAGGCTACTTGGTCATACTGTCCTCAGCGGCTGGCCAATTGTCGATAAATCCCGGGAAGTCGTTCAGGCAGAGATGCCACATCGGCAACCACTGTATAGCTGATATCTTGGCACATCTCTTTCAGATAGTCCGGCCCCTGCTTGTCGACGGTGATGAGGAAGGGAACGATCCCTTCCCGCTTTCCCTCCACCAGGGCCTGTTTGGTATCGTGTACTGCGTAGTCGAAATCAGTGCGGTCCCGCCCATAGCCCTGGTCCTGAGGTCGCCCGTCGGATACCAGCATCAGGATCCTCACCTTGGCCGGGTAGCTGATAAGTTTTGCCTGGGCATGGCGAATGGCAGCGCCCATACGGGTTGCCCGCATTGGCTCGATCGTGTCGATACGCTTCCTGACGCTGTCATCGAACTCCTGATCCAGCTCTTTGATCACCTGGAATACCACGTTCTTTCGACCTTGTCCCGAGAACCCGTAGATAGCATAGCTGTCACCGATCGCTTCGAGCGCTTCGATGATGAGAACGGTGGACTCCCTCTCCAAATCGATGATGCGTTTGCCGGCAGGCAGCGGGTCCATTCTGCTTTGGTCGTAGATCTCATCTACGGTTGAGGCGGACATGTCCAGGAGAAAAGCCACCGCGACGTTGCGCTCGACTTTATCGCGACGGCTATAGAATCGGGCCAGGGGTCCGATGCCGGCTTTTCTGTCGGCGTGAAATTCGATAGCCTGGTCCAGTTCGATTTCGTGACCGTCCTCCAGCCGTTTGAGCTTACGAAAAGTTTCCGGGCGCATCAGCTCAAACTGGCGGCGGATGGCAGCGATCAGTCCATGGTTACGCTTTAGAGTTTCCGTATAGAAATCCAGTTCGCCCTCGCCGGCGGGCCGCTCTCCGACATGGCACCAGGCCGGTCGGTAGTCGTTCGCCCTGAAATCCCATTCGTCATAGTAAGACCACTGTATTGTCGCTGCGACTTCCTCATCGAGTGGATCATCCGCGATGCTTTCATCCTCCCTCAGATCGCCATCGCGCTCCTGCAGATCGTCCTCGCTCTCCTGCAGATCATCATCGCTCTCCTGCAGATCGTCATGGCTTGAGGCCAGCTCACTCTGTATATGATCCAGCAGCAGATCGATATCGACATCCTCTCCTTCGATCTCCTCCGAATTCTCAAGCAACTGCTGCAGTTGCTCCTTGCTGATCGAATCTCGGTCTTCATGCAGAGACGTCAGCGCCTGTACCAGTTCCGGTTTGAAACTGCCCCGTGAGAATGGCTGCGACGAAACAGCGTAGGGTTGCTGCAGTGCGTCGGCCGTTCCTTCGTCAAACCACCATCGATCAGCGACCCGTGGCGACGTATCCGGTATAGCGCCGGCGACGGACCCTTGCGGCAACGGCAGCCACGTGTTTCCCAGCACTCTGGCAGAAAAATTGGGCAGGGCGACTGCAATGTCGAACAGCCACGCGGCAATTTCGACAGAATCCGCTACGCTGGCATCGAATCGGGTCATCAGCTGCAGGGCGTCGACGGCTTGTGTCATTTGCTCGATCCCTTCTTCAGGCCATCGAACAGTTTCCCGATGTCCCAGTGATGCACGCAATAGATTCTCCACGAATGCCTCTCTAAGTCCCAGGCTGAGCAATTCCGGTCGTTCACTGGCCATGTGACTGCCAAGACGCAGCATCCAACTACGCAGACCCTTGTATTCGACCTGTACACACGCATCGATACGGGTATCTTCCACGATGGTAAACAGATCAGCGATCAGTCGCCGTGAAGAGAACAGATCGAAAAGCCTCTGCATGGGGGAGTGCAGGAAATCGGTTTCCTTTGCCAACTGCCGTTCTCTTGCGGTTACTGTGGACTTCAGGTATCGACCGTCCTGCCCGTACCCATAGCGGAAGGATCCGAATGTCAGGCGACCGGTCTGGTGGGCAATGCATACCTTATACACCTGCAGGTTGGCTTTCTGATCGCCGAATTGGTCGATTGACGCTGGCACAAAGACAGTGTTGCCATCGGTAGTTGCCGCATCTTTCGTGACCCAGCCGATGTTGCGCTCGGCCAACATGTCACTGGACTGCAGTTGCATCTCCTCACCGCCCAGTGCAGTTGCGTAGAGACGCAGCCTGCCTGCGAACCGCTCAAATTCCACCCGTCCGGAGAGAGATCCCAGCAGCAGTTGCGCACCCGCGGTTTCGATGCGAAAGAACGCTGCCACTGCATCACGGTCATGCCCCTCAACCGACAGTTGCAGCCCGCGGGCCAGCCAACCGTGCAACGCTTCCCTTGTTATGCGTTGGCGTACAAATAGCACTGACTTCAGGAATTCTACCGCTGCGGCTGCATTGTGGCTGGCCAGTCTACTGGCCAGCTGGATCAACTCGGCGTGCTCCACCGAGGCCATCTCAGCAATTGCCCCGGCTGTAGCGGAGAGAATAGGTAACGGCGGCGATGCGTCGGCCGCACTGATCTGCGTGACCAGTTGTAGAAAGTGCCCGCGTTGGTCCTTTACCACCGAGCTCAGCAGCTCGGGCCCGGACTCGAAGTAATGCCATGCATCAGACCAGGTGGTGGCCACCACCTGATCTGCCAGATCGATAAAATCGAGTCGCTCGGAAGCCGCCAGGGATGCGAACACCTCGGCCGCTCGCCCGAGGCAACTGCTCGCCAAGTCCATAGAATGTTCGGACAGCCTCAGGATGACGGCCGCAAGCTTTTGGAACTCGTTGGCTGACAGGGATTGCATCAGGGTTGCGCTGCTGGCAAAGAAGAGCTGTGCCAGAGCGGCGCTCTTCCAGCTACCACGGCAGAAACGGCCGCCCTGGTGCACCCACTCCTGCAGGGCCGCCGCGTCCCGGTGGCTAAGAAAATCCGGGCTGGCTTGCAGGAATGCGACGGCCACAAGCGGGGAACGATCGGTCAGCTGCAGGGCGAGTTCCTTGCAGTCGCCCAAAACGTCGGGGTCAACACGAGCTAGCAGATGGGCAGTGGCATCAAAATAGGCGGCCGCCAATCGAGTAGAGGTCCGGGCCAGCACGACCCCGTCCTCCCCCCACCGTTGCTGTTGGCTGGCAGCAAGGGTCGATGGCAGGTTTTGCACTGCCTTTTGGAAAACGGGCGGCAGATCAGCGTCGAGATGTGCCAATTCGTGCCGGTAACGATCGAACAGTGTTTGTGCGCTGCTCACCCTCACTCCTCGAAGATCGAGTCGATCACTTCCTCGATGGTACCTTTTATCTCCAAGTCATCTGTGAGGGCCTGGGCAATGGCAGTCTGACAGGCTCTGCGTGGCGAGATGCCGTCGGCGATCAACTTACCGGCGTAGACCAGCAGACGGGTCGAAACACCTTCTGCTAATCCATGCGCTTTCAAGTGGCGTACCTTCTCACCCAACTTGGCGAGATCGGCGGCGATCTCTGCATGGCAGTCAGCTTCCGCGCTGATGATGGCAGTCTCCTCGCGCCTGCCCGGATAATCGAATTCAATGGCGATAAACCGCTGCCGGGTAGAGTGCTTGAGGTCCTTGAGAGCTGACTGATAGCCAGGATTGAAAGAGAGAACCAGCAGGAAGCCATCAGCCGCTTCTATGAGCTCGCCCCTCTTCTCCATCGGCAGCATACGCCGGTAATCCGCAAGCGGATGAATCAGCACGGTGGTATCCTTGCGGGCCTCGACAATCTCGTCGAGGTAACAAATGGCACCCACTTTCACCGCTCGCGTAATGGGTCCGTCGATCCAACGGGTATCGTCTCCTTCCAGCAGGTATCGACCAACGAGATCCGAGGCGGTCAGGTCTTCATGGCAGGCTACGGTAATCAGCGGTACCCCTTCCTCTTCGTGATTACCGCTTTGACGATGCAAGCGCCATGACATGTATTCTATAAAGCGGGTCTTGCCGCAGCCGGTCGGTCCTTTCAGTAGCACCGGCAATTGCTGCTTGTAGGCCGACTCGAACAGTGCGACTTCATCTGCTATGGGCAGATAGTAAGGCTCCTCGGTGATCCGAAAATCCTCAGCATTGAGTTGCTTGAACGCTTGTTTCATTGGATGCCTAACCTGCCCAGCGTCTTATTCGGTCTCCGTCCCCAGAGCCCTGCCATCAGGACTATTACCCTACAGGGCAATGGCCGACGGGTAAAGTTCGCTGTCCGGCAGGAATAGGGCCCGTGGCTGGCTTGTTAGTCGTTGCTTGACGCAGATCAAAAGCGATGATTGTAATTTCTCCGATTTCGTATAGGGTGATATGAGAAGCGTCCTGTAGAGGAGATCATATGTTCGCCGTCTCGATAAACATCGACCCTGAAAAGCTAAAAGAGGCAGCCAAGAAGAGCAAGGCTAAGAAAAAGGGGCGCGGCAAAGCCGCCAAGACCAACCGAGCCAAGTCCAAAGACAGCGGTTCCTGCAATTCCCCTGACGCATGTCTGACTCCACATCCGGAGTGACCCTGCGGCGTCTGGCGCCGATCGATGCCGCCACCCGTATAGGCGACATGAACTCCGAACCCTACCAGTATCGCGGTTGGGAGGATGTCTATCGGGATGAGTGGAGTTGGGATCAGGTGGTCAAGGTCTCCCATCTTCGCACCAACTGCATTTCCGCCTGCTCTCTTGATGCCTATGTCAAGGACGGCATCGTCTGGCGGGAGGAGCAGAACGCCAATTACCCCCAGGAATTCGAGCAGGTACCGGACTTCAACCCGCGCGGCTGTCCGGCCGGCTGCGCCTATGCGCACCAGATGTATGACCCGACCCGGATTCGCTATCCACTCAAGCGTGCCGGCGAACGGGGATCCGGCCAGTGGCAACGCATCTCCTGGGATCAGGCGACCGAGGAGATCGCCGACAAACTGCTCGATGTGATCGCAGAAGACGGTTCGGAATGCATCATCTTCGACCAGGGCACCACCAATATCGATAACGGTATCGGCTCCACGATCGAGGGCCATCTGTTCACCGGCGGCCTGTCCTCCACCTTTATCGATTCATGGGCCGGGGTGGGTGATCTGCCCGTGGGTCTGATCGAAAGCTGGGGTACCTACATGAGCGAAGGTACCGCCGATGACTGGTTCATGTCCGATTACATTTTGATCTGGATCGGTAACCCCAATTACACCCGCGTTCCGGATGCTCACTTTATCTGGGAAGCGCGCTATCGTGGCGCCAAGGTAGTCACCATCGCGCCTGACTTCAGCCCCTCCACCGTACACGCAGACCGTTGGCTCAATGTTCGCTTCGGCACTGATGCCGCTCTGGCACTCGGCATGGTGCATGTGATCATCGAAGAGGGTCTGTACGACCTCGAATATATCAAGGAGCAGACCGATCTGCCCTTCCTGGTGCGCGCCGATAACGGCAGGTTTCTGCGCCAGTCGGATGTAGTGGAGGATGGTGCCGACGACGAATTCTATTTCTGGAACAAGGTAAACGGGCGCAAGGAACTCGCCAGCGGTACCTGGGGCTCGGACGTCATGACCCTGGAGCTGGCCGATTACGAAGATCCGGATCTCGAAGGCGTCCATCGCGTGCGTCTCAAGGATGGTCGAACCATCCGCGTGCGCCCCGTATTTGAACTCTTGTGCAAACACATTAGGGACTACTCGCCAGAGCAGGTTGCCGAGATCACTGGCGTAGCCGCTGGTAATATTCGACGGGTTGCGCGGGAGATGGCAGCCGTGAAATCCGCCATGATCTTCTCCTCCTGGGGAGCCTGCAAACACTACCACTCCGATCTGTTTCAACGGGGTATGGTGTACCTGCTGGCGCTAACGGGCAACTCAGGGGGCAAGCCGGGATCGGGGATGAAGGTGTCCACCTGGTGGCCGATGCCAGGCCAGATACTCAATACCGGTGGGGCGCGCATGCGAACCGAGCCGCCGCCACCCCTGCCCGTCAAAGAGGCACAGATGCAGGATGTCTCGAAGATGATGTTCGATATGAGCAGTGGTGGCAGGACCACCCCTCTGGTTCCCTGGTTATATGCCCATGACCCTAAATTCAGGGAGATCTCCTCTCGGAGCGCTTACGCCGATCCAGCCTTGAAGCGACCGGTTGAGGAGTACATGACGGAGATTTTCGAACGCGGCTGGCAACCCATCTCTCCGAAGCCACCCAAGCGACCGAAATTCTTCTACTTTTCCGGTCCCAATCCACTGCGCCGCTGGCCCAACTCGAAGACTATCCGTGACAGTCTCTGGGCGAGTATCGACACCATCGTCACTACCGATTTCAGGATGTCCACTTCCGCAATGTGGGTCGACTATGTCCTGCCGGCCTGCGGATACTACGAGAAACCGGGCATCAAATACGTGCAGTCGTACATCCCTTACGTGATCGTGGGAGACCGGGCGGTGCAGCCGTTGTACGAATCGAAACACGAGTGGGACCTGATTCTGCTGCTGGCAAAGAAGATTCAAGAACGCGCCATTGCAAGGGGCATGAAGAGCTTTACAGACAATAGCGGCGTGGAGAAGCCCCTTGCCACCATCTACGATGAGATTACCGCCGACGGTGCCTATGTTGAAGGGGAGGAGGGGGAAAAGGCGGCTCTCGACTATATCCTGGAACACTCTCCTATCACACGTGCCAGTGAACTGGGTGAGCAGCCCTGGTCAAAAGCCGCTGAGGACGGCATGGTCAAGATAAAAGCCATCGATCCAATCCATATGGCCATCGGGCTCAACTCGGTGATGAGCGATTTCGATTACAGCGAGCCGCTGAATCAGTTTGCCTGGTTTATCAAGCACAAGAATCCATGGCCGACATTAACAGGTCGTCAGCAGTTCTACATCGACCAGGAGTGGTTCATGGAACTGGGCGAAGAGCTGGCAGTGCACAAGGAGCCCGTACCGGCCGGTGGTCCCTATCCGCTGAGACTGACCGGCGGCCATACCCGTTGGAGTCAACATGCGATCTTTCGCGCCAACGAACAACTCTTGCGCCTGCAGCGAGGCGGACCCGTTGCCTACATCAGCATAACCGATGCAGCTCGGCGTGGCATCGAGGACAACGATCACATCCGAGTGTACAACGACGTCGGTGAGTTTATCCTCAGGGCCAAGGTTTCGGCAGCGGTCCAGCCTGGTGAGGTGATCTGTTATCATGCCTGGGAGTCCTACCAGTTTCCCGATGGCGCAAATCAGAATCACGTGGCGGCGAGTCCCTTAAAACCCACCAACATGGTGGGTGACTATGGACACCTGCAGTATCGCGGTGCCTATTTCAGCATGAATCACGTTCCCAAGGAGGTCGCCATCGAAGTGGAGAAGGTGGAGGAGCCGTCATGACAGACGGGTCGGTCACGCATATCCTCGATGCCATCAATCAGCCCGTCAGCTTCGAAGAATTGTTGTCACCCGTCGCTGCCGCTTGGGATGCTACGAGGGAGGTGGTGATTTCCCTTACGCCGACCCCGCTTGAACGGCAACCGTCCGCTTACGTGCAGACCGTCTGGCGCGAGCGTCCGCGCGGCGAGGTGAGTGAAGTGAAGGTGCGTGCCCTCTGCAATGACAGCTCCGTGGTACTGCGACTCGATTGGGCTGCCGGGGAACCACGCAGATCGATCAATGACGTCAACGTCTATGCCGATGGCTGTGCCGTGCTGTTTCCTGCGAATGGAGAGGCGGCTGAACTGGATACCATGGGCAGCCCTGAAAAACCGGTGGCCGCATGGCACTGGCGTGCGGGTGACGAGCAACCTTTTTCAGTCACGGCGACGGGCATTGGCAGCGTAAAGCGGATCGTCGAACACCCGATAAAAGTGGGCGCCCGTTGGGGTGAAGGCCGCTGGCGAGTGGCACTCGGTAGTCCATTGCCGACCGATACAGTTGGCCTCGCGAGAGGCGGTGCGGTCCCAGTTGCATTTGCAGTGTGGTGCGGCGCTGCCGATGACCGTGGCGGCCTGAAATCCTATTCCCAACAGTTTCACCAGTTGCGGCTGCAATAGCTGCGCGAGGGAGATCCATCATGACCGCTGCTGCAACTCCATCCCGCCAGTTTGCCATGGTGTTCGATCTCAACAAGTGTCTGGGCTGTCAGACCTGTACCATCGCCTGCAAGACCCAGTGGACCCGTGGCGGCGGTATGGCGGCCATGTGGTGGAACATCGTCAATACCATACCCGGGCGTGGTACGCCGCGTGACGCCTTTGAACTAGGAGGTGGTTATCGGGATGGTGTACCCCAAGCCGGAGAATTGCCTGGTAAGCGGCAGTGGGGCGAGGCCTGGGATTTCGATTATGACAAGGTGTTCTACGACGGAAACTATGGTGGTAACAACTATGTCAAGCCGCGGGAGCACGATGGTGCGGCTCCCGAATGGGGGCCTAATTGGGATGAGGACATGGGAGCCGGCGAGTATCCCCACTCCTATTTTTTCTATCTGCCCCTGGTCTGCATGAACTGCAGTAAACCGGCGTGCCTGGAAGCCTGTCCCCGGGATGTGATCTACCGGCGAGAGGAGGATGGCGTGGTGCTGGTGGACGAGGAACGCTGTCATGGCTATCGATTCTGCATTGAAGCTTGCCCCTATAAACGCATCTACTTCAACGAACAAAGGGCCATTGCGCAAAAATGCATCTCCTGCTATCCGCGTCTGGAGAAGGGGGTTGCACCTGCCTGTGTAAGGCAGTGTCCTGGACGTGTCAGGCATGTGGGATTTCTGGATGATGTAGACAGTCATATTCACAAGCTGGTGAACGACTGGAAAGTGGCGCTGCCGCTGCGACCGGATTTTGAGGTGGAGCCAAATGTCTTCTATGTCCCTCCTACCATGCCCCTTGCCTTCGATGAAAATGGTGAATTCGATGATGCCGCCTCGCGCATGCCTCTGGACGAGTTGCGTCTAATGTTCGGGCCGGGAGTGGAGCATGCATTGGCTGTGATCGATGCGGAACGCCAAAAGGTAGCAGCGGGGGGCAGTTCTGAACTGATGGATATTCTGATCTCACGTAATTGGCAGGACATGCTTGGACCCTTCCCTCAGGATCCAGGAAAGCTGGAGCGACCGCCGCCGCGCAATGACGCAACAGAGCGGCGAGATTAGCCTGATCGAGACGCATCACCAGGCTGCCGCTGTGCGCAGCTCCTTCTATGCCAAGCTCTCCGAAGTATTGGCCTACCCAACTTCCGAGCTAAGGGGTGAAGTGGCCACAGGCGAACTGCGCAATGTTCTGTCAGAGCTGATCGAGCAGCTTCCTTACGACTTTTCCGTCCAGGACCTCGCCTGTTTCGAGCTTGAATCGGTCGATGCAATGGAGAGTGAGTACATTCGATTGTTCGACCTGCCCGTGGATGGTCCTCCCTGTCCCTTGTATGGCGGATTACTCGGTGGCGACCGCCGCCAGGTGATGGAGGAGTTGCTGCGCTTGTATCGCCATTTCGGTCTCAGTACGGCAGATGCGGCAGTGCGTGACTTGCCGGACAGCATCCCCACGGTGCTGGAGTTTCTCCAGTTTCTGACTCAGCGGGAGGCATCTGCAGGCAATGTGAATGAGGCGGCACCATTGCGCACGGCCCAGCGTGATCTGTTGGAGCGTCACCTGACCCGTTGGATTCCAAGGATCATCGAGCAACTACAAGCGCGCAAACCGATGCCCCTATACCTGGTCGGCATGACCCTGACGGGTGAATTCGCTGGCTCTGAATTGCAGCAACTCAATCGGCACGGCGAATCACCATCGAAATGAGATGATGCGGCTAACCACGGCCGTGGATCGCTGCAAATACGGCTTCGACCATTTATCTCCATCTGTTATATACTTATACTCTAGATTTATAAGCGTGGAGATTATTGCCAGATGCAGTTCCTTAGCCGGGCGAGATCCATCCCACTGCTGACCTGGGCCTGGGACTACGATCGTATGCAACTGCGCGAAGACGTGGTCGCAGGGATCGTGGTGACCTTTCTCACCATTCCCCAGGTGATCGCATACGCCTTTCTGGCAGGATTGCCGGCCGAAGCGGGACTCTATGCAGCCATCGCTGCCCTCGTATGCTATGCGGTGTTCGGCAGCAGTCGAACGCTGGCCGTGGGTCCCACCGCGATAGTAGCCATGATGACCCTCGAGACGGTCTCCTCTCTGGCGCCGGCGGGAACGTCCGCCTATGCTGAAACCGCAGTGCAACTGGCCCTGGTCAGCGGGCTGGTTCTGATCTTTCTCCGGATTATCAATTTTGGCGCACTGGTCAGTTTCCTGAGTCACGCTGTAGTGACCGGCTTTATATCCGCGGCAGCTTGTCTGATTATAATCAATCAGCTTGCCGCGATCGCCGGAATCGACAGCGCGCCCGGTACCGGCATCGATGCGGTACTGTCTCACCTGGCGTCGAACCTGAGTGATATCAGTGGCGTCACGCTGTCCATCTCTGTCTCTGCCATGCTGCTCATGTGGTTTTGTCGTTCTCCCCTTAGCAAGATCGTGGTGCGCCTGGGCCTGTCTTACTACCTTGGCAGTGTGCTGACAAAATCCGCTCCCCTGTATGCTGTACTGCTGGGTATCTGGCTGGTGTGGATGTTTGCCCTAGACGAAGTTGCCGTAGTGGGTGCTATACCTACGCAGTTGCCGTCACTCAACTTGCAGCTGTTTGAGCTGCAGCAATTGCTGCATCTGCTGCCTTCCGCCGTTCTGATCAGTATGGTGATCTTCATCGAAAGCGCATCGGTTGGCACGGCTGTAGCCACCAAACGAAGGGAGAAAATAGAACCCAACCGGGAGCTGGTGGCGCTCGGCGGCGCCAATATCGGTGCAGCCTTGTTGGGTGGATTCCCGGTAGCCGGCAGTTTTGCACGCACCATCGTAAACTACAGCTCGGGTGCTACTTCACCCATGGCATCCCTCGTGACGGCACTCGGCGTAGTCGTGGCGCTGGTGTTTCTCGCGCCACTTTTCTTCTATCTGCCGCAAGGGGTGCTGTCTGCAATCATCGTGATGTCTGCGCTACAGTTGATCGATGTGCAATTGATTCGCAAGATACTGGTGTTCAATCAAACGGATGCGGTCACCTTTCTGTGCACCTTTACTGCGGTGTTAGCGACCGGCGTCGAGACGGGGATCCTGGTGGGGATCGCCATCTCTTTCGCTCTGTTGATTAGAAGCAGCAGTAAACCGAACATCGCGGTAGTCGGCAGGGTCGGGCAATCTGAACATTTCAGGAACGTGTCAAGGTATGCGGTGACAACCTGCCCCGAAGTATTGGCGGTGCGCATCGATGAGAGTCTCTACTTCGTAAATACGCGCTATATTGAAACCTTCCTGCTCAACAAAGTAGCCGAAAGTCTGGCGTTGCAGCATATCCTGCTGATCTGTACCGCGACAAATTTTATCGATACCAGTGGCTTGGAAATGTTGGAGACCTTATCTGAAAACCTGCATGCAGTGGGTGTTACGCTTCACCTCGCCGAGGTTAAAGGGCCGGTCATGGACCGCCTGAGGGAGACCGACTTTCACAGACAGATGAAGGGAAAGGTCTTCTTCACCGCGGATATAGCCATGCGCGAACTGGGTGGGATCTGAAAGCGGCAGGAATCGCGGCAGAGCGTTGCCGAGTGAGTTCAGAAGACGTCCTTACGCCGCCGGGTCTCGGCAAATACCTCCACCAATGGTGCCCCGACCAGGCCAACGGTTGCCTGCAGATCCTCACTCATGGGTCGGAGGAAGGGATTGGTGCGTTTCTCTAAACCGATATCGGAAGGGACGGTCGGTTCTCCGCGGTCACGCAGTGTATCGATCTGCTTCGCTCTGGCCACCAACTCTTCGTTCTGCGGCTCGACGGAAAGGGCAAATTTGGCGTTGGCCTGGGTGTACTCATGGGCACAGTAGACCACTGTGTCGTCCGGCAGAGCCATCACCTTCTGTAGACTGGTCCACATCTGATCTGCCGACCCTTCGAACAGACGCCCACAGCCGAGGGCAAACAATGCATCGCCACTGAACAGGATGGCATCGTCTTCGAAGTAATAGGCGATGTGTCCCTGGGTATGTCCCGATACGTCCAGCACACGTACTGAATGACCGCCCAGATCAAAGCGATCGCCATCTGCTACCTGCTGCTGAATACCCGGAATCCGGGCCGCGTCGCTGCTCGATCCGACGATGGTGCATCCCCACTTTGCCTGCAACTCGAGATTGCCACCGGCGTGATCGAAATGGTGGTGTGTATTCAGGATGTGGGTCAGTTTCCAGCCTGTTGCCTCAAGTGCTGCGTTAACCTTGGATGCTTCGGGCGTATCGATTGCGGCGGTGACATCGCTGTCACCGTCGTGAACCAGGTAGCCATAGTTGTCGCTTAAGCAGGGAAACATGTTTACTTGCAGTTCAGCCATTTCGTTGCCTCTTCAACCTTCGAGTTGAAATTAACCATATCCGGTTAGTTGTGCAACATCAACAGTTCCACGCGCTCGTCGAACGATCCGGGCATTTGGTCGGCCGGTGCAGAGCATACATCTCAATTCGGGGTATTCTAAAGGGCACCATGATTCTGAGAACCCGGAGAATATTGAGATCCAATGGAAGTAGTTGGTGAAAAGACGGATCGATCCCGACCGACACCTCTAACCCGACAGGGAAAGAAGAAATATCACCGTACTTTTTGTGCGGTCACTGGCCTCTGGGCCAGCAGCGCGAACATCAGGAACTTACTATGAGTACATGGGTGAGAGCACTGGCAGTCTTGAGCAGCGGCATGCTGGGTGGTGGCTTGGCCTCTGCGGGCGACGTGTCTGACGACACAACGTCGCCCGACCGAGAGGCGTTACAGATGCATTGGGCTGCGGGCGATTACGCAGACGCATTGCCCATCGCTGAGCGAATTGTCGAGGCGAAGCAGAGAACTGTCGCAGCAGGGCAATATGAATTGGCAGCCCCACTCCACAACCTGGCAACCATCCAACGAAATCTGCAGCAGTATGATGCCTCGGAGCAAAATTTCGCCCGCAGCATCGATATTGCCGCAGAGACGAAGGGACCATACGCGCCAATCCTCCTGGCCAGCATGAGTCAGTTAGGTGCGCTGCATTATCAAACGCAGAGGTATGCAGAGTCCCTCGAACTGCTGCGGCGAGCGCAGCACATCGCGCATCGAAACCACGGCGTCTATACCCTCAAGCAACTCAGTATTGTCGACTGGATCACCAAAGTGAATTTGGCAACCGGCCAGATTCTGGCTGCTACCTGCAACGCTCTGTCGTAGATCCGTAGTGCATCGGCATATTGGCCTGTGTCACGCAACCAGTAGATCTGCAACAGAGATTCGCTTACAAAATCAGTGAGAGGAACTATGGCGAAAGCGATCAGAGGATGATTCCTGCAATGTCCAAGCTGGGAAACTTAACTGAAACCAATAACAGCGCCGTCGATCTCAAATTGGTTTCCATTCTGAGAGCGATGTCCGCAACCATGTACCTGCAGGGGCGCTGCTGTCCGGATGAGCCCTTGGAAAGGGCGCTGGATATCGTGGTGCGTGAACCGGCCACCGATGCAGCAGACGAACTGACAGCAATCATGCATCTGGCGGATATGAGCCTGTTGACGGGTAGGGAAGGCAATGCCGGCAAGCTATACAGAAGAGCCTGGAATATGCTGGCCTGGGAAGACGGAGTCAATAGAAAAGCAGAACGACTGTTCGCTGCCCCCACGCGGCTGGGAGTCAGCCGAGTTAGCCATCTGGTGAGTGCCTACGGTCAAGCGCAAAGGCGCCGGCCCCAGTCGGTTCATGTGAAGACCTATCGACCTGCTCAATCCGACTCTCGCGGAATCTCCTTCTCATTCAGCAAACCAAAACCCCGGCGATCCGGATTGATCGGCACGCCTTTAGCGCTCTGTTACCCGCAGGTACTTGACCTGGCAAAGGTTGACGGCAAAGAGGATCTGTCCGAGTACTACATGGACCTGGATTTTTTGGTAAGTCACGACGGCAAGGTAAGCAACATCGCGCTCGTTGAGAGCAACACACCGTCCCGGCTGGGCAGATATGTAAAGAACATACTACGCGTTACGCGCTTCAGACCGCGTCTGCATGAGGGTGAACCGGTTGCTACAGAGAACGTGAGTTTGCGGCAGACGTTTGCTGCTGACCAAATCACTGATAGTGATGCGGTCTATCCCCATAGCGTTGAGAAGACCGCTGCAGTGCACGGATGTAACCTGCTGGCCGCTTCTGCCAGCTGAGTCGGGCTGGGACGATTAACCCGTTTGAGCGGATCCGACGTTAACATGACCTAGACAGTGAGCAGCTGCCAGCAAGCCGGGCAAACGTCTGTTGTGGTAATCTGTCAACCGGTGGATTTAGGGCCCAGCATGGATTATGTCCTTGGCGATCGGACAGACCTTGGCAAATATCAGTTACTCCAGTCGACGTAGCTATGGCAGGAAAGGGGATGATGAGCTGATGACGGCTTATCAGAGTGGGGATATGCGCGCGTTTGACGAACTCTACAGACGATTCAAACAACCGCTCTATAGTTTTCTCATCAGACAGTCTGGTGGTGAGCCAGTGGCCAGGGAACTGTTTCAAGATGTGTGGCTGCGCGTCATCTCTTCCGGCAAACGATATAGCAGCAGTGGGCGTTTTAGATCCTGGTTATTTACACTGGCTCACAATCGCCTGGTGGATTATTACCGGCAACAGGACAGAATTCCCGAGGGGGAAGCATTGACCGATGTGGCGGCGCCGACTTCCGATTCCCCGGAACAGGATGCCATCCTGATGGAACGTGCGGAGCGGCTGCTGACAATAGTTGAATCGTTACCATCGGAACAGAAAGAAGCCTTCTTGCTGCGGGAAGAGGGCGGCCTCACGATCGAAGAGATTGCCGGCACTCAGAATATCGCTCGGGAAGCTGCCAAGAGCCGGTTGCGATATGCGTATGGCAAGATCAGGACAAAGCTGGCGGAAACGGAAAATGAAACCTGAAGATAGAAATAGCTGGCGAAGGGAAGATCATGAGTTCCAACAGGAATTTCAGGACGTATCTGAAGTCTTTCAGAAAGTCGCTACCAACGTAGCTACCGTCCCGGCAGATCTCGATCGTCACATAAAGGAACTGGCTTCGAGTCAAGTGGCTGAGGAGTTGAATGACCACTGGTTGCTCGGCGGGATTCCGCAACTGTCCATGGCCGTCAGTTTGATGTTTGCTATCGGCGTATTGTTTGTCGTCAGCTTGGACAGGTACGAAACTGAATCCCGGCTGGTTCTGACCGACGGGCAGGGCGCCCCTGAATTCGCACCCCTGCAGCAAGAAGGGGAGCGTGCCGAACAGCTGCGCAAGAGCGTGCCGGAGCGGGCAAACAGGGGGGCGCCTCGAGAGCAGTTTACGAACGAGCCTGCGGCGGAATCAGCCGGCTACGCAGCTATGTCGGCGGAGCCGGTTGCCCTGACGAGCGCGGCAGGGGATGACTACCATCTGCTTGAGAGAGCAGATCCCGTCTATCCCCAGCCGGCATTAGAGCAGGGAATAGCAGGCTGGGTGCTGATCGAATTCAACCTTTCTATGGAGGGCAAGGTTGAGGAACCGGTGGTAGTGGAAGCGTGTGGCATGGCAGTGAACAGCTCGGTCGATCAAAGCTGTTCAGAATATGGCAATCCGATATTCAACGATGCAGCGCTGCAGGCGGTACGGCAATTCAGATACAAACCCAGGTATGCAGAGGGTCGGGCGGTGGTTGTTGAAGGTGTTCGGTACAGAGTCAGGTTTCTATTGCCGGAATCGAAACAAACCCTTGAACAGGATAGATAGGCGGTGGCTGTACTCAATCGTTAGATGTTCTTGACGGACACAATGTGATCGCGATTCAGGAACACCTTGCGTCCACCGTGAAACATGGTGATAAACGTGTAACGACCGTTGAGTATATCTGAAACTCTGGTCTCTTCCGCCAAAGTTGGATAGACAACGCCGTTCAGGTTCTGTCCATTCGAAAAATATACTTCCAGTGCTTTGGGTTCAAGCAGGGTCTGACTCTGAATAGCTGAGTCGTCCTGCCAACTCCTGATATAGGAAAGTTGAGGTCTGTTCAATAGGCGGTAGCTGCCATCCCCGCCCTCAAACGGAAAGAACGGATCGCCGTCCTCATTCAGAAAATCGTCGATACTGGGTTCCCCGCTTGCGGTTACCAGGTCCTCGGTAATAAACAGGGTCCCATTCAAAGATTCGCCGCTTGACAGTGTGATTTCCACAGATACCCGGATTTTAGGAATTTCGTACATGCGCCCTCCTTATCCGCTTTATCATATCGACAGCTATCAGCATACCATGAAACAAGAGCGAAATGCCGGGCTCGCATTCTACACGCCAGATGCCTTGCGGCTGTCCGAGTGCGTCTGATGAAATGTTATCGGCGCTCAAAACTGCCTGGGTCCCGGTCATTGCCACCAAGATACACAGCCTTCTTGGGATATGCGCAGAGCGGGCGGGAGCCGCCTTCGGGAAACCGTGCAGCAATCACTTCGGGAATCTTGTCGTTCTGTTCCCACTGTTCCAGTGCACTCAGAAAATCGGCCTGTTGTGGCCCGGGTCCGCCTGCACAGTGCAATACGCCAGGCATCATGAACAATCGAACGTCATTTTTGGCACTCGCATCCAACCTATACACACTTTCAACATAATCGATGGTGCCGAGGGCCGATAGCGCTGCATCCGACCAGCCGTGGTAAAGCAATAGTTTGCCACCAGCTTTGCGGAACTCAGACAGATCCGGATTGTTGGCGTTGAGTATCGCTGCAAGGCGTTCAGTTTTTTCTGCGTAATCTTTGAAGTCGTAGTTCACATATGACCAGTCGGGATCATTGAATATGAAGTATTTCATTATGCCCGTGCCAAAACCAAACGCAGCATTCGGCACACCGAAATTGTTAGGTCCGCGGGCGAGCCAGTTGCCCCAGCCTTCCTGTAGATCTTCGCCCCCGAACGGATAACCGACAAGAATCTTTCCATCGGGGCTCGAGGGTCCGTCATAGATAGATTTGACAACGGCCAGTTTTGCTGCAGACAAGTCGAGCTTGTTGATATCAAAATCACAGTCACGCGGATCGTTCATGACGCCGTCTTTGATGCCGTCCAGTTCATCGCAGGCATTCAGTATCGAACCGGCAATGTGTTTTCGGTCGGCCTCAGTCAGTGTTGCCGAAGTTGGATTGCGATCGTCCGGTGCATGCCTTGCTGTATGGAAACGAAGGCGGCAGCAACACCGGTCCAGCTCAACGCCGGGGCAACGGCAATAGTCCCGGTAAAGTCATTTGGGTAACGTTGTGCAAAACCGAGCGCTTGTCGTCCGGCGTTTGAACAGCCGGTAAAGTAAGATTTACCAATCGGCTTTTGGTAATGGCCTGTTGATATTGTGACATATTATGGCAACTTTGGTGCCTTTTGCAGCAGTCTTAGCGCCTATAACAACAGGCAGCGTAATATCTGGTTTCTTTTAGTAGCGAGACTATAATTGGACCGACTAAACAAGGTCTGAGAGCGGATATGAGCAATCGAACTTCACCAAACAGGCTGAGTGTCACGCACCTTGCCTTCACCTGCCTAGTGTCGGTTTCAATCGGTGTATCGGCAGATAACGATATACAACGCACAACGGATGGGCATCCGGACCTCTCCGGAACCTACGATATAGCCACGTTGACGCCCACGTTCAGGCCTGCTCGACTCGGTGACAAGCTGACACTTACCGATGAAGAAGCAGAAGCCGTGGCAGAATACTGGAAGAACAGCCTGGAGAAAGACAGGGCTCCGAGCGATCCTGATCGCACAGCGCCACCGAAAGGTGGGACCCAGTTCTATATTCCTGAGTTCGAAGGCGCAGCGGGCCGGGTCGGTGGATACAATGCATTTTTTATCGATCTTGGAGACAGCAATTTCAAGATAGATGGGAAGTGGCGGACCTCGATTGTCACATCACCTACCAACGGTCAAATGCCGGCGTTGTCCGATGCCGGCAAACAGCGCATCGCAAAAGCAGGCGCCTTCCGGCACGAGAATACCGGTGAAGCCTGGTGGATAGATATGGATAGTGGGCCTTATGACGATCCGGAGCTGCGTCCATTGGGAGAGCGATGCCTGTTGGGATTTGGATCGACTTCGGGTCCACCCATGCTGCCGGTTATGTATAACAACCTCAAGAAAATAGTGCAGACCGAAGATCATGTCATGATTCTCGTTGAGATGAATCACGACGCGCGAATCGTTCGCATGAATGATAAGCATGTACCCGCCGACGTCCGGAAGTGGATGGGCGACTCTGTAGGCCATTGGGAAGGAGACACGCTGGTTGTGGATACCACTAATTTCCGTCCACAGTCAGGTCTGGGGATGGCGTCGAAGGATCTCCATGTGCTTGAGCGATTCTCCCGACTCGACAGAGATACCCTGTTGTATCAATTCACCGTGGATGATCCTACCTGGGCCGAGCCCTGGAGCGGAGAATATCCGTGGCCGGCCAGTGACGATCAAGTCTATGAATACGCATGTCACGAAGGTAATTACTCGTTAGGTGGGATCTTGAGGGGAGCAAGACTGCTTGAGAAGGAAGCACGTGCCGGCAGTGTGGAAAACGCCGGGAGTTAGGGCAGGATAGAAGAGCAATTGCAGTGGGCCGGCTGGTGCTCTCTGAGTGGCACTGATCGCACCTATACACTATTGACTTGCCAGTCCAGCAGATCTTCTCCTTGAAACACAAACCTGCCATCGACGCCCTTCCCTGACAGAACCTGCGGTAACCAGTAGATATCGTCCTCCCACATTTCCTCGTATGGAATCTCATCTACGGGCGTCCACAACGGAATGGCTTCCTCGGTTTCTGTCGCTGTTCCCTGGTAGTCGGTCGCCACGAAGACGTAGCCGTGAATTTTGGGGAAGTCATCTGAATGAAAGCGAAGTTCGCCCCGCGCGACGACGTTGAGGGGTGTGATCTTCAATTCTTCCTGCGTTTCCCGGATTGCACACTGCATGGGTGTCTCACCTTCCTCTATGCGGCCACCGGGCCCGTTGATCTTGCCGGCGCCGAGGCCCCTTTTTTTTCTGATCAGTAGAACCTGATCGCCCCTCAACACGAACATCAGGGTAGCGCGTTCCTCCACCACCCAGGTTTGCCAATCGATCTGGTCAACGCGCCAGATATCAGGAAGCCCATCCGTCATTCTTCTTCTCTCTTTTTTGCATGCGCTCGTCGGGGACGCCTGGCCGGCGCACCTAGCCGGCCGCACCCCGCCGGTCGCACTTAGCCGGCGGCCTTAGTCATTGGCTGTCGTTAGCCCTGTAATCGCCGCTACTATCTGATGCCACGCGCCGCGAGGCAGATCGTGTCCCATCCCGTCGATCAGGAGCAGATCAGATCCTTGGATGGCGGCGTGCGTATCCTTGCCTGCTTCCACGGGAACCAGTGGATCGGCGCTTCCGTGGATCACCAGTGCAGGTAGCTGCAGAGAACTGAGCTGGGGTCTACGGTCGCCATGGGCCACGATAGCGGCCATCTGCCGGGCCGTGCCCTTCGGATAAAAAGAACGATCGTAGGATCTGGCTGCACGTGCTTTCACCCGCTCTTCATCGATGGGAAAGCCGGGACTGCCGATCACCTTTAACGTCTGAACCGAACGATCGATATTACCTTGGCGGGTCGTCGGAGGCGGAGTGACCAGGGCGGTCATTGCCTCCGACGACGCCTGGGGAAGTTCGGGATTGCCCGTGCTGGACATGATCGAGGTGATGGATTTGACTCTGTCCGGATGCCGAATGGCCATGGCCTGCACGATCATACCTCCCATGGAAGCTCCACAGATGTGGGACTGCTCGATGTCGAGTGCTAACAGGAGAGCAAAGCCGTCCTCCGCCATGTCCTCCAGCGTGTAGGGGACCGAGGGGGTGATGCCCTGGGCCAAGTCGGTGGCGAGTTGAGCCATATCGGGCACCGGCTCACTGTCGAATTTTGTGGAGAGACCGACATCGCGATTGTCGAAGCGAATCAGGTAGTGACCTGCATCCGCCAGGAGTTGACAGAGTCCATCATCCCAGAAAACCATCTGGGCCCCCAGACCCATCACCATCAACAGCACACGATCACCGCGATTGCCGAACGTGTCATATTCGACCTCAATACCATTTACAGCTAACAGCGTCATATCTTGATTCCCGGCGAATCTATCATCAGCTCAACCATAGGCGTTCTGCCCGCAACATCATGAAGCTGTCACTCACGACCTGCGTGCATGAACCAGCGTGTCCAGGGCAATGAGGTCTGGGGCGCCACCGTGGCCAGGTTCTGAGGATACCGATCGTTGTACCACCTCTGCCCGGATGATTTCGCAATCCATAAGGTCACGCTCGATATCCGATGGCGTACAGAGCAGGTCCGGGTCCTGTGGACCTCCCTGTCCCTTCTCTATATTGCTGAGATCGTGACCCACGTAGAGAAAATGTCCGCCGGCTGCCAGGCCCATCAGACTGTTGTGAATGACCGTGCGTTGCTGCGCCCGGGGGATATGAAAGTAGAGCATTATGATCAGGTCGAAACGGTCTTGCGCCGATTTGTAGCGGGTGGCATCGTCACATATCCAGTTGACGGCGACGTCTTCACTGTTGGCGAGTTTCTCACCTTTGCTGATACCGACGGCCGAGAAGTCGATCGCTGCCACCTGCCAGCCCTGCTTGGCCAGCCAGACGGCATTGCGACCTTCACCGGCGCCGAGATCCAAGGCTCTGCCGGGCGATAGATCCTTAGTCTCAGCCACCAGAAACTGATTTGGATCTGCCGTCCAGACGAATTCTCTCTGTTCGTAACGCCGGTCCCAGAGATCTCTGTTCATGGGGATATCCGATTGAGTCTGTTTCGGTTGGCCTGCCGGTCATTGTCCCACAGGTGGATCCTGATTGAAAAATCTCGACCTGGCCTCTTGAGAAATCATCAATCGATCCTATATAGGGTATTGAAGGGAACAAAGGCCTGACAAAGCCGTCTAAGCCATTGAAACAAGGTAACTTTTCACCGAGGCATGAATGACCACAGCAACAGCCACTGCTAATCTACCGGTAGTCGGTAGCGGCAGCCTGCAGGCATATATCAACACGGTTCATCAGATTCCCATGTTGCGTAAGGAGGAGGAGATCGATCTCTTCACCCGCCTGCAGGAAGACGATGACCTGGATGCCGCTCGCCGGATCATCATGGCCCACCTGCGTTATGTCGTCTATGTGGCAAAGAGCTATAAGGGCTATGGATTGCCGCTCGAGGACCTGATCCAGCAGGGCAACGTCGGTTTGATGAAATCCGTACGGCGATTCGATCTGCAGCATAAAGTCCGTTTGGTCTCCTTTGCCGTCTACTGGATCAAGGCGGAAATTCATGAATTCATCCTCAAGAACTGGCGTCTGGTGAAAGTTGCCACCACCAAGGCGCAACGCAAGCTGTTCTTCAACCTGCGCAAAGCCAAGCGACGTCTCGGTTGGTGCAATCCGCAGGAGGTCAAATTGATTGCCGAAGATCTCGGAGTCAAGCCGGATGAGGTGGTGGAAATGGAATCACGCCTGTTCGGGGTGGATGAGAGCTTTGATTCCGCACAGGAAAAGGACGGTCCGGCCCCGGCAGACTATTTGACCGGTGCACGATCGGATAATCCGGTGGTCCTGCTGCAACAGGATGAGACCAAAGAAGTGCAGGTGGCCGGATTGCACACTGCCCTTGAGAATCTGGATGAGAGAAGTCTGGACATCGTTCGCAGCCGCTGGCTGGCCGATGAGAAAGCGGGTCTGAAGGAACTGGCGGCGAAATACGGAGTTTCTCTGGAACGAATTCGACAGATCGAAGCGAAGGCGTTGCAGAAGATGCAAGTCTCTATCGAAGCTTAAAGTCGCTCTACGTCTAAGAGCGGTCGTTCATCGCCAAGCCTGCCACGATGGCAGGCTTTTCATTTTGTGGGCATGACGACAGCGATGCGAGCCGTTGATGCTCTCTCGCCAGGGCCATTTCTGCAGCTTGCCCCTCTCCCGGTTACTTCCTTTTCTTGGCTGGTCGTTTCTTAGCTGCCGGTCGCTTCTTTGAGGCTGGTTTCTTCCTGGCTCCTGCTTTGCTCTTTGCTGCTTTGGCACGCTTGGAACCAACACGGGCGTCTCCGCCACGCTTCTTCTTGTAGGTATCGCTGTCCCTGAAGGGATCATCGCGCCATTTGAGTGCCTGTCGCAGGCCACCCTCGCGCATCTGATCCTGATAGTCATAGGAGAATTCCGTGAACTGGCCGGCCGCATCCAGATCGGTGCTGCTGCGCACCGAGGAGTAGATGCCCATGTTCTCGTAGAAGCGGTTCATGTTGAGCTTGAGGATGGCCAGGTGATCGGCGGACATGATGGCGATGCGATCCGCCAGCGCAATGGTATGCTTATCCAGTTCATCGAGAGGCCAGGAGTAATTGATCATGCCGATCTCTTCAGCTTCCAGGCCGGTGACATTTTCACCCGTGTAGTAGAGTTCCTTCGCCTTGCGCATGCCGATAACCAGCGGCCAGATGACCCCGGTACGGCTGGTACCCAAACCCCGCAGGCCCGGATGACCCAGTTGAGCATCGTCGGCGGCAACCACCAGATCAGCCATCATGGCCAGTTCACAGCCGCCGGCGACTGCGTAGCCGTGTACCTGGGCGATGGTAATCTTGGCCATGTTCCAGAAGTACATGTGGATATCGGTGATCTGCTGCATGCCGGTACGGATTCCCATCAGCAAACGTCGACCCTTGTCGTCCACGGATCTGTGCCGGCGCACCACGGCATCGGCGCCACCCCGACTGGGGGTAAGGTCGTAGCCGGCGCTGAAGGCACGGCCTTCGCCTTTAACGATGATGGTCCTGATGCTGCTGTCGGCTTCCATCTCGTGGAGCGCATCCCAAAACTCATACAGGAGTTCCTGGGAAAGGGCGTTTAGCTTTTCCGGTCGATTCAGGCTGATGCGGCCGACCCGTTCATCGGTTCCGACCCGATCGATATTCAGGGTTTGATAATCTGACATGTGTATACCTTGTTTTCTGCTGAGACTGCCAAGCTTATAGCAATCGACCTTGATAAAGAACCCGCTTGACTATTTATGTTGCATGGACGCCGCGGATGCATCTTGTCGTTGACGCTGGCGGCGAGATTGAGACACTATCCGGCATCGATCACCCGAGGAGGCAACATCATGTCAGATGAATCCGTTATCACCAGCAGCCAGCAAAGTTTCGACTGGCCCCAACTAGTTGCCGATCTCATCCGCCTACTGAGATTACGTACCACCCCCATCGGTATGAAACTGTTCGAAAGCGTCGAGGAGATGGAGAAGATACCGCGTCTGCGCAGACCCACCGCGATTCACGCCACCGATCAAATCGTCGGGCAGGCCAGTCGCAATGGCTGGACTGTTGGCGTCACCATGGATGATCTGGTTGGCGCACAGTGTGGTGCGGTGGTTGGCTTGCATCCGCGCGATGAAGAGTGGCTGTCCGGCAAGGGCATGCACGGTGTCTGGTATGGCACCCTCGAGGACTCCAGCGCCCATCAGCATGCCATGGATACGGTGGAGTACGGTCGCTACAAAGCGCTGGTGGTCAGCCCGCTGGTGTCCGGTCGGCTCAATCCACCTGATATCTGTCTGATCTATGCAACGCCGGCACAGATGATTCTATTTATCAACGGATTACAGTGGCTCGGCTACAAGAAACTGGAGTGGGGTTGCGTCGGCGAGTCAGCCTGTGCCGACTCCTGGGGCAGGGCGCTCGCGACGGGAGAGCCCAGTCTATCCATCCCCTGTTTTGCTGAACGACGCTATGGAGGGGTGATGGAGGATGAGCTGTTGATGGCGTTGCCGCCCAAGTACCTGCCCGGGGTTATCGAAGGCCTGGAGAGGCTATCCGGCAATGGCCTGCGCTACCCCATTCCCACTTATAGTGTCAGTAACGATGTCAGAGCGGGGATGGGAGTGAGTTACGGGGATAGGTAACCAGCTGGGTAGTGGCAGGGCGTGATCTACGTAGGTCGGATGTGTCCATGAAGCAGTTATCTCCACTTTTTATCGCTTCATGCCGGTAATTGGGCATAGATTCACCACATTAGTATATTCTGCGTAATAGTTCATACAATCCTCCAGAATATCCAGTTTGTGGAGAATGTGATAGGATCTAATCGGGTAATTGTGCTCAAGGTGGGGTTCAAGGTTCCATTCGGGACAGTGATTCCTTTTCTCCGTACTTGGCCAGATCATCCAGATACCGTTGCAGGGATGCAGCGTCAATCTGGCCCCGGCGGGTAACGTTGGTCAAGAGAGCAGACAGACGCTCGACCTCTGCAGTCTGCTCGGACAGTAAAGTGGTTTCCAATCCGAGCGACCGGTTGGCGGAGCTTTCAATGCTGATTCCGGTGGAGGTGGTCATCAGGCTGCTGCCTTGCTGCATGATCCGGCCCAGGCTTTGACATCCCGACAGCCACGCGCTGTTGTCCAGTTCACTGGAAGCTGTGCACATGGCCAGCAAATCACGGTAAAAAAGGAAGGAACTGGGAGCGACTTCGAAGGCTGAGAAGTACGCCTCTTGTAGATCGGCGGAGAAGTCAGCTTGCTGAAAAGCCTGTAGCAGGACCAGCATAACTTCCGGCCAGTAGTCGGTGAAGAGAATGGCATGACCGGTTTTATCCAGAAGGCTGGGGATCTCATGGTAATCGCCGGATCGATACGACTGGGTGGCCCGCATTGCCCAGGCAATGGCGTTGTCGCCACTGACTTCGGAAAATGACTGTAGATATCGATTTTGCTGGCAGAATCTTTCACTGCCGCCATCGGACAGGCAGTAGTTACTCAGCACGAACAACAAGATGGGATCCCTCGCGTCCAACGAGAGCGCCAGGGCGTAGAACGCTTCCGGTCGATAGCTGTCATACAGTTCCTCCTCTGGATCTAACAGATGCTGACTGACCAAGGCACCGGCAAGCAAGGCATCGACATCGGAGCTGGCATACAGTGTTGCCAGCAGTGTATCCAGACCGCCCGCCTGCTGCCCGGCAGTCTCGATCAGGCTGGTGTCAGCGACTGGGGCAGCATCGGAATCGTGCGCTTGAGAACGTGTGCTTGTGGTTGCGGATACGATCGGCGTCTGTTGGGGCGGATTTTCGTTCAGGGATATGAGCATGCTTGCCGCTGCAGCTACAAGGACCACCAACGTTAG
Organism: Pseudomonadales bacterium; assembly: GCA_030749725.1. Lineage (GTDB taxonomy): Bacteria > Pseudomonadota > Gammaproteobacteria > Pseudomonadales > Azotimanducaceae > JASMJM01. Next base: position 10,122 of record JASMJM010000050.1, on the reverse strand, counting down.
CGTCGCTAACAGTTTTATCATGGAGATTCCAAGGGGCAGCCAGGTGCGGCGCCGACCTGGGGCGCCAAGCCGGGGCGCCTGCCGGGGGCGCCTAGCCGGGGGCGCCTAGCCCTGCATACTTTCAGCGAGAAGCCGGTCCTCCTCTGTCTGGTAACGGGGTGTGGTATCTCTCGGTGAACGAAGATCGGTGCCGGAAGTGTTCTGCTCCCGCTCTTCGATCATGGCCCAGCCCTCTGGCCAGTCAAAATCCATCCGGCAGATACCGGCTTCCTGCATCTGATCGAACCCCTGCACAGCGGTCGCTAAGACCTGTCGTTGGTTTTCGGGGTCGAACGGCTTACCGGCTGTAAATCCCAACGGATAGTTGAGGAATTGCACCCTGGGGGCTGCTCCCGAGCGCAATATGTCGAGTGCGCTGCCGAGGATAAGTGTCGGCGTGCCCTCCTGCTCAAATGTCCTGGCGATCAGACTCACGGTCTGATGGCACACGGGTCAGAGAGGCACCAGCAACAGAACATCGATTCCTTCCGCCGCCATAGCCGTCCTGAGGTTGGGAATCAAATCCTCCTGCACCCGGCGTTGTGAGTAAATCCCTCCCATGCAGGAGTAGTAGTTATCGGCCAGGCTGCCGATCAGCCCCTCCTGCTGCAGCCGGTGCAGTGCTTGCAGGGGGAAAACGGTGCGGGGATCTTTGCGGGCATCCACCAGGTAGTTTTCAGTGACGTGGGAAAAGCGCAGTTTGTTCAGCTCTGTGTCGGCCGGGATTTTTCGCACAGAGGTATCGTCTTTGTAGTAGTAAGCCACCTGTCCGGCGATATAGGTGCCGGCTGTGGAGAGCATACCCAAACGGGATTGGTTGAGTGGTCTGGAAAGTTCCGTCCATGCAGCCGGTGAGTCTGCTTTGAACCACTGATAGGGCGGGTAGCCGAGACTGTCATAGAGGTCGTGGGTTTGTTTGATATATTGCACAGGGGAAGTCATATTATTTTCCGCGCAGTTTTGCGATCCGACTTTTATATTCGCACTAATGCCCTGCCAATCCAAGCTGAATCCCGCTCGGTCCAAGTTGAATCCTGCTCGGCCCAAGCTGAATCCCGCTCGGCCCAATCTGTCAGTATATCGACCCGGAGGGCCGCCGCTCCGCAAGGGGCCCTCGCTCCTCAAGATCCAGCGCCCGTGAAGCGGCGACCTTGCCAAACTATCTGCAATGAAATATCGTACCGGGTTGCACCAGCCGTCCATCAGACGGCTGGATAATCATGAGTTACTTGTGGTTTGGCACCCCCGCCAAACACAATCCTAGTTTTGGCTCGACACGTTGGCCAAACACAATCCTAATTGTGGCTTGGCTCCTGAGCCAAACGCAATCACAGAGGTGACGTATGGAAGTACATGGCGGTAAGTTGGCAGCAAAAGCTCTTAAACAGGCTGGCGTGGAGTGTATCTTTACACTGAGCGGCGGCCACATAATGGCTATTTACGATGGCTGCCTGGACGAGGGAATAAAGGTAATCGATGTACGCCATGAACAAGCCGCAGTGCACGCTGCGGATGCCTGGAGTCGCCTGAATCCAGGCAAGATCGGTTGTGCGGTACTCACTGCTGGCCCGGGGACTACCGACGGCACTACCGGTGTAGCGAATGCGTGGCGCGCCAACAGTCCAATCCTGGTGATCGGCGGGCAGGGCCCTTTTAATAATCTAAGGCGTGGATCACTGCAGGAGATGGACCACGTGGCCGTGATGAAGCCGATCACCAAGTGGGCAGATACCTGCTACGATACGCGACGGATTCCGGACTACATCGAACTGGGTATTCGCCACGCCGTATCCGGTAACCCGGGCCCGGCATTCCTGGAAATACCGATGGACGTGTTGGGCGGAACGGTTGAAGAGGATACCGTACGCTTTCCCACCATGCGTCCCAAGCCACCGGTAATGATGCCGGATAAAGAGGATGTGCGGCGCGCGGTCGAACTGCTCCAAACTGCCAAGAAGCCGGTGATGATGGCGGGCACCAGCGTCAAATGGTCCAATGCGTCCGCCACCATTCAGAAGTTTATCGAGAAGACCCACATTCCCACCTTTGTCAACGGGATGGGAAGAGGCACTGTAAAACCAGGCACTCCGGAGCTGTTAAATCGGGTGCGCCGCGAATCTCTGCAGACATGTGACCTCTTTATATGTGCCGGTGTGCTGTTGGACTTCCGTCTCGGTTACGGGCGCACCATCGCGGCAGATGCCAAGATTATTCAGCTCGACATCGAGAATGAGCTGATCGGAACCAACCGGTCGGTGGACGCAGCCGTTGTCGGCAATCTGAATGCCAGTTTCGATATGACGATGCAGTGCATGGAAGACAGTGGCGACAGCATGGATCACTCCGCCTGGCGCGATCAGCTGATCGAACGGGAAAACCAATTGGAAGCTGAATTCACTGCACGGCTCGATTCGGATGAGGTGCCGATCGATCCGCTGCGGTTGTGCCGTGAGATTCGCGATTACGTAGCAGACAAGGATATGATCCTGATCGGGGACGGCGGGGATATCGTCGCCCAGGCTGCCAAAGTTTTGCCGGTGCCGGCCGAAAATGGCTGGATGGATCCGGGTCCTCTGGGAACCCTGGGAGTCGGCATGCCATTTGCGCTGGCCGCCCAGCTTGCCAAACCGGACAAGCGGGTATTGATCATCTATGGCGATGGGTCATTCGGTCTGAACGGTTTTGAATATGACACAGCGGTACGCTTCGAGCTGCCCATCGTCGGCATCGTTGGTGTCGATGGCCTGTGGGGTCAGATGGCGCGTCCACAAGCGATGACCTACGGCGCCAATCGGTTAGTCGCTACCAGGCTCAACTTCACCCGTTACGACAAGATCGTCGAAGCCATGGGTGGCCATGGTGAGTTCTGCGAGCGGCCGGAAGAGATCGGCCCAGCCTTGGAGCGGGCGTTCGCATCCGGCAAACCGGCACTGGTCAACGTCGTGATGCGTCAGGATATTGGCTCGGGCATGAAGGGCAGCACCTATGTCTGAGGGCAGGTAGCGACCGCGACGGCAGCAGCGTTTTTCTCAATCGAGTCACGATCCTGTTGTAGCTGTCGTCGGCCGGTCGGGGTTTGACAGCTGCCTATCCCGGGAACTCCGCGATCTGGCGGACCTCGTTGCTGCCCACCATAAAGCGACCCTTCTCCGCCCACTCGACGGCGTCCTGCATCGAATCTGCTTCGATGATGTAGAAGCCGCCTGGTTGCTCCGAGGACTGGTGACAGGGTCCGTCGCTCACTTCAACGCTTCGATCAGGATGCATGCGAATCGTCTTCGCTTGAGTTGCCGGGTGGAAGAAGACAAGCTCCGTATTTTTCTCTGTCCTAAGGGCCGTCATGAATTCCTGCAACCGGGAGCTATGACGCTCCTGATCCTTCGGGGACAGGCGATCCCACTCTCCGTCGATGTGATTGAACGTAATCAAAAAACGCATCGGAACCTCCAGCACAGCATCGGGATGGTTACACTGAGTCACCACTCACAGCATCCAGGTTCAATTGAGGATTTGCCGAAGAGGCTGCTGTCAGAGATTCCTGCGCAGGGTTCTGCCGGATCGTGCACCCGTGTGCTGACCTTGCCTGACCGCTTCCACCCCGTTCACAAACACCCGATCGATCCCCTTTGGGTATCGGTTGGGGTCCGTGAATGTTCCTTGGTCGATCACGGTCGCTGGATCGAAGACAACCAGATCCGCAAAGGCGCCCGGGCGGATCTCGCCACGATCCGTGAAGGCGAATTTCCTGGCAGGCAGGCCGGTCATCTTGTGGATGGCTTCCTGCAGCGGGAATAGATTCAGCTCTCTTGAGTAGAGGCCCAGTACCCGCGCAAACGTATTGGATAACCTTGGATGGGGCTTTCCTTCCAGGGTGGGAAGCCCGTCCGAACCGATCATGGTGCTGGCGTGCTGCATGACCATCTGCACGTCCACCTCGCTCATGCTGTGCAGCACGACAGTGGCTCCCGGCTCCGTCTTGAGAATCTTCTCTGCAGTCCTCTGCGGGGAGAGTTTGAAATGATCAGATAGCTCGGCGATCGATTTTCCTTCCCACTCCGTTTGGATGCTGGTTGAAGCAATGACGATCCCCTCTGCGTCCATCATCCCCAATCCGTCTTCTGCCTGATTCATGCCCCGCGGAACTACGGCTGAGAGGAACGTACTGCCTGCAGTATACGGATATTGGTCGGCATGAATGTTGACGCCCTGTTGTTGAGCCGATTCTATGAATTGGGTGGAATCCTCTACCTTCCCCCAGTTTTCCCTGCCTGCCGCCTTGTGGTGGGATATCTGGATGCCGACACCGGCCCGACTGCCGATTTCGACGGCTTCTTTAAGAGACTCCAGCAACCCGCTGCCTTCGTCACGCATATGGGTGGCGTATATGCCCCCCTTGTCCGCCATCACTGCGGCCATCGCCACGATCTCGTCTGTGTCGGCATGGCGGCCCGGTTCATAGATCAAGCCTGTGGACAAGCCAATGACACCGGCAGCCAGACCCTCCTCAAACACGGCTTGCATCTGCGCCAATTCACTCGACGTCGGTACTCGCGTGGCGCCCCCCATGACCGCCGTGCGGATGGTGCCGTGGCCCGCCAGTACGGCGACATTGAGGCTGGCTGGGTGTCGATCGAGGTGATCGAGGTATCCCCCATAACCTTCCCATTCCGGCAGCTTCTGGTTTGGGTGAAATGCCTTCGCCAGAGCGGCGGCTGCTGGGAACGGGGCTGCTGCCATGCCGCAGTTTCCAACGACCGAGGTGGTTACGCCACCAAGCAGCTTAAAACTCATGTCAGGATAAAGCAGGGCTGCGAAGTCATCGTGGGTATGGACGTCGATAAATCCCGGCGCGACGGCTGCGCCTGTCAGATCCAACTCCTCATATGCAGCGGCGTCCACTGCACCAAGCTGTTCGATGCGATCACCCTTGACGGCAATATCCCCTTCCAACGGTTCGCCACCTGCGCCATCGAAGATCAGCGCATTGCGGAGAATCAGATCGTATGCAGCCATAGTCGCTTCCCGTCCATCCTACCAATTCCCAGATTAGTCGCATTGCAACACAATATGTCAGTGGTGCATTAAGGCTCGCACAATATGTCAGTGGTGCAGTAACGCTCGCACATATGTCAGTGGTGCATTAGCGCTTAAAAGGTTCAGACTGCGGGGCTCAGGTCAGCTTGGCATAATCGACGGGTTGCCGGATATCCAGGTGTTTGCCGGCCTTTGGCAGAGGATATTTCAAGCCGCTGGCACAGTTGAAGAGGACCACGCGCTCTGACGTGGCAATGCGGCCTCGGACCACTTCCTTCTTCAGGGCGGCAAGGGTGGCAGCGCCTTCTGGACAGAGCATGATCCCCTCGGTCCTGGCGCATTCCCGCTGCGCCAGCAAGATATCTTCGTCATCGACCGCGGTGGCAAAGCCGTTACTCTCTCTTATCGCCCTGAGTATCAGGAAATCGCCGATGGCAGCCGGCACCCGGATGCCCGCTGCAACGGTATGAGCGTTCGGCCAAAACTCAGCATGGTCGTTTCCCGCCTCGAACGCCTGCACGATCGGCGCGCAGCCGCTGGATTGAACCGCTACCATACGTGGCAGCCGCTCTCCTATCCAGCCGATCGCGGCAAGCTCCTGAAACGCCTTCCACATGCCGATCAATCCCGTACCCCCGCCTGTGGGGTAGAGAATGACGTCCGGCAACTCCCAGTGACACTGTTCTGCCAGCTCCAGCCCCATGGTCTTTTTGCCCTCGATGCGATACGGCTCCTTCAGCGTCGATGTATCGAACCATTGCATGCGTTCCACACCTTCACTAACGATTCGACCACAGTCATTGATGAGGCCGTTTACAAGGAAGGTGTGTGCTCCCTGAAACGCGATTTCCTTGATGTTCACCTCAGGCGTGTCGTCTGGGCAGAACACAAAGGACTCGATGCCGGCCGCAGAACAGTAGGCTGCCAGCGCCGCCCCGGCATTACCGTTAGTTGGCATGGCCATTCGTTTTATTCCCAGTTCCTTCGCCATAGAGACCGCCACCGCCACACCCCGTGCCTTAAAGGATCCGGTCGGCAGGCGTCCTTCATCCTTGATCAGAATCTCACCGCAACCCAGGGCTTGCTGAATGGCAGGGGAGCCCAGCAATGGCGTGATGACTTCGCCGAGGCGGGTGATATTCTCCCCGTGGCGGATAGGTAGAAACTCCCGATAGCGCCACAGTTCAGCAGCTCTTGCAGACAGCCGATCCTTTTGCAGAGCGTTGCCGATGCCGGCGAGATCGTAGCGAACCAGCAGGGGTTTACCCTTGTCCGATAGGTTGTGGCGCGTATCTGCCGGGTAATGCTGACCTGTTTCGCTGCACTCCAGATGGGTGACGAAGGTTTCGATTTCACTCATGTTGAACTCCCTCAACTCTTCGCGGTCAATACAAAAGTGCGCATCAACATCACACCCCTGCAGAATTCTCCCCTCGGCTGCGCGATGCGTTAGCCGGTTACCGTGTTCAGATCAGCGGAGTCATACTGTGAATAAGACCATAGCCACGCTTGCCATCGTGTTTTCTCTGGCTATACCTCAGCATTGTCTCGCACGTGACACGCTGTACGACATTGCTCTCGACGAAGCTCTTAACTCCTTGGAGGCGAGAACAGCAATTGATTCCAGTATCCAACTGTATTTTGGTGACAGACCTCACAGTAAGGTGTTACGGGATTTTGGTGAGTTCAGTACGAACAAGAAGACCAATGCATTTGGAAAATCGGATGTAACAGCATGCAGATGGGTATTCCTATCCGCGATCATTTCGCTCCAGCAACGAGTCATACGGGAAGGAGGAAACGCTGTAATCAATATTAAATCCAACTATAGGGGCCGAGAAACAGTGAGTGACTCAACTATTAAATGTGGTGCCGGTGCTATCATGGCTGGAGTTGCCCTTAAGGGTACGGTGGTGACACTGAAAGACGAGTAGACGACTGTCGGTTATGCCCATCGTTTGAAGATGAGTGAGGTATTGATCCCGCCGAATGCAAAATTGTTGCTCATGACATATTCACTACTAATCGTGCGACCTTCCTTCATCACGTAATCCAGATCAGCACAGTTCTCGTCCACCTTATCCAGATTGATTGTCGGTGCATACCAGTCGTTAAGCATCATGCCGATACTTAGCCAAGCTTCGATTGCACCGCAGGCGCCGAGCGTGTGACCCAGATAGGACTTCAATGAACTGATCGGTTTGGCACCCAAGGCCGAAAATGTTGCCTTGGATTCCGCGATGTCTCCCTGGTCGGTGGCGGTGCCATGGGCATTGACATAACCTATTTCATTGGCCGAAATTCCCGCGTCCTGCACAGCATTTTCAAGGGCAATCTGCATCGTAGTGGCATTGGGTTGAGTGATATGGCGGCCATCAGAATTACAGGAGAAGCCAACGACTTCCGCATATATATTCGCTCCCCGGACCTTTGCGTGATCCAGTTCCTCCAGGATCAAGGTGCCGGCTCCTTCTCCTATAACCAGGCCATCGCGATCACTGTCAAATGGTCTGGGGGACATACCGGGGGATTCATTTCTGGTACTGGTGGCAAAGAGCGTATCAAATACGGCTGCCTGGGTTGCATCCAGTTCTTCTGCGCCACCTGCGACCATCATGGTCTGCATGCCATGTTTGATAGCTTCGTAGGCATAGCCGATGCCCTGGCTCCCGGACGTGCAAGCACTGCTGGTGGTGATTACACGGCCCGTCAATCCGAAGAACACGCCAATGTTCACGGCTGTCGTATGGGGCATCATCTTGATGTAGGTGTTTGCCGTAATTCCCTTCATGGTGTTGTGTAGCACCATATTGCCGAAGTCTCCGAGGGCGTCCGGTGTACCGGATGAGGAACCGTAGGAGGTCCCCATCGATCCGTCTGTGATTTCCGCTTCATCCAGCAGGCCAGCATCCTCAAGAGCGATTTCCACCGTGCGAGTGGCAAGCTGAGAGACCCGACCCATACTGCGAGTCTTCTTGCGAGTGTATTGTTCCGGCAACTTGAAATGGGTAACGGGCGCGGCCAACCGCGTTCTCAGATCTTCATATCGATCCCATTCATCCATCCGCACGACACCGTTCTGATATCTTTTCAGGTTTTCAATAATCGTTTCCCAATCTTCACCCAGGGACGTGATACCTGCCTGACCGGTAACAACAACTCTCTTCATTAGCACATACCACCGTTAACACTGATAACCTGGCGGGTTATATATGCAGCACCATCCGATAGCAGATACCGAATCAAACTGGCAACTTCTTCTGGCGTTCCCACTCTGCGTAAAGGAATCATCGTCAGCGCTTCCGCAATGGGTGCATCTTCGATCATTTCCGTTTCGATCAAGCCGGGTGCTACGCAGTTAACTGTTATCTTTCGCTTTGCCAACTCAACAGCTAACGCTTTAGTTGCACCTATAATTCCTGCTTTTGATGCACTGTAGTTTACTTGCCCCCTCTGGCCGATAATGCCTGAAACCGATGCCAGGGTAACAATACGACCCTCACGCGCTCTGACCATCGGCATAACCAATGGCCTAAGTACATTGTAGAACCCGTCCAGATTAGTATGGAGCACGGAATCCCATTCATCTTCCGTGATGGCGGGAAAGGCATTGTCTCTCACCACTCCTGCGTTGCACACTACACCGAAATAGATGCCATTTTCCTCGATGTCTGCTTCAAGGACTTCACGGCACTGTTGGCGATCGCCAATGTCGAACTGCAACACACGAACGCTGCTGCCCAGTTCTTCTATCTCCCTCTTTACCTCCATGACCGCGTCAATCCTCTGGTGAAAGTGTAAAACTATGTCATAACCACCTTCAGCGAGATTCCTTGCTGTAGCCCTACCTATACCGCGGCTGGAGCCTGTAACCAACACAGATTTAGCCATCTCTACTCAACTCTCCGGTTGATACACACTTAACGATGCTGTTGCGATTACACCCCCATCGTTAGCTTTAATCAAGCAATCGAATGCGCTCATCTCGTTGTTATGGTACTTCTGCTCTACAAACACCACCAGTTCTTCTAAACATTTGAAACTCTCTGTTCTGGCAACGTACTTACGTGTTCCGAGGAGAAACCCCGGCCTTACAGGATTACCAATCTGCAGCGCCTTCGTCCCGGCCCAGGCTGCAATAGTTTGTGCCATGTACTCGATACCAACCCAGGCGGGAACGGAATTTTGTTTGTCCACGAAAAGTCCATTGCTGCCAACGCAGACAGACGCGGTGAGCGAGTTAGCGTCCCAGTTTAGTATCTCATCCAGCAGGACCATGCGACCCTTGTGGGGTAACAGTTCGTCAACCGTATACTGAACCGGCATTTCATTCATCGGAAGGTCCATCAGGCTTTCTTCCCAGGATGACTGAAATATTGTTGCCGCCAAACGCAAACGAGTTGCTGAGGGTGGAATGATGGCTGGCCGGAGATAAGCCGGTTTCGCTATCAGCTAGCTGCAGATTTGGCAGTCCGTCATCCCTGACGCCATCCCATACATGAGGAGGCAGCTCAAGACGATCGTTCCAGGAGGAGAGAGTTAACCAGCACAACCCCAGTTCTGTCGCCCCCGAAGCGCCCAAAGTGTGACCGGTAAGCGCTTTAGTAGAACTGCACGGCAACGTGGTACCGAAAATTCTGGCAATCGCTCGGCTTTCCATCTGGTCGTTTTTCGGCGTGGCCGTTCCATGCATATTGATGTAGTCAATATCCTGCGGCCGCAGTCCGGCATCCTGCAGTGCTTCCCGCATTGACGTCTCGGCCCCCCTTCCTTGCGGTTCGGGCGAGGAGATATGGTAGGCATCGTTGGATTCACCAATGCCCAGCAGCTGAATCCCAACTGACTGAGACTCCACTGTAAAAAGGGCTGCTCCTTCACCGATGGTTATCCCATCACGATTGCAACTCATGGGGTTACAGATGCCGGAAGACAGCGACTCAAGAGAAGCAAACCCATTTACGGTCAGCTTGCAGAGTGAATCCACCCCCCCTACAAGAGCAGCGTCACATATTCCCGCCTGTATCAAATTCCTGGCTGTGGCAAAAACCT